>DASYWM010000107.1:0-5645 GCA_035936075.1 Thermomicrobiales bacterium
AGCCGGAGCGCTTCCGTCCAGATCCGGGCAGGGTTGCAGCCCGGTACTCACTTGCGGCAACGGTGGATGCCTATGAGCGTCTCTACCGTGGTGAAGATGCTCCGGGGGATCCTCTCCCATGATTCAACTGGGTCCTCTCCGGATTTCCTACCGGCTGGTGCTCCTGGCGATCCTGCTCCTCGCGGCAGCTCTCCGCTTCATCGGGCTCGACTGGGACAACGGGTATTACCTGCACCCGGACGAGCGATTCATGGTGATGGTGACGGTCGACACGGCGTGGCCCGACTCCATCTTCCAGTACTTCGATAGCGCCACATCGCCGCTCAATCCCTACAATACGCGTCATTCGACCTTCGTCTATGGCACCTTTCCGCTCTTCCTCACAAAGGCTGTCTCGGCATTCTTCGGCACCGATGTCTACGGGGAGATGCATCTGGCAGGGCGGGCCATCTCGGCACTTGCCGATACGGGCACGGTCTTCCTGGCCGCCTGGATCGCACGGCGTTTCTTCGGCCGCGCCGCGGGCCTTCTCGCCGGATTCCTGCTCGCCTGTACGATGTTGCATATCCAGACGGCGCACTACTACACCGTCGACGCGGTCTCGGTATTTTTCGCCACCGCGTCCTTCGCGGCGATCGTCAAGGGCTGGGATCGACGCAGCTTCGGCTGGTTCGCCGTCGCCGGATTAATGATCGGACTCGCCGGGGCCAGCAAGCCCAACTACCTGATCGCGCTCGCCTTCCTCGCGCTCCCGGTCGCAGAGATGATCAGGCATCGTGGCTGGGAAGGGCTGATCCCTTGGGGCAGTACCGGATTCTCCCGCTTCCCTGTCCTGCCGGCGGTGGCGCTCTCCGGGCTCGTCGCCTTCTGGACCTTCCGCATCGCCCAGCCCTACGCTTTCACTGGCCCCTCGATCTGGAACATCAGCCTCGACCAGCGCTGGCTCGATGATCTCAGCTACTGGCGCCATGCCCAGTCGGGATTGGTCGATGTCAAGTCCAGTATCCAGTGGGTGGACCGGCCACCGGTTGTCTACATTCTTGACAACCTCGTTCGTTGGGGCATGGGTCCGCCGCTCGGGATCGCTGCATTGTCAGGGCTCGCCTTGCTCGTGGTCCGGCTCATCGGCGCACGTACCTGGCCCTCGTGGTGGATGCTTGGCATGGGGGCATGGTCGGTTGTACAGCTGGCGCTCTACGGTACGAACATGGCACAGGCGCAGCGCTACCTGCTGCCGATCTACCCCTTTCTGGTGGTCTTTTCCGCCGGCTTGCTCGTGGAGCTGGCGCGCCGATTCCGGCCCGCCCGATGGGCGAACCCCGGTGCGATCCTGATCGCTGTCACGGTCGCCTACACGCTCTTCTATGCAGTGGCCTTCGATACCCTCTTTGTCCGCCCGCTCTCCCGGGAACAGGCCTCGGAATGGATCTACGAGAACGTGCCGGCCGGAAGCACGCTGACCGCGGAGTACTGGGACGATCCCCTGCCCATGCATCTGGAGGGCGAAGATCCCTCGCAGTACGACGTCATCACGCTCGACCTCTATGCCTATGAGGGCCCGGAGAGCCTCAAGCTCAGCACATTGGTGGGCCAGATCAATCAGGCCGACTACATCGTCCTCAGCAGCAATCGCATCATCGGTTCGGTGCCCCGCCAGCCGGAGCGCTACCCGATGGCCACCCACTACTACGAAATGCTGCTCTCCGGAGACCTGGGCTTCGAGCTTGTCGCAGATTTCTCGCAGAAACCGGAGCTCTTCGGTATCACCCTCGACGACACGAACGCCGAAGAGACACTCACCGTCTACGAGCACCCCTACGTCCGCATCTTCAAGAAAACCGACCGGTTCAACGTCGCGAACGTCTACAACGAACTGGACGCCGCCCTTGGATATGGAGGCGTGAATTACATACCCGGTGATCCGCTGGGTGACCAGATGTTTCTCACACCTGAAGAGCAAGCAGCCTATGCGGAGGAAGGTTCCTGGTCGGAAAAGTTCGACCGCGGAACGTTCACCAATGCTGCTCCCGCCTTCTGGTGGTATGTTGCCCTGCAGATCCTCGCGCTTCCGGCGCTGCCGCTGGCATGGCTGGTCTTCCGCCGCTTTCCAGACCATGGATACGCAATGGCGAAGGTACTCGGGCTGCTGATCGTGACCTGGATCGCCTGGATGCTCTCCAGCCTCAAGCTCCTACCATTCGGACCCATCGCGATCGCCCTGGGCTGGTTCCTGCTGCTGGTGGTGGGGCTCATCCTCCTCCGGCGCAAGTCGGTGCAGATGCTCCTCGCCTTCCGCAACCGTTGGCGGTGGCTCATCGCCACCGAGGTGCTTTTCCTGACCACCTTCGCCGGCATGGCATGGATCCGTTCACTGAATCCCGGCTTTTGGCAACCAACCGGTGAGGACGCGACGCCCTTCTGGTACGCCGTCTTCAACGCGACGGTTCGGTCACCCTACTTCCCGGCCTACGATCCCTGGTTGAGCGGAGGGCAGCTGCATCTCTCCAACTGGGGGCAGATGCCGTGGGTAACGATCACGCGGCTTACCGGGATAGTCCCTGCAATCGGCTACAACCTTACCTTCGCCGGCATCTTCGCATTGCTCTCCGTGACGCTATGGACAGCGGCGTCCGCACTGATTGCCCGAGTTTCATCGTCCCGATCCCATGCCGGCTGGATAGCCCTGCTCGCTCCTCTCCTGATTGTTCTCGGGCCGACCCTGATGCTTGCGCGCCAGGTCAGTGAAGGCGCATGGGGATACGCACCACGTCCGGATGATTGGTTCATCGGTGGAGGAGCGGGGGACATCGCCTACGGCATCTGGCAAATCGTCACGGAGCGACTCCCCTCCGACCCCAACCTTGCACGTGACGCGATGCGCATCGGGTTAGACGCCGAGGGGAACAACCCATTCGGGCTCATGATCTCCGGGAACCTGGACCAGGTCACCAGCACACTTCCCATCATCGCCCTTGCGATCGCCGTGGCCGTCACCATCGTCCTGCGCAACCACATAAGTGGCTCCGAGCAGTGGCGACTGGACCGGACCGACCTCGCCACAGTGCTCCTTGGCGGAGCCGCAGCCGGGGCCATGCTGGCTTCCTCAACATGGGGATTCCTCCCTACGCTGGGACTGATCGTTGCCGCGCTCGGCATTCGAATCGTCATGGCGCATTGCTGGGAACGCCCGTGGCCCATGGCACGAAACGCGGTCCTTTGCGCGATCGCCGCCGCGGCATTTAGCTATATCGCCTTCTTCCCCGCGATTCAGGAGTTCCATGCGACTCAGCGCAATTTGATGACCGCTCCAACCGTCGACCTCGATGAATCATTATCAATCTATGGACCGATACTCTTCATTCTGGTCACATGGCTCCTGGCCCAGGTCGTGGCATCCGCCCAGGGAGTACGTGAGCCAAGGTGGACCGCGCGAGTCATTTCGTTCCTAACCCTGATGATCGCTGCTGGAGCGCTAATCGCATCCATGGTGCTCTCCAGTCTCGTGCTCTTTGTGCTGGTCGCCCTGCTCCTGGTGATGATCGCGGTCTGGCATCTGCGGGCCCGGCCAGCTTACCTGCTTGTCCTCGTCATGACGGCACTGGCGATGATGCTGATGGTCTTGCAGAACAGGATCCCGATAGCGGCTGATCCATTCGGCGGGAGCTCCGCTCTCCAACTCGGGGTCTTCACATGGATGCTGCTTGGAGTTGCGGCGACGGTGGCCCTCGGCGGGATTGTCCGATGGCTTGAGGCATCGAGGCGGTTGCTGCGATCGATCCCCGGGGTGATATGGACGATCGCCCTCGTGGCCCTTCTCGCCGGAAGCATCTTCTACCCGCTACTTGTGACGCGATCACTTGTGGAGGCGCGCGACGATGCTCCCCGGACGCTCGATGCAACCAGCCTGTACTCCAGCGACGGGCAGGACCTGGTCCTTGGGGACGACCGTGATGCGGCACGATGGCTCATGGAGAACGTCAATGGACTTCCGGTGATTCTTGAGGCAACGACATCCAACTACCAGCTTGGTGGACGAATCAGCACCATGACCGGCCTCCCGACCATCATCGGCTGGAGCACTCCCGAGCACATCATGCGTCCTGGCTGGACAGAGGTCGTCGATCGCCGCCAGGCGGCCGTCAACGAGATATTCGGCAGCCGGGGGACATTTGGGTCAATTGACCCCCTACTCCGGCAGTATGATGTCCAACTGGTCTATGTCGGACCCGTTGAACGAGCCACATACAGTCAGGCATCCCTCCAGAAATTCGAGACCGCCGTGGAAGAGGGCGATCTGGAGAAGCTCTACCAGTCCGGATCGGTCACGGTCTATTACTATCCGGCCTGGAACCAGTAATGTTCCACGGCATGCATGAAGAGGGGCGGTACCGGTTTTGCTGGTACCGCCCCTCTTCAGCCTTCCCTTCCCCTGTCACGTAAGCGACAGGCCCCTTCGATAGTGGTCATCGTCGGAGTGCTCGCCTGAACGTATGGTCTTGATGCTCTGGCTGCCGCGTCAAGACTATACGTACACTGCTTACATGCACAGTGTACTCGATATCCTGTCACCTGAACAGATTTGCCACCTTGTCACTAACGTGATTTCTGCGGGCGTGGAGGGGCCCGATCCTGCATAGTAGACATTTGAATCCGCTCGGGAAGCAGGATACAGGCACCGCAGGACCGATATGGGAGGGTTTGACGCATGCGGGAGAAAGGCTTTCCAGGACCGGTCTCCGTATTTTGCGCAACAGCACCGTCCAGGGAATCCGTAAAATTACGGATGCCGGTACCAGCTTCTAGATCCTACATTAGAGATGTCAGGGCGAGAACCTCATCCTGACACGAACGGCGAGGTACTGGCATCCCCCAGCTGCCGCGTGCCTCGCCGGCACGTTCGGGCACCAGAACATGGCTGGGGCATGACAGCGGTTTGCAGGATCATTGCCGGTCTCGCCTTCATGGCGGGGAAGAACGACATTGCTGCGGCACTGGGACGCTGCCGCGCACAGACAATGCCGAAGGCGTTGAGCGAATGCGGCCCATGCGGCCCATTAATTGCTGTGCAATTGCCTGTGTGTCGTCCGCTACACGGAACAGGCAACGCCCCAGCAACCATCATGCAACTGGCTGTAGACCGCATAGCACCATCGCCAGTCTTTCCTACGCTCAAAGGACGGCACCAGGGGATGCCCTGCGTCATGGGCGTGCCTGGTTGCATGCCTGTTGGACGACGAATCCCAGCAACCGGCGTGGCCACACATGGGACGGAGGCGCAGATGCGCCCAGGTGTCGCCCACCCTGAGGCAATCCTCACAACCATCCACTGTCCCTGGAGTAACGTTCTCATTTAGTGCAGGTGCGTACAGGATGTCGTCACCCTGTTGCTCCCGGCTGGCCATAGCATCGAACGTCGCGGTCACCGTGGCCGCACCGTCCGGCTGCACCGATGACGATGAGGATATGTCCATGCTCTCCCTTGCCAACGATGCCCAACGTGCGCGCCGGTCTGGCCTACTCCTCAAACGGTCCGGGACCATGGTCCTGACGGTGAACTGTCTCCTCAAGATCCACCTCGGTGAGGGCCGTGCGATTAACAGAGAGCTGGAGCTTGCCATCTACGACACCGACGATAGCGTGGGTAG
>DASYWM010000108.1:0-11464 GCA_035936075.1 Thermomicrobiales bacterium
GCCGAAGCAGAGGCGCAGAACGTGAGGGGCAGCGAGGACTCCGACTGGTCGAGCAAGTGGCACTCGGAAGAGAGAGTCGATGAGGCGGTGGGCACTGGCAGTAGCACCGACTCCACGTCCCCCGAAGACAATCGCTGGGCAAGGAACACAACGAGCGACGAAGCTCCCGTGGCTGAGGACGAATCGGTGACGATCACCGCATCTACCGCGGAAAGTGACACCACCACGACACTGGGCGGGGGAGACGCTGAAACAGGATGGGCAACATCACTCGACGACGTGGAGATGGATGAGGTAGCCCAGGAGTCGGAAACCATCATCCCCGCACCGGATGCCGTCAGCACTTCCAGTGCAGGCGAGAGCAGTATCACCGGTGACGAGAGTGTCTCCGCGGCAGACTGGGATTCACCTATTGCGGTGGACCCGTCGGCCCCAGACACAGGTGAGGAACAGGATCCGCGAGAGCGGGCCACCACGCTCATCGAAGAATTGCGCGCACTCGTCTGGAAGATCGGCGAGGAAGAGCCGTCCGGGGATAACGACATCGTCACCATCGCCAACAACCTGCGTAGCGTTCGTGGCGAAACGGCCGACTTCTCGGACCTGCGGGAGGTGATCGAAGCCGTGGGTATGAACCCGCGCGACATCGATTCCCTGCGAGATCTCGGTCTGCAGGCCGACCGTCTCCAGGCGCTCCTGGACAGCCACGCCAGCCTCACGACCGCGCTGGACGAAGCGATCCGGTCACTGCAGCAAAACTGATCCGTGCCGGCCAGCACAACCTACGTGCTGTTCCCGAGATCACGAGGCGATTTCCAAGTGTCCGGCTTATGGCGGTCCCGGGTTCTTCAGGCGCAGGGCCGCCATCGCCTACCTTGCCCCAAACGCTCCTACTCCGCCTCCAGCCACACGAACGGCCAGATATCCTGCATGGCCAGCATTTGATGCCAAGCCTCCAGCGCTCGAGGATTCGCGAAGGCCAACGCGGCAACCTCTCCCTGGGCCGCATCCTGGGTCGAAAACTCCGGGACCAGCAACTCACTGTAGGGATACCCGGCGACTGGCGAAATCATGTGCTCGATTCGCCACGCGACCACTTCGGCAGCGGCCACAGCATCGGCTGCCGACCCGGCCAGGAGATGCACAAAGAAGCGCGCATCGGCGACGCTCTGGAGCACTTCTGGCGTTGCTGAAGGAGTGCCGTCATCCCGCGCAGCAAGTGGAGCCACGATGCCAGCGGTAATTCCAAAGAGCGCCATGTCGATCTCCGGCATCGGCCCGACAGCCTCATCGGATTCGGCAAGCAGATCGGTCGTCGTCTGGTTCAGCTCCGCACCAGGGTTCTCCGGTGTAATGCTCTGCGCTTCGAGCCCGGCGCCTGGCACGGGAATGACATTCACGGCGTCGAGTGGCATCGTACTGATGAGGGCGTCGAGGTCCTGAAGACCAGCGGCTGACTCCCCACCTCCACCAGCAAGCGCCTGCACCTGCTGCAGCTGGGCCGCGGTTCCAGCGAAGACCACGATGCCGTCATTCAGAATGGCCGCATTGTTCAGCCTGCCGGTGCCAATTCGGCCTGCAGGCAAATCGAGAGACAGCTCACCGTCCTCACCGATCGTCCAGTAATCACCAGCTTCCCCGCTCTTCTTCTCGTACCCGGCGGCCTCCCAGGTTGAAGGCAGGTCGGCCACCGGCAGGCCCCCGGCATAGTACGTGAGCTGATCGGGCGCGACTCCTGCAACAAGCACTTGATGAACATCGAAGACCGAGAACCCGAATATGCCTCGCGACTCCTCATTCAAAGCCTCCCGGAAGAGAGGATCATCGGACACCAATGGCGCGAGGATGGCGGCGGTGTTCGTCGCATCGGCATAGAGATCCGGTGATCCCATTACAGTCAAATGTGTCTGGAGGTCCAGCCAGGTGAAGAGCCAGGAGTTCGGGTCCGGGCCACCGAGGGCATCGACCGGGACGAGCTCTAGCAGGCTCTGCAAGCGCCTCCGCGCATTCCCCTCGTACAAGGGTCTCTCCGGGAAGGATTCGACTGGAGCATCGGGCTCCGCGTCGTCCTGCGCAAGGGCTGGCGGCCCGAAGGCAGTCGTGGCGGCATAACAGGCCGCGCCAGCGATCAGCGTACGGCGGCTCACGCAGCGCGACCGTCGGGATGATGCCGGGAAATGGATGATGCCGGTCATGGTGTCTCCTCTAACTCGTATCTCGCCTGTGCCAATGCAAGGGATTTGGTGAAAGCAACGGTATGGATATCTGCAGAGGCTCTTGTTCAACGCGCGGGTTTCAGAACCGGTTCCGCGCCTCCGTCCGCCACATAAGCGAATCGTGCGACGGGGGACTGTTACCCCGAATCCGAATGTATGAACCCATGCCGATTGATCATACAACCCAAGGGAACCTACTCGTCGTCCAACTCCAGGGGCCACATCAGGAAGCCGAGATCTCGCTCTTCAAGGATCACCAGCCAATCGGCCGAACCATTGAGTAGGCCCGTGCGGATCAACAGCAAGGCGTCCCCCTGCTCCGTACCAATGACACGCATCTGGAGCGGCTCCAGCCGTTCCCGGTAGGAACGATGTGTGACCGGAGAACGATCCTCCTGCAGGGTTCGGTCCACGGAGATCATCGCCCGCGTCGCATCCTCAACAGCGTCGAAGCTCAGGACCATCGAGAACACTGGAGGAGTCCCTCCCGAGCCAGGCGCCTCGATCCCGGCCAGCATCAGCTCGACCGGAGGCATCTGCAGATCCGCTATCGGGGACGGCGATGGCGTACTAATCGGCAAGGGGCCGGTGGAGGTCGCGCCGAAAGGGGTCGCAATGACCGTCGGTGTCGAAGCAACAGTCGCAAGCAGGGATCCCTTGACGATCACGGCCGTCACCATCGATTCCGCCCCCGCGCCCGGCGCGAGGAGTGCCGCCACTGCGGGATTGTCGTCCAGGGAAGGCGCGTCCTCCTGCGCCACGCGAACAACATCCTCCAGCCGTGAGAGCCGGGATGTCGCTATCAGGGTTCCATCGTCCAGCAGCACGATATTGTTGAGGTTACCCAGCGCGGGGCGACTGGCGGGTGCCGAGAGATCAACCGCATCTCCGGGAAAGAGCGACCATATCGTCACGTCCTCCGCACGCACGGCCTGATAGCCGGATTGCACCCAGGCAGCGTGCAGGGCCTCCGGCTCGAAATCTCCCCGCATGATCAGCACGTAGTCAGGCGCCTGACCGACCGCAAGTACCTGATCCACGTCCGTTAGCTGAAACCCGTATGTCGCGTCCCAGAGAGGGTCGTTGGCACGCGCCGCGAGCACCTCGGGCAATGCGAGCGTCCCAAGCCCCGTTTCCCATTGCTCCCAGGCCCGATCCTGGGGCCCATCGGGTATTTCCACTCCCCCTGCGTCCATCCAGCGCTTTATATCCGCATACCGGGCGATATCGCTGAGGGGAAGGGTGTCATCGGCCAATCGATCCGGCGCGTAGCGGAGCAAGTCGGAGAGGCTTCCGGGCTCTGGAGCCGGCTCAACGGAAAGGTTTGGCACAGGTGTTGCCATCACCGTGCCAGGGGGCGGCGGAGTGGCCGGTGTGGCAAGCGGGGAGACTGTGGGTTCCGGCGGCGGGTCAACCGGTGATTCTTCGTCCCGGACGAGCAGGAGCACCCAGACCACCACCGCGATCGCGGCAACTACAGAGATGACGACCACGGCCCCGGCGAGCGAGATATGGCGACTGGGCAGTCTCACGGCCAGTTCGCTGAACGCCGGTAACCCAGCGCAGGGGCAGTCATCGCTACTCGGTCACAAACGATAGACGTGCCTGAAAGGCGTCAGCACGCCGGTAGGCGGTCGAGACGCTGGCGCCAGCATGGATGCGCTGGATCGCCTCTCCGAGCAACTCGGCGACCGAGAGGACCACCAGTTTTTCAAATCGCTTCTCGGGCGGCAAGGCAATTGTGTTGGTCACCACGACCTCCTTGATTGGGCTGGACTTGAGCCGCTCGACTGCTGGACCGGAGAAGACGGGATGGATGCATGTGGCATAGACCTCTTTCGCACCGGCCTCGAGGCACACATCCGCCGCCTGGGTGATCGAGCCAGCGGTGTCGATCTCGTCGTCGACAATCACCACCTGCCGACCCTCAACCGAACCTATGAGATTGAGCGCCTCCGACTTGTCCTGATTGCCGATCCGGCGCTTCTCAATGATCGCCAGTGAACATTCGAGGATGTCCGCGAAGTTGCGGGCACGCTTGGTATTGCCCAGATCAGGAGAGACGACGACCGCGTTCTCCAGATGCTGTTCCACGAAATAGCGCGCGGTGAGATACATCGCGCTCATCTCATCCACCGGGATATCGAAGAAGCCCTGAATTTGACCGGCGTGGAGATCCACTGTCAACACCCGGTCGGCACCGGCCTGGACGATCAGCGTGGCCACGAGACGCGCCGTAATCGGCACACGGGGCTGGTCTTTCTTGTCGGTCCGGCCATAGCCATAATAAGGGATCACGGCGGTGATCCGGCCCGCTGAAGCTCGCTTCAGCGTGTCGATCATGATCAGCAACTCCATGATCGCGTCGTTAACCGGTGTGGTGAACGACTGGACAACGTAGACGTCGTCCTGCCGGACACTGGACTGGATGCGCACGAAGGTGTTGTCGTTGCTGAATTTGAAGACCTCGGCCTTGCCCAGGGGAATGCTGAGATAGGTGCAGATATCGTCGACCAGGTCCGGATTCGAGTTTCCGCTGAATACCGAGATCTGATCCCAAGGTCCCGCCATCGTTCCCTCATCCTTCCCATGTCGGGCACGGGAGCACACAATGGTACGCTCCCGCTCATTCCTTCGGAATTGCCTATTCGGCGCTCCCCTACCGGAGCTCTCTGTCCTCGGTCGCCTGGACGCGCGCCGCGATAGCAAGCAGCGCCTCACGCGCAGCTGCCTGCTGCGCTTCCCGCTTACTACGCCCGCGCCCGGTACCCATGGGCTCCCCGTCCACAGAGACCTCGACAGTGAATTCACGCGCGTGATCGGGGCCCTCTTCGGCAACGGTGCTATACATCGGCTGATCGAGCCCGCGCTCCTGCACGACTTCCTGGAGGCGCCCCTTTGGGTTGGCGCTGGCTTCATCGGCCAGAATAGCGTTCATGTCGCGATCGAGAAAGGCGTTGACAAAACACCCTGCGGCATCACGTCCCTGATCAAGGTGGATCGCCCCGACAAGTGCCTCGAAGGCACCGGCCAGCATCCGATCCCGGACGCTGTTGGTGACGCTTTCGCCAGTGCCGAGATAGAGCCCTTCATGCAGATGGAGCTCCCGCGCCCACTTCACCAGGGTTTCTGCCCGCACCAGTGCCACCCGGTGACGGGTCAGCGTCCCCTCGTCGGCAACCGGGTCAACAGCGTAGAGCCGCTCCGCGACGATGGCCCCAAGGACAGCATCGCCAAGGAACTCCAACCGCTCGTTGCTCTGCAGAATCGCATCGACCTCTTCGAGCAAGAGCCAGTCGTGCAGGACCGAGCGATGCGTCAGGGCCAGCCGAAAGAGCTTCGGGTCGTGGAAGGTGATGCCGATATGTGCCGCCAGCATCTGCTCGGCCGCCGAATCGGGCATGTCAAATGGTGTTGGACGGCTGATGGCCCTATCTGCGACGGAGCGGTTTTCAGGGGACGTCATGCTAATGGGGTACGCCTTTTGGAATGCGTGAGGAGTGGCAAACGCGAAGGGATCACACGGGCCATACGCTGACACGAGTATACGCGGCATGCCGACGTCGCTTGGTGAAGTTGATCCAGAGCGGCGTTCACAAGATCTGCGTAGAAGCTGATGGAGTTTGAGAGGAGTTCTTAGGTGGCCAAGCGTTCTAACCTGGCCAGTGGCAGCCTAAGGGGGTGCGGAGCCCACTTTCGCCGAGATGACGGGGATTTCTCCAGACTGCCAAGTTTTTGGATGGAGGTCAAAAACTTGGCCATCTGGGCGGCTTTATCGAATATCGAAGTCTCCGGCGAGGATCGAATCAAGCAGATCGACTCGGCTCGTCTCCCTCGGACCAGGCCATGACTTCGCAAGTACTCCCCTCAATGCCCGAGCAGACACGGATTATCCGAAGTTGGCGCCAGGCTGCCTAGATGGCCAGGTTGTTGTTTTAGGGGGTGTTGGCAGTGTGGGTGCACGGGGCGGGGGCGGGTTCCCTACCTCCCGTCAGCGAACCGCCGCTCATGCAGCCAATCTTTGTCCACCTCTCCTGACGTGACGACATCGCAGATGTCCCTCCTCCGTTGCCCGGTCCGGAATACTCTGGTAGGCTTCCCCGGTTGCCCGCTACCGGGGCGGCATTCCATTGAATGAACAATCGGATAACGATGATGAGACGCCCAAGGGCCCGGTTCGCGTGAACCGAGGCCACGGGCGATGTTGGGATGGACTGAAACATGAGGGTTGGAAACTGGCGTGCCGAATGGTTCGGCAATATACGTGGGGATGTGCTGGCCGGGATAGTGGTGGCGCTGGCACTCATCCCGGAGGCGATCGCCTTCTCGATCATCGCGGGCGTTGACCCCAAAGTCGGCCTCTACGCATCTTTCTCGATCGCCGTCATCATCGCCTTCGCCGGTGGCCGACCCGGCATGATCAGTGCGGCCACGGGCGCGATGGCCCTCCTGATGGTAAGCCTCGTCAGGGATCACGGGCTGGAGTACCTCTTCGCCGCGACCATCCTGACCGGTGTATTGCAAGTCATTGCCGGAGTCCTCGGCCTCGCGCGGGTCATGCGCTTTGTCTCCAGCTCGGTGATGACCGGCTTCGTCAATGCCCTGGCCATCCTGATCTTCATGGCGCAGATCCCCGAATTGCAGGGCGTCGGATGGCAGACCTACCCCATGGTTGTCGCCGGGCTGGCGATCATCTATCTCCTGCCACGTGTAACGACCGCTGTGCCCTCTCCCCTCGTCAGCATCGTCGTCCTGACCATCGTCACCCTCATTCTCGGTCTGGACGTGCGGACCGTGGACAACATGGGCGAGCTGCCATCGTCGCTGCCTGTCTTCCTGCTTCCGGATGTCCCGATCAACCTCGAAACGCTGATGATCATCCTGCCCTACGCACTGCCACTCACCGTCGTTGGATTGCTGGAATCGCTCATGACCGCCTCGATCATCGATGATTTCACCGACACGGGCAGCGACAAGAACCGTGAAAGCACCGGCCAAGGCATTGCCAATGTCGCCACCGGCTTCCTCGGTGGCATGGCAGGGTGTGCGATGATCGGTCAATCCGTGATCAATGTGAAGTCCGGTGGCCGTGGTCGCCTTTCCACGTTCATCGCGGGCGCCTTCCTGCTTGTGCTCGTCGTCGGCCTCGGCGATGCGGTCGGAAAGGTTCCCATGCCGGCCCTTGTCGCCGTGATGATCATGGTGTCGATCGGTACCTTCAGCTGGCGATCACTGGCCAACCTGAGAACGCACCCTCGCACCTCAAGTGTCGTGATGCTCGCCACCGTAGCCGTGGTGGTCGCCACGCACAACCTTGCGTATGGTGTATTGGTCGGCGTGCTTCTCAGCGGCATCTTCTTCGCCTGGAAGATCGGGCAGATCTTCGGCGTGCACTCCACGATCTCCGACGATGGGCGATTGCGCACCTACGTGGTGACGGGCCAGGTCTTCTTTGCCTCAGCCGAATCGTTCCTCAGTGCCTTTGATTTCGATGAGGCGCTCGACCAGGTCTGCATCGACGTAAGCCGGGCCCACTTCTGGGACATCTCCGCCGTCGCCGCGCTGGACAGGGTGGTCCTGAAGTTCCGGCGCGACGCTACCGAAGTCGAACTCATCGGCATGAACGAGGCCAGTGCGACGATCGTCGACAGGCTTGGTATTCATGACAAGGTCGATGCCCTGGACTATGTCCCCGGCCACTAGAGCACGCAGCAGGAGGAGAGTAGTAATGAAGGTCCTGGCGTTTGTCGATAGCTCCCATTACGCGGTCAGCGTGTGCGACCATGCGGCCTGGGCTGCCAGCACACTCTCCGTTCCCGTTGAGCTCCTTCATGTCCTGGAGCGTCACCGCTCCGATGCGCGAATCGCCGCCGACCGGAGCGGCCGCCTTGGCATCGACACCCGGGAAACGCTGCTCGCCCAGATCGTTGCGCTGGATGAACAGCGAAACCGGCTGGCCCACGAAAGCGGGCGACATCTGCTTGATGAAGCCGCCGCACGAGTCCGCCAGGGAGGGGTCGAGGGAATCACCCAACGGCTGGTGCATGGCACGCTGGTCGACAACCTGCGCGAGCACGAACGCGACGCCGCATTGGTCGTGCTTGGGAAGGAGGGTGAAGGCGCGGGAGGCCCTGACAGTCACTTGGGTTCCAACCTCGAGCGTGTCGTCCGTGGAAGTCACCGGCCGGTCCTGGTGACATCCCAATCATTCCATCCCATCCGGCGCTTTCTCCTGGCCTTCGACGGCGGAGCAAGCACCGGACGCGCGATCGATTTTCTTGTGAACCATCCCCTACTTAGCGATGCCGAAGGACACCTGCTGATGGTCAGTGAGGGAACCGAGTCCCACCGCTATCAACTGGAGGATGCGAGCACGCGACTGCAGGCATCGGGGCTCTCGGTCTCCCATCATCTCCGTTCCGGGGAACCCGAACATGTCATCCCGCAGGCCGTGAAAGAGATGGAAGCCAACCTGCTCGTGATGGGTGCTTTCGGGCACTCCCGCATCCGCAACCTGATGGTGGGCAGCACGACAACGGCCTTACTGGCAACAAGCACGGTGCCTTTGCTCATCATCCGGTAGAGCTGTCTTTAGAGAGGTTGCATGTCTGTAGCGAACAGGCAATAGCCAGCCCTGAGCAGGCCGCAAAGGACGACATTGCTGCGGCAAGTCGTCCGCTACACCTTCCGCCTGAAGTCCAGGCCTTGCATCAGGAACCGTCGTTGCCGCCGACGGGGTAGAACCTGCGGTCATGAATGTGACTGTCTGGGAGTTGCACTGCCTCCCTGTTTTCGAGAAATGAGTATCGGCTTGGGATTCCGGAGAGACTGTGTTCGCCGCCCGCTTTCATGATGTGCGATGGTAGGGCGAAGAGCTGTTCAGCCATACAGGTGAAAGGATTTCCCGTGAAGGTCTTCATCTCCGTCGATATCGAGGGTATCTCAGGCATCGTTCACGCTGACATGATGATGCCGTCAGAGACGGAATACGGGCGTGGACGCGCGCTCATGGCTGGCGATGCCAACGCAGCTATCGAGGGCGCGGTGCAGGCAGGAGCAGATTTCATTCTCGTCGCGGACGGCCACGGCCCCATGCGGAACCTGCGCATCGAGGATCTGCACCCGGCGGCGCATCTCGTCACAGGCAGCGCGAACGCCAGGGACTATTGCCAGCTCGAAGGGGCCGACAGTCAACCGTTCGATGCCGCGGTTTTCCTCGGGTATCACGCGATGGCGAAGACGGAGAAAGCGATTCATCCTCATACGATTGCAGGTGTGGCGGTCTATGAGCTCCGGGTAAATGGGCGACCACATGGAGAAACCGGGCTCAACGCCCTGATGCTGGCGTCGCTTGGTATCCCGACGGTGCTTGTGACCGGAGACGAAACGACCTGTCAGGAGGCGAGGAGTTTTCTGGGGGAAAGCATCGAAACCGTCGCGGTGAAATCGGCAACCGGCAGGAATGCGGCGATCTGCCGTCCACCGAGCGCGACAGCGCCGGAGATTACCGCCGCGACGAAACGCGCGCTCGAAAACTCGTCGAACGTTACCCCTTATGACGTGGGCGAAGCGTTGAAGATCGAGATCGATTTCCTGACGATGCCGCAATGCGATCGGGCAGCCCGTACGGCGGGGATCCAGCGAGTGGGCCCGATGACGATCACGGTCGAGGGAAGCACGCCCTGGGAGCAGTATCGGAACCTGTGGGCAGGTCTCCGCTCTGCCCTCTATGAACCGGCAAGCTGGCTGGCGTAAGCCCAGTTCTGTCTGAGATTCAAGCTCCCTTAGACACGGTACGCGAGCTGCGGTGCATGATGGGCCCGGCGTGCGTTGCCGGGCCCATGCGCATCCCCGGCAGATGCAGTCCAAGGTGTGCCTCACCGCGCAAAACCGGCTTCGAGGCGAGAGTCGTCCTGGCCGGACGCGAGGGACGACATTGCTGCGGCAAGTCGTCCGCTACACCCTCCACTTGGCGAACACGGGTATCAATCTCATTAATCGCTGTAATGGGCTGGTGCTCTACGTGAAGAAGAGCATGGGCATTGCCGCCTTCCAGCCTGCCGCGTCGCGTCACGATGGGACAAAATCGTGTTCAATAGACTGTGACGGTTCATCGCGTCGTTAACCTGATTCCGGCACCGCGATTCCGGATATCCATCGTACCTGGAAACCCCACGGAGGGAGACCGTAGTGAGTGCATTTCTCGGCCTGATCAAGTCACGCCCCGTCTTCTACGATGGCTCAATGGGCGCGACCATCCTCAATCTCGGACTGACGCCGGAAGATTACGGTGGGCAGGACAAGGAAGGGTATAACGACTACCTCGCGGTCGTGAAGCCCGATGTAATCGAGACGATCCACGCCTCCTTCCTTGAGGTTGGCGCGGATGTCATCGAGACCAATACCTTCGGCAGCAGTGTCATCAAGGCCGAGGAATATGGCCTCGGTGAGCAGACCTACGATATCAACAAGACGGCAGCCGCGCTTGCCCGGAGAGTCGCCGACGCGTACAGCACGAAGGATCGACCCAGGTTCGTGGCAGGCTCCATCGGCCCCTCCGGGTTGCTCCCTGCTTCGGAAGACCCGATGCTCGGGAACCACCGGTTCCGCGAGGTCGTCGAGCTCTTCGTGCCCCAGATTCGTGGCCTCATGGACGGTGGCGTCGACGGGCTGATCATCGAGACCGTGCAGGACATACTCGAGCTCAAGGCAACGATCTTTGCTGCCCGCCAGGTCTTCGAGGAGATGGGCAAGGGGGTGCCGATCCAGGCATCCATCACGCTGATGCCATCGGAGCGCATGCTGCTCGGCACGGACATCGCGGCGGCGCTCAACATCCTTGAGCACCTGAACGTCGACATCATCGGCCTCAATTGTTCGACCGGACCCGACTACATGCGTGAGCCGGCGCGCTATCTTGGTGAATACAGCACGAAGCCGGTCTCAATCATCCCGAACGCGGGCCTGCCGATCAATGTGGACGGCAAGGCGGTCTTCCCGATGGAGCCCGAGCCGTTTGCCCGCGATCTCCGCAATATGGTGGAGAACTTCGGGGTCGGCATCGTCGGCGGCTGCTGCGGCACGACGCCGGACCACATCGACCAGATCATCAGGGACGTCACCGGGCTGCCGGTCATGGCGCGTCCCATGACGCCGCGACCGCAGGTAGCCAGCATGATCAGGGCGGTGGATCTGGCACAGGAACCGTCGCCGACGATCATCGGCGAGCGGGTCAACACCCTCGGCTC
>DASYWM010000109.1:0-2656 GCA_035936075.1 Thermomicrobiales bacterium
GCTCTGGCCGATCAACGACATGTTCGCCACCTACACGCCGCAGAGTCACAATGCCATGGCGGACCGTACGGAAAACGACTTCAACGCATTGACCGACCTGCTGCTGCGCCTGCACCGCGATTACGACTACCTCGACGAGGATATGTTGGCCTCGGCCGACGTTTCCGGAGCGGAAATCAGGATCGGTGACGAGGCATACCAGGTCGTCATCCTGCCGCCGATTCGACATCTCAAGCTGAGTACGATTGAGCGGCTGGAGCAGTTCGTTGCCGGGGGCGGCTGCGTCCTCGGGACGGTCTTCCTGCCCGACACGGGACTCGGCGAGGGGCAGC
Source organism: Thermomicrobiales bacterium (assembly GCA_035936075.1). Taxonomy (GTDB): domain Bacteria; phylum Chloroflexota; class Chloroflexia; order Thermomicrobiales; family UBA6265; genus UBA6265. The sequence continues at coordinate 333 of DASYWM010000109.1, forward strand.
GGGTGGACATATGCGACCGGGTCCGGCAGCTCTTCGACGTCGACCCGGCAGAGACCCAGCGAAGCTTCACCTCGCAGCCGTCCATTACCAGGACCGTCACCGACCATCCGGGTGGAGGGAAAACCGCATTCCTCCAGAGCTACGCGCTCAATCGACAGCTTCCCCGGCGGCTGCAGGAGAGCATGGGCGTGCCAGGGCAGCCGGAAAGCTCACACATCGTTATCGAGGAGGTTTCTGGCCAGACCACCTACTGGTTCGACCCGTCCGAGGGTGAGCGGCGGGACATCACCGGCGAGCTTACCGCCGAGCGCGAGGAGGTGATGCGGGCGCTCGGGGAGGCGATCGACACGCTCATCGCACCCGATATCACGATCGACAATCCGGAAGTCTTCTACCTGCACAGGGTGAAGGACGATCGTGATCTCTACTTCTTCGTGAACCCCACGTACCAGCCGCAAACTGCCCAGGTGGTCTTGAGTAAGGAACTCCGCCCGGTGCTGTGGGACCCCTCAGATGGTGAAGAGCGGCCGATCGCTCCCTGGACCATCGAGACGGGGTCCACCAGCTTTGAGATCCAGCTGCCGCCAACTGGATCCGCGTTCGTCCTTGCGGGTGATCCGACACCGGTTCGCATTGGGGAGACGGATACGGTCGTGACGTCGATCACGCAGGACCACGTTCGGGGTTATATCACCGGCGAGCAAGGATCGATCGTGCTCGACAATGGCAGGCAGCACCGGCAACGCGTCGGATCCGGAGTTGTTCCGGAGGCGGTCTCCCTCGACGGTGAGTGGGCGTTCCAGGCGGAGGATGACAATGCGCTCATCATTAGCCGATGGCTCGCGTCCGAGCGGCCCCTGGATAGCAAGACGGCCCTCGACACCGCCAGCACCGATGGATGGTTGCCAATGGTGCCCGGCGCCTGGGCATATCAGCTCCCCTCGGAACCAGCCGACCCCTACCCGGTCGATGTTTGGTACCGGCTGTCGTTTGAAGCCACCTCCCTGCCACCGGCGCTGGAGCTCATCATCGATGGCTTCGCCAGCAGCGACTGGGAGGTCTACCTCAATGGACGCCCGGTCGATGGCGTGGCCCAACGAAGCAAGATCGACAGCCAGATGCAACGGCTGGACCTCACGCCACTGGCCCAAATAGGCGAAAACGTCATCACCGTTCGATTGACGGTTACCAAGGCCACCGACGGGCTACTCGATCTCGTGAAGATCACCGGCGACTTTGCGATCGAGGAGACCGGGGAGGATGTCTATCGCATCGTGCCGCCTCGCGCCACCATGCAGGCCGCCTCGTGGACTGAGCAGGGCTACCCATTTTACTCAGGCCGTGGCGTCTACCAGCGCACATTCACCATCCCGACCGAAGCGGAAGGGAAGCGGATCATCCTGAGCCCGGCCATGACCGACGACGTGCTGGAAGTGGTGATCAACGGCACCCGGGCGGGGGTCCGTTTATGGGCCGACTACGACGTAGATATCACCGACCTGGTGAAACCAGGTGAGAACGTCCTTGAGCTTCGTGTTGCCAACACCCTGATCAACCTGCTGGAAGCGGTGCCGAGAGCGTCCGGCCTGGCTGGAGCACCGACGCTCGGGATGTATGAGCAGTTCGATCTCGAACTCACTTCCGTCCTGGCGACCGCGGATTAGGAGGGTACGGAGATGCGTATCCCTGTCGAGGAGCTGACACCGGACGCCTTTGCCCCATATGGCGCGGTCATCGAGCAGCCCGACGCGACGGCCGATGCGTCCGGCAGCGGATGGAGCTGGTGGAGCGAGATTTCGCGACTTCCGCAGGCCGATCGGCCCTACGCGGTCGGTTACCTGAATCTCCAGCCGTCCGCAATGGAATTTGACTGGGCAGAGCGCCACCTGAAAAGTGCCGAGGTGATCATCCCGCTTGGTGGAGCGTGCCTGGTCTACGTTGGCCCTCCTGACCAAACGCCGGTCTGGGATCAATTCCGAGTCTACCGAGTGCGTCCAGGACAGGCGGTCGTGCTGAAGGAGGGGATTTGGCACGGCGCGCCACTTGCACTTGACCATCCGCTTACCGCGCTGGTGTTGCTGCGCCAGGGGACCGGTACAGAGGACGTCTATAAATCAGAACGTACCGAGGGTCCTATGCACGTTGTGCCCAACGAAACAAGGATGGGCGAAGGAGAAAGAACGCATGCCAGTCGTTGACCGACGCGAATTCGGCGGACGCTTCGGGGTCAAAGAAAACTCCCAGCGCCTTGCCAACTACCGGTATCTCGAAGTGCAGTTGATGGAGATGATCGGCGGATGGTCGCATACCACGCCGCAGCTCGC
>DASYWM010000110.1:0-7387 GCA_035936075.1 Thermomicrobiales bacterium
CTGAAGTTGGATCGACAGTGCGCGGGTGCCGATGACCAGAGCCTGGAGACGAATTTGAGCCATCGCGTCATCCGGGAGCGGGGCGATCTCCGCATATCCGTCGAGGATGTGTGGAAAGAGCTTCGGTCGACCTACTTCACCGTCATGCAGCAGGAGGTGACCCAGATCGTACAGCGGATCCGCACCACGAAGCTCGCCCAGATCGATGACACCGGTCAGGGTGCCGTCTTCCGGGTCAACGTAGATGTGGGTGGTGTCGAAATCGCCGTGCGCGAGTGCTGCGGTTGTCCGGTCCAGAATCCGGGTCCATCGCTCAATCGCTGCCTGAAGGTGGTCGAGCGCAGAAGCATCAAGAACACCGCTCTCCCGGACCATCCGTACAGCATCCACATATTCCCGCGTCCACCCGGACCGCGATCGGTGCTCTCCGGCCGGCACGCCATGCTCTTCCGATGCAGAGGCCCAGCCGAACCCACGAACAGGGATGTTGTTGATACGCGCCAGCAGGCGTCCGACGTCCGCAGCCAACGCAGGTAGCCAAGGGGCCACCTGGATACCTGCCAGTGATCTTCCCGTCAGATGGGACGTCAAGGTGATCGAGCGATCCAACTCAGGTGGGGCGACCTCATAGCGAATCACATTGGGAACAGGGACGCCTGCGGCGCGCAGCAACCGGTGAGCGGCCACTTCACCGTCGCGCCGCTCACGTGGCTCCTCCCCAAGCCGCACCCAGAACTGCTCCTCACCAACCAGCGCGCGGAAGACCGGCGTCGAGACACCACCCTCGGCGCGGGAGATCACAAGTTCACCGTCCGGGAACCATCGCGCCAGTACCGCCCGCACCTGATCAGGGTTCATGCCCGTGGCACACCCAACAGGCAGGGACGATAGTCGCTGATAGACGCCCACCGGAATCCATACATTAGGGACTCAATCGATGTGGATAAGGGTTTCACCGGGACGCCACGGTCTTCGCGCGGATCACGACAGTGATCTCGTTGCGGTTGTGATGCAACTGCCGGGCAAAGACAATCTCCCACGCTCTTGAGAGCATCCGGAACGTCTCGTCGACCACCCGGAGTGGGTCCGTTGGTTGCAGCTTCACCGTCATGATACCGAGGCCATCAGGCGCCAGATGCCCTGCCGCCGAATTCATGACCGAGGCGGAAAGCACCGGCGCCATCCGCATGTCGTTCACGACCAGGTCGAAGCGCTCCCTGTTCTCGGCAAGAAATGGTCCGGCGGTGGTCTTCACATGATGGAGGCCCTGCCGGTTCGACAGGCGCGCGTCCAGCTCACCGGGATCGACCGCCCAGACCTCGAAGCCTCGCTCCAGCAGGATGCGACTCCAGCCGCCGGGACTCGCGCCCAAATCGAGCGCCGTCCCGCCCTGGGGCAGTGTCACCGCATCAGTGCGGAAGAGTTCCTCCAGCTTGAACTCGGCACGTGAGATTTGCCCCTTCGGCTTCGCGAGACGTACTCGCCCGCCAGGCCAATCGGTCAGCGCGTTCGCCGCTCCGTTCGACCCAAAGACGATCCCCTGCTCCGTGACGCACGCCGAGAGGATATGCGCGGCTCCACCCCGCTTTACCTCGATGTCCATATCGGTCAGCGCAGAGGCAAGACGCCGCCAGAGCTGATCCGTGCGATACGCCAGATCCACCTGTCCGCTCTGCCAAACGTGAAGGGAAACTTCGCCGGGCAGCGGGAACTGCTCCCAGAGCCCCAGCGCGATATCGCCGAGCTCTGCCAGGTCCTGCGCCTCTTCCAGCTCTGCCATCCCGACACCACGCATCAGGTGGCGCGGAAAGACGAGGTGCTGCTCCTGGATCGTCCGCGCAATGAGGGAGATGGAGACGCCCTCATCCTCGAAGGCTCCGAGATCCGGACCGACCGGCTCCATGAAGGAATCGGGGAAGTGGGGCCGCAGTTCGTCAGCAGCCGCCGAGAGGTAATCCTCATCGGCGGAGAAATAGATGCGAGAGATATCCAAACGCGTGTGTCCCCAAATCCTGATACCTGATATAGGAGCGAACAGGTAATACAACGTATCCGCCGTCCTTGATCGCGTAGCGCGTCGTGGTCCTGGCAGATTACCAACCAGCTCATTTCACTTGGTTCCCGTGCCAGAAGTTTCGTCACTTAAGGTTCAGTGAAGATTCCCTCGCGGAGCGATGGTCGCTGCCACCGTGTCCCATCTAGGTCGGGGGCCCTCGCTGGCAAGTTACCTCGCGTGGACGACCCAAGGCAAGGATTGGTGGTAGCCAAGGCGCTTCGCGTCGGATTTTCATGGCCGAGCCCTCAGGGTGAAAAAGGCTGGCTTTGCCTCAGGATGACGAGGTTCTTGACAAGCGGTCCGAACCGCAGCGATCGCCGTCGTCATCCTGAGCCGATGAGTCGAGTGCAACGAGACGAATCGTGTCGAAGGATCTCTGTTCCTGGCAAACGCGGCGGTCACAGCAAGCAGGGATCGCTCGACTGCGCCCGGAATGACGATACCGGGAAGGCTCCGACAGGACACCTGACAGTTGATGACCCGCTTGCCATGACCTGGCCTGTCGGAGAATGCCCTGACTCTCCGGCCTGTCAGCAGTGAGCGGTATTCCCACCGTTGCCACCCCTCACCGTGAATCGTGGTACAAGCTCCTGAGACTCGTAGCCTACGACTCAGCCTTGATCGGTCCCAGCCCGTGCGACCCAAAGACAGCGTTGACGTAGTCGGCCACGTCCTGCCGCTCCTCGGTCCCATCCAGCACCATGCATTCGAGCACGTCCACGATCTCGGGATTTATCTCATCCAGCTCCTTGACCACCTGGAGCTCGTTCCGTCTGGGCGTTGGATCCGTCACAAAGCCATACATCGCATCGGTGAGATCGTCGAGATCGACCTGGAGTTTGAAGAAGTGTGTCATGGCGTGAAATCCTCCATTTCTGTCGTACCCACATCATAAAGCAAGGCGGGTTCCACCATCGGCTCTGCCCCGGCGCCCTGGTTACTGAGAATCATTCTTGACAAGTCCGCCACAGAGGCGTATCCATGGGGCATGGTATATGCGACGCAGCCCATCTGCGTCGCCCGGTTGTCTTTATGAGGATGCGGGCGAAGATCCGCTGCCCGTTCAATTCCCTCATATTCGCGACTCACCGCCCCACGACCAAGGAGTCTTTCCCGATGGATAACACCAAGCCGGTGCTGACCAACCGTCAGGGCCACCCGATTCATAACAACCAGCAGATGAGCACCGTCGGCACTCGCGGCCCAGCAACGCTCGAGAACTATCACTTCCTGGAGAAGATCAGCCACTTCGACCGCGAGCGCATTCCGGAGCGCGTCGTTCATGCTCGCGGGACCGTTGCCCACGGTGAGTTCGAGGCCTACGGGACGATTGGGGACGAACCAGCCAGCACCTATACGCGCGCAAAGCTGTTCCAGGAGAAGGGCAAGAAGACCCCGGTCAGTGTCCGCTTCTCGACCGTTGCAGGTGGCCGGGACTCCTCCGAGGTGGCACGCGACCCGCGTGGCTTCGCGGTGAAGCTGCGTACCGAGGATGGCAACTGGGATCTCGTCGGTAATAACCTGCCCGTCTTCTTCATCCGGGACGCCACCAAGTTCCCGGATTTCATCCATTCCCAAAAGCCTGACCCAGTGAGCAACCAGGCGAACGACCCGCAGCGCGCCTTCGACTTCTGGGCGGCCTCGCCAGAAGCCATGCACATGCTGATGTGGCTCTTCTCCCCGCGCGGCATCCCCAAGTCGTACCGCCATCAGGACGGCTTTGGCGTCAACACCTACCGTATGGTCAATGCGAAGGGCGAGGGCGTGCTGGTGAAATACCACTGGAAATCGCAGCAGGGAATCGAGTCCCTCACCGCAGCACAGGCCGCCGAGATCCAGGCCAAGGAGCTTGGCAGCCACACCAAGGACCTCTTCGAGGCGATCGAGCGTGGCGATTATCCGAAGTGGGAACTCAATGTCCAGATCATGAGCGACGATGAGCATCCAGAGCTGGATTTTGATCCTTTGGATGACACCAAGACGTGGCCGGAGGATCAATTCCCGCTACGCCCGGTCGGTATGATGACGCTCAACCGGAACGTCAAGGACAACTTCGCCGAGAACGAGCAGATCGCGTTTGGCACAGGCGTGCTCGTCGATGGCCTCGATTTCTCTGACGACAAGATGCTGGTCGGCCGCACCTTCTCCTACAGCGATACCCAGCGGTACCGCGTTGGCGCGAACTACCTGCAATTGCCGGTTAACCAGCCTGTGACTGACGTTCACACAAACCAGGAAGGCGGCATGATGTCGTTCGGGCACGACGAGCGCGGCGCCGACCCGTCGGTGAACTACGAGCCATCGGTTCTTGCCGGTATGGTGGAGGCAGACGAGTCCTACAGGGAGTACACCCCGTACGTCGAAGGCCATATCGTACGGGAATCGATCGACCGCACGAACAACTACGGGCAGGCAGGCGAGCGCTACCGCACGATCGAGCAGTGGGAGCGCGACGACCTGGTCCTGAACATATCCACGGGGCTGAGCCAGTGTGCACCAATCCTCCAGGAGAAGATGATCGAGCATTTCACCAGGTGTGATAAGGAGCTTGGCCAGAGAGTGGCCGAGGGCATCCGCTCGATGTCGGAATCACAGTCGGAAAAGGCTCCGATGACAACCCTGGCATAACGCCAGAGCATCATAGATACAAAGAGGCACGGGCTGGAGCGTTTCGCTCCAGCCCGTGCGATCTCGTTTCACGACTCAGCTATTCCCGCAGATCCGATCGGTGATGAACTGTTCGGCGGCGTCGACATCAACATCCATCGCCACACGTGCCGTGGACGGCGTTTCCAGACCCGGCTGCCGAGCAACCGTCATCCCCGTCGTCAACCGGCCCGCCAACTCGATATCCACCACCAGGTCGTGCCACTGAAGCAGGTCCGGCTGGAGAACCGCCGCCGCGGCAAGCGGATCGTGCAGGGATGTCCGTCCCTCGCGCTCCTGGAACCCCGGATAGCGGGCTACCTGATCGGCAACGGCTTCATGGAAAGGCGTTCCCACTGCCTGGATCGCCTCTACACCCTCCTGTGTGATATCCACCTTCAGCGTCACATCGAGAGGAACGAGCGAGATGGGAGCCCCCGAGGCGAAGACAACGCGGGCTGCTTCCGGATCACACTGGATATTGTGCTCCGCCGCACCACGGACGCCGGTCCACGTCGCGATCACACCACCCATGATCGTGAGGTGCGCCAGGTTCGACGCCAGTTTCGGCTCCCGTATCAATGCCGCAGCCACGTTCGTAAGAGGGCCGACGGCCAAGAGATGCACCTTGCCCGGCCGCGCCATGACACTCTCGATGAGATAGTCGACCGCGTGCTGGTCCGGTGACTGCCCGAAACGCGCATCGTCTCCTGCTTCGAGCAGCCCGACACCTTCATGCCCTGGCCAGTAGACCGGCCGGTTCCGCATCAGTGGCTCCGCAATGCCCTCATACACAGTGACGTTGTCGCGGCCGCGGAGCGCCAGCAGCTTGCGCGCCATCCGGGCACGGAGCGCGACGTCACCGTAGACCGTCGTGACGCCAAGCAGGTCGATCTCCGGCGAGCCAAGGAGCACCGCCAGCGCCAGCGTGTCATCCACATCAGTACCGATATCGGTGTCCAGAATCACCGGAACCCGCGTATCCACCATTACCTGCATCCCCTCCAATGACCCGGTTCAGACATTCATCCCCGGTATCATCGCCCACACGCAAGGGATTCTCCATGTCGAGTTTACGAACACGCAGGTCGTAGAGAGCAGTGTTAAGTCGCCGGTCAAACAACACGGGCCGGGGCTAATGCCCCGGCCCGTATCTTCCCCTATTGATCACCCTGGGACACGATACCGGTGCCCATGACGGGTCGTCCGCTAGGAAGCGGGCGTAGCCTCCGGTGTACCAACGGCCGCAGGAATGATGTTCGCGATGGAGACAACGCCCGGTTCGTCACCGTCATTTCGGACCTCCCCGGTCGTTCCCGGGGTGAGCACGATGTACTGCCCCGCTTCCAGCATGAACTCGGTATTGGCTTCGACACTCTCGCCCGCTGCGTCGGGCGTACCTACCTGGCCGATTGTCACCGGGACGCTGAGCGTCATGGAGAGTGCACCTGACTCGACATAGGCCAGCTCGAGCGCCGGGCTTTCAGCAACCATGTACGTCACACCTGGCGCGAAAGTCAGGCGGTAGAGCGACGGGTCCTGCCGTCCCTCGGCAAATACCACCGCATCGGCCGTGACGCCGGGGGCAATCTCAAAGGCACCTGGGGGAGGTCCGCCAGCAGGCGGTGATGCATCCTGAGCACCGGCGCCGGAGATGAGTCCGACCAAGGCGATCAGCCCCAGCACCATTACCGCAATAGTGAACAGGAAACCAGAAGTACGGCGCATGATCTGCTCCTTCTCGTCCAGAACCGCGGCTGCGGTCGCCCCCCGAAAACAGATTGTAAAAACCTGCAATCATCATATACAGCGCGATGTGCTGTAATCAAGAGCTTCGGGACACATTCCTAGTGGTGACGGAGTGACGACACTCGATACGGAACCGGCACATTCGCATCTTCAACCGCGTGCCGAGTATCAGCTCGCGGTCCCGGACCTGTGTGAAGCGAACGTCACCCCTTACCCACCTGGTGGGCGGGCGACCATCAGGTGGACAACACCGAGCAAGCGGGAATCATCGCGCTCAACCTGAAAGCCAAGGTCGCGCAGCATACGGTCCGTCGGCCGGTCGATGTTGCAGGCCATGTGACGCCGCTGCAGCGGCGCGAGCACCTTCTGGGCCGTCCCGACAATGGGGTTCTTCGCCAGCACATGCTCGATGAGCACGATCTTCCCTCCCGGCTTTACGACCCGCGCCATCTCGTGAAGTGCCGATACCGGGTCCGGCACGGTGCAGAGCACCAGGCTGGCCGTGACCGTATCGAAGGTGTCCGCGGAAAATGCTGCCAGGCTCTCCGCGTTCATCTGCCGCAATGTCACCGGGAACGGGCTGGACTCCGCGTACTTTGAGGCCTCCGCGAGCATGCCGGTTGAGACATCGATGCCGGTGAAGGATGCGATGGGGGCACCCAACGCCTGCACCCGACGCAGGGTCTCCCCGGTGCCGACGCCGATCTCCAGGACATCCCCCTCCAGCATCCGGGCGAGACGATCACGATAGGCCGGCCCGAGCACCAGATTCTCGCCCCGGCCCTCTCGCTCGTCCCAGGTTGGTGCCCGCTCGTTGTAGATTCTTGAGATCCGCTGGAGATCGTTCGGCGATCGATCCAGTCCAATCCGTCGTAACCGGTTCACTCAGATGTCCTCCCGCTGCACGGACGTATGCGTATGATGGAGTGTACTGCC
>DASYWM010000111.1:0-2999 GCA_035936075.1 Thermomicrobiales bacterium
TCGTTCGGGGCGTCCGCCATCTTCCATGGGCGCTCCGACGTGATTCCTTCCATCTTCCGCGTCAACTTGCCGACCACCCCACGCAGCCACTTCTCGTCCTCGTGGATGATAACCGGGCCATAGGCGTGAACCACGGCGTAGTTCCACGTCGGGACGACTTCGTGCGTCTCCTGTTTCGATGGATACCAGTTCGGTGAGATATAGGCGTCGGACGCCTGAAAAATTACAAGCGATTCGCCGAGGTGGTGCCCGTCTCGCCAAACAAGGTTGTTGCGGGCAACGTGGCCTATAAGTGTGCCGCATGTGCCGGCCCGGGACTCCAGGATGAGCGGAATGTGGTTCGCGGAGATCCCTTCCGGTCCCTGCGTGACCAGTGTCGCCAGGGGGAACCGATCGATCAGTTCGCGCATTGCGCCAGGATCCGACGCGTCAAAATGCTCCGGCAGGTAGATCATCGGGACGCTCCTCAAGGCAGCCGAACACGGGTCTCCGACACATCATACGACGCCTCTTCCTCAGCAATCGCCGCAAGACCGTCCCGCTCCAGGCCCTCGACCATCTCCAGCAACCAGGGAACATCCGATTCTCCAAACTCAGGGCGGAGGAGGGGGCCGAGATCAGAAAGGGGAATGCCATCGTCCTGGTGCACGCGTAAGGCGTCGACGATGCGTCCCCGGAAATACCGGTTCGTCTGTTCGAACGGGACCTGTTTGCGACCCCGCGCAACCTTCGTATTCCCCACGATGGCTGTCTGGATCTCCGGATAGGCGTTGCATTCTGCCTGCAGGGGGCAGACGATGCAGAGAGGCTTGCGGGCGGTGCAGTGGAGGGCACCGAACTCAATCAGGCCCTGGTTCCAGTTCCAGCCGTTACCGAGCGGCAGGACCTCCGCCGCAAGCGATGTGATCGCCTTATCGCTAGCTACCGGTGCCGGGACATCGACGCCGATGAAGAGCCGATGCAGTACCCGACGCATGTTGGTATCGATGAACGGCACATCCTGCTCGAATGCGAAGCAGGCAATGGCCCCGGCCGTGTACGGCCCGATGCCGGGAAGCTTCAGGAGTTCCTGGATAGTCGCCGGGTATTCACCACCGCGCTCGACGACGGCCTGTGCGGTGCGCTGCATATTGACCGCACGACGGTTGTACCCAAGCCCGGCCCAGAGGCGAATGACCTCAGCTGTCGGTGCCGCGGCGAGGTCCTGCACCGTCGGAAAGACCTCAAACCAGCGATGGTAGTAGGGGATGACGCGGTCGACCTGCGTCTGCTGAAGCATGATCTCGGAGACCATGATCCGGTACGGATCGCGGGTGTGTCGCCACGGCAGATCACGGCGGTTGGCACGCCACCAAGCGAGAAGCCCTGCCCGGACCACATCAATTTTTGCAGGCGAGATGTCGTCCATGGACCCTTCCGGGTAGTGGAAACGAGAGTGCCGCTCATTAGGTCGTCATTGTGCCGGCCGGCAAAATCAACGCGGTTCCTTCTCTGGCATGTCTCAGTATGGCGACGAAAGGACTTAAGTCTCGCGCGGCCCTGCGAGGCTTGCAGCGCATTGCGTTGCGGCCGGTGGCCCTGCAGTCGTTACGCTCGCTGGGGGCCGTCCGGGCGCTTGATCTCTATCACCGTCGGGCGGTCCCGCACTGTGTCAACGAAGTCATACCAGAACTCCACCGGATCCGCGGGAAGATCGCGGAAGTTGAGCTTGAGATAAGCGCCCTGGCCGTTCTCGAACACGATCGTCGGGGTGCCAAAGACACCGAGTTTCTGGCGGCCATTCGTGTAGTCATCACGGATGATCTCGAAAACCTTATCGGATTTCAGGTCCTCGCGGAACCGGTCCAGGTCGAGTCCGGCTTCCTCCGCGGTCTGCTCAAGGACACGTTGTACGGCAAGATTACGGCCATCTTCATGACGCCTGAGGAAGAGCTGCGCGTGGAACCCCCGGAATGCATCGTCACCCTGCAATTTCGCGGCGTGCGCTGCCTGGAAGGAGCGGAGCGTACTGCTTGTGCCATCGTTCGGCAGCTCCCAGACCTTGAAGTCTGCATCCGGCGCGTTCACCTGCTGCAGCGGGAAGGCACGCCAGGTAATCTGGAGCCGGTCACCCAGCACATCCTGCACCTGGTATAGCCATGCCTGGCTTGCCCATGCGTAGGGGCAGGCGTAGTCGGTATAGACATCAATGTTGTACGTATCGTTTTGACGGTCGTGAGCCACGAATGGAAACCCTTCATGTGTGAAAGTCAGTTACTTTTGGAAAGCATATACCAGGCCGCCTCAACCGTCGCGCGAAGCGTCCCCAGCGAACCAGAGTTTTCGATGATGCGGTCGGCACGGTCAATCTTTGGCTCCAGCGGAGGCTGGGCGGCGACGCGTTGCCGGGCCTCTTCCTCAGTCAACTCGTTTCGCCGCATCAAACGAGCGATCTGCACGTCTTCGGGTGCAGTTACCAACCAGACCTCGTCGCAGATATCGGCGTGTCCGCTTTCGATAAGCTTCACTGCGTCGATAACGATGACGCCGGAGTGAATAGCCGCTATCCGCCGGTCGCTTTCGGCGATGACGGCGGGATGCGTAATGCAGTCGAGTTCGGCCAGCTTCTCAGGATCTGAAAAGACAATGGCGCCAAGCGCCTTACGATCGAGTGTGCCATCCTCGGCAATGATCCCATCACCATACGCCTCTGCGAGCCTGGCAAGCAGGGGCTGACCAGGCTGAACCAGGTCGTGATAGACGAGATCCGAATCGATGTGGTGGGCACCGTACTCCTTGAGGATGTTCACCACGGTGCTCTTGCCGGACGCAATGTTGCCCGTCACCCCGAGGACGATTCGCCGCTGCTCAGTCATGGGCGACGGCCAGTTCCTGGGCATGATGGGAGATCGACTCCCATTCCGCGTAGGCGCCATCCAGCTCGGTCTGAACCTTCTCGAATTCCTCGCCCAGCTTGGAGATTGCGGCAACGTCCTGGTCGATCGTGGCAATGCTTAGCC
>DASYWM010000112.1:0-3450 GCA_035936075.1 Thermomicrobiales bacterium
CGCCAGCCGAGCTCCTCGCCGAAGATGATCGGCGCACCGACAACCGAGATACCGAGCCACAGCAGGAGGGTCAGCATGCCCGGTCCCTCTATACCCCATGGTATCGAGAACCCGTCCGGGGCGGCCCCGAACAGGATTGCCAGCGGCACACTCAGGAGTGTGGTCAGGATCGGCCAACCGGCGGCGATCAGGTAGAGCCGCCAATGGCGGAGATTCGGCCGCAACCCGGAATCCCGGAATCCCTCGCGCGTCACCCACTTTCGGACCACGACCGCCGCGATGGCGGGCGCGAGGGGCATCAGCATTCCGCCAGCCGGCTCAGAGCCGAAGAGGACGGGGACGAACGGGAGCCATGAGAGCGCGAAGGCGATCGCCAGGAAAACGAGGATTCCCCGGCGGTGGCCGTTCGTTGGTGTATCTGCCGTTCGAACAGTCATCACTCGTTTCCTTTCTGGAGATGGGAGGCGGCGGAGAAGGCGGAGCGCCTCATTCAGGGGAATCCCATGATCCGGGGCTGTAGGCGAGCGATTGAGCCCTCTGGAAGACCCTCAACTGCGACGATTGAGGATGGCATCGTTGCCATCCTCAATCGTCTCGTTCCCCTTACTCGTATCGCAGCGCCTCTGCAGGGGCGATACGGGACGCTTGCCGCGAGGGCATCCATGTCATCAGCAGTGCGACCGTGACCGTTGCGAGCATCATGATGCCGATCTGCGTCCACGGTACCGTGAAGGCAACACCGCTGCTTTCAGCGTCCGAGGTGAAGAGGTTCCGCGAGAGCACGACACCCAGGACGACACCGGAGAGGACACCAAGACCGACGATGAACGCGGTCTCGATCATGAATGAGAGCGAAACCATGTTGCGCTGGTAACCGAGTGCCCGCAGGACGCCGATCTGCTGCCGTCGTTCGACCACCGACCGGAAGGCAATGACACCGACGGCGGCGACGCCGACGAAGAGTCCCAGACCCATGAATCCCTGCACCAGGTAGAGGAACCCGGCCTCCTGCTCCTGCGACTCCTTCATCTCGTCCTGGATCGAGACGCTCTGCGCGCCGTTCTGCATGAGGGACGCCTCGATATCCTGTGCGACGGTTGTCGCATTGTCCGGATCGGTGAGTGCGACGTAATACGAAGTCGTTGCCGTCGTCCCATAGGTCGCGTCAATCGTCGGCTGGGATGCGAAGATTCCGCTCAGGGTGCTGATCTCGCTGTCGATGACGCCGATGATGGTCACCGTCCTGGCCGTGCCATCTGGCTGGGCCAACTGGATCTCGTACGGGGCGAACGTCTTGTCTTCGGACGTCAGCCCGGTGAGAACCAGGGCGCTCTCGTCAGCACCGAAATTTTCCGTTACCTCCAGGAGCCACGTATCGACGACCACGACGTTCGGCTCTGTGCGGAGCGCCTGGAGGACGGCTTCATCCGACTCGTACCCCTCGGCGTGCTGCTGGAATGTCAGTTCGCTGGAGGTGATGAAACCCTCATCCATACCGTAGACGGTTGCTTGTTTCCAGGGTTCCGCATCGGAGAGTCGTACGTCGGAACCGAATGGAGACGGACTGGTAACGGCGCCAACCGCGGCAAATTCGTCGGTCGCAACGCCGTCCGCATCGAGCGTCGCGGCGAAGTCCGTAATCGGATTTGCGTTGTAGAAGTCCGTGCGGACGTCCCAGCCGGCATTCGCCTTATCTCCGAGCATCATGTTCGAGTAGTTTGAATTCATCGTCGACATCATCACCAGCGAGAAGATGATGAGGCTGAACATGGCAATCGTCATCCCTGTCCGGCCGGGAGCGGCACCTGGATAGGCAACTGCGGTACGTACCGCCGGCAGCTTCGAGCGAAAGAGGCCACCTGCCCGGCTGACGACCGAGAGCAGGAACGTCGTGTTGTGGACGATCAGGATCGTCGCCCCAATCACCATGAAGATGCCGGAGAGGAAGAACATCTCTATGTCCCCCTCAAGCGTCCCGAACAGGTTCTCCGCGATGTCCTGCGGCAGCATCCACAGTGTCAGGAGGGCAATGCCCACGAGCGAGTAGACCGGCCGTGACGGCGCACCGAAGAACCGAACGAGTCGGGCCACGCCGAGCGGCAGCAGGCTCATACCCGTGTAGAACGGGAATGCGGTGTCGCCCGTGAGCCCCTGGAAGGTCAACAGACCACCGAGGATCAGGAACAGGATGCCCCAGACCAGGCCGCTCTTCTTCCGCATTGCGGTGACGACATCCGGGATGTCCCGCACGGCGGCGACGACATTCAGGCGACTAACCTTCCAGGACGAGCCGGCGACAGCTAGGAAGGTGATGACCATGCCGAGGCAGTAGGCTGCAACGAGGCTGCGCACGGTGACGTGTGGCTCGATCTGGAAGAAATCCCCGAACAGCGCTCCCATCGCAGCTGCAATGCCGTAGGTGGCGAGGACACCAAGAGCGGAGCCAACAAGTCCTGACAGGATCGCGTACGCCGAGCCCTCCGCGATGAACTGCTGGATGAGCTGGCGCCGATGCGTCCCAATGGCGCGGGCCATGCCCATCTCCGAGCGGCGCTCGGCGGCCAGCATCGTGAAGATCAGGACGATCAGGAGCACGCCCGCTGCGACCGAGAAGAGCCCGAGGATCAGGAAGAAGCTTGAGAAGAGGCTGGCGAGGTCTTCCGATTCCTGGACAGACGTGTTCTTGACCGCCGCGACGCCGAGATCCTGATCCTCAAACGCTGGCCGGAGCGACTCGACCACCGTCGCGGTATCGGTATCGGTATTGCGGACCCCACCCGTTGTGGATATCGCGATCCATGTGAGCGTATCTGGCTGGTTCGTCAGTTCCTGGAGACGATCCAGCGGCATGACGACACTAAGCTCGGTCTCGCGCTGTCCGGCAAGCGAGGAGTTCGGCGTGATATTGGCAACAACCAGCGTGCTTGGGGTGTTCTCGTAGAACACAGTCAGGGAATCGCCGATCTTGGCGTTGAGCGTGTCAGCAGCCTCTTCACTGATGACAACGTGCCCGGCCGGGAGTGCCCCAAGATCGATCGTGCCCCCATTGGTGGAGTGAAGGCCGTTGAACTGGTCGAGGCGCGTCGGGTCAATGCCGGTCAGGATGACGTTCGGCTCCGACTGGCCCGCAACCTCATTCATCACGGGGACACGGACATCGAGCATCGGCATGATGCCGTCGACGTCTTCATTGCCAGCTAGCGCCGCCTCGGTTTGGGCCAGGGCACTGCTGTCAATCGTGCCCAACACCCCGCTGATCATATCGGCGTCGAATTCCTCGCTTTGCAGGACGAGCGCGTCGACATGACCCAGTTGCTGGTACACGTTGGACGTTGCTGAGTACTGCAAGGTATCGCCGACACCCAGTGCCGCCGAGATGATGAGCGTCGAGAGCATGAGCCCAATAACGATGAGGGTGGACTGTGCCCGGCGGCGCGGAATGTTGCGAAC
>DASYWM010000113.1:0-11543 GCA_035936075.1 Thermomicrobiales bacterium
CCACCCGGCGTTCTATGGCTCTTTCGACTGGCACTCCTGCGTGGAGATGCACTGGACCGCCGTGCGCCTGCTTCGGCTCTTTCCGCGGCCCGGGACGGAGGACCGTGCCCGACAAACACTAAGTGAACTGCTGACGCCAGAAAACATCGCGCAAGAAGTCGCATTCTTCCATGACCCGCTGCACAGATCCTTCGAGCGCCCCTACGGCTGGGGATGGCTCCTGATGCTCTGGCACGAGCTGGAGATCTGGGATGACCCGGATGGGCGCTACTGGGTGTCCACCATTGCGCCCCTGGCCCAGGTCATCATGAATCATCTCGGAACCTGGCTTCCGAAGATGACCTACCCCCAGCGGATCGGCATGCACAGTAACACGGCCTTCGGCCTGTCGCTCGCCTGGAACGCGGTGGAGCGCCACCGTCCGGACTTGCTGGAGAGCATCCGCTCGTCGACGATGCGCTGGTTCGGGGAGGACAAGGAGTACCCGGCCCACTACGAGCCGTCAGGTGCCGACTTCCTCTCCGCAGGGCTGTGCGAGGCGGAGCTGATGTCCCGTGTGCTTCCCCCAGAATTGTTCCCCACATGGCTGGAGCGCTTCTTGCCGGGACTTGCCAACTCGGAACCGCCACAGATCTTCACTCCGGCGATCGTCTCCGACAACTCGGACGGGCAGATCGCCCACCTGCACGGATTGAACTTGAGCCGTGCGTGGGCCTTCATCCGCCTCGCTCAGTCCCTTCCCGCAGAGGATGCCCGTATCGCGCCGCTGATCTCGGCAGCGAAGACCCATGCAGATGCCGCGATTGGAGAGGTCGTCGCCAGCGATTACATGGTGGAGCACTGGCTGGCCGCCTACGCCACGCTCCTGCTCAGTGAGTAATGATGCGAAACGGGAACAGTAAGGGCCGGGAAGTTTGGCCCGGCCCTTACTTATTCGTCGCCTTACTGGTTCTGGCGGAACCGCGTTGGGTCCTTGACCTTCTCGGCCGCCGGCATGTGCTTGACCGGACCGCGGTTCACCGTCTCCGGAGGAGTATTCCACCCGAAGGCTTCGGTCTCGTCGCCCTTGATCGCGAGGAACGCGGAGCGGGTCTGCGGGTAGACAGCGGACACCGCCTCGACGGGAATCCAGAGTTCGTCGCTCACGCCATTCTTACCCTCGGCATAGATGAAGCCGGCAAAGCGCTTGCCATAGTCAACGCCACCGGGCAACAGGCCGCGAACGGTGGCGAGAGCCCCACTGGAGGCATAGAGGGTGTAACCGGCATCGATATCGTTGATCGTTCCCGGCTCACCAGAGCGGACGCGGGAGTCAACAGGTGGCAGCGACTTGGCATCGAACGGGCGAGAGCCAATCACGACCTCCTTCTCCAGCGGGCCAAGTGACCCCGCTGGGCGTGTAGCTAGGAACGCCATCAGCGCAATGACACCAACGGTGATACCGATACCAATCCAGAGCTCAGGACGATCTATCCGATCCACTTCTTGCCCAGGCGTAAAAACGCCGAGGAAACTCTCCCCGATAAGTGTCAACAGGGCCAGGGTCACCGCGATGATCACGAGCGGTATCACAAATGGATCAATGAGCTTTCGTCGCAGGTTCCCCATAATGCCCCCGTCTATCACTTCAAAACGTACGTTCCGCCAAGTGTCGGGTGCATTGGACGACTTGTCCAATGCACGGAATGATCACCTCTCGCCGGAGCGACGGAGCTCCTCACGCCGGCGTTCCATCGCCATGAACTCACGTAACTCTTCATCACTAAATCTGATCGATCGATCACCATCCTGGCGGCTGCTAAATTCCGACTGCCTGAGCTGGCTCACCTGCCGTCGTGCCTTCCTCAGCCTCCAACGATACGCAATCAAGCCACTCATCGCCGCAATGGGAATCCCCAGCCAGTACCAGCTTGTCACCGCGATGTAGGCCTTCGCCTCTGCTGACCCACCAGCGGCGAACCAGATGATGATGATAGTCCCCAACTTAAAGGCAAACAGGGTCCACACCACTGTCCAGCCGGTGATTCGCTCCTCGGCATTGCGTTTCCGTTCCGCCTCAAGAGACCGCAGGAAACGCTCCGACTCCGGTGATGAGGGTGCATTCAGTGGAACGGCCATAGTGCCCTCCCTCGGGTTGCTCGCGTCTACGCGCCCCTAGTTTACGAGTTGATGGTGCGGCTGCCAGTTGGTTCCGCGACGGGCGCGATACGCTGCCGCATGAGCCCCTGCCTCAGTGCTTCACGATCCCTGCGCTGTTCGGCATTGGCCCAGCGCAGGAAGATCACCGACAAGAGCAGCAGAAAAACCGTGTTCATGCCGACCCACATCAAGAGCCCGCCGATGACCTGGTCTTCCGCCACCGAAAGGCCCCATGGCCGCACGGATGCGTCTGCGTAGTGTGGATAGAGCCCGGGAGCCGCATAGACAATCGTCGCCCCGACAATGCCACTCGGAATTGTCTGGAGGAAAAGATAGACGCATTTCATTGGTGGTGACAGCTGCGGCGACTCCCGTACTGTGCTCATCAGCGGCCAGAAGAAGAGAAATCCGGTGATCAGGAAGAACTGATGCTGCAACGCATGGACGAGCTCGTTCTCCAGCGTCGCGTTGTAGAAGGCCGGAATATGCCACAGCACGACGATCAGCGATGCCAACAGGAAGGCAGGCAGCGCCCTCGGCAGGTAAGTCAGCAGGTATCTACCCCACCGATGCCTGATGAGCGGATCGAAGACCCACGGCGGCGTTCCCTTGATCCAGCAGGGAACCACGGCAAACATCAGTAACAGGTGCTGCAGCATATGCACGCTGCTGAAGTAGAAGTGCGCCCAGTCATCGATCGGTGGACCGAGGGCCACCAGAAGGAGCACCTGACCCAGGAGGAACCAGCGGATATGATCCCGCGTGACTGGCCGGTTCTCGGCGCCCGGGCGCCGGCGATTCAACGGCCCTACCCAGGCGAAATAGGCAGCGGTGAGCCCGATGATATACACAGCAACCGCAGGATCAAGAATCCAGTGGGTATAGAACGGACCCGTAGGCTCGAGCCCGCTAACGTGGAAAAGTGGCAGCAAGGGCAGCAATGAAAACATGAATGATCCTGACGCTTGTCCGCGCCATGCCGGGAACATGTTCAACAGCAGTTGCTCGTTCCCCAGGTGACAATCCGGGCGACCGACAAAACATGCCAGTCGCCGCAGGGTGTTGTGTTACGTGATTAGCTCGCCAACGAACTGCTGAACACGCGCAAAGTGCTGCATGAGCCACACACCAACGAACACAGCAACGGACGTGATCAGCGCGAAGGCGAAGATCCAGGCTAATTTCTTGTCATCGAACTTCAGGTGCATGAAGTATCCAACGACCAACAGGAACTTGGCGGCGGAGAGGGCAATCAGGGCGGGGACGAGAATGCCCCGCAACCCCTCGATGTAGTAGATGAGAACCTCTACCGCCGTGATGATCGCGAGGATAACGGCAATCTTGATGTAGGTGAACTCCGATGGATGCTCGTGGGCAGTCGCATCGTGTTCGGCGGGAACCGTTGGGGTTGCCATGCATCAACTCCATATCGCAAGACCCGGCTACGACTCCGGACCCGGATGAATGCGTGCGTTAGAAAAAGGTGCCGAGCGCGTTGCGGCCAAACTCAATCAGTCGCATTCCGTGCTCACCGCCCTCCTCGAGACCTTCCGTACCCATCTCCTCGTACGGAACCAGGTAGACGAGAGTGAAGATAATGATCCAGACGATGTCGACGAAATGCCAGTAGAGACCGGCCACTTCGAGACTCATTGCATCCTTCTGCTTGAGCCCGCCCCGGAGCGAGACATAGAGCAACGTCAGAAGCCAGATCACTCCAATTGCCACGTGGAGCCCATGGAAGCCCGTCAGCGTGAAGAAAGTCGCGCCGAACATATTGGTCTGCAGTGAGAGGCCCTCATGATAGAACTCCGTGAACTCGAAGTACTGGCCACCCAGGAACGTGGCGCCGAGGATTGCCGTCGCCGCCAGCCAGATGCGGGAACCGCGCAGGTTGTTCTTCTGCAGGGCCGCGAGTGAGAGCACCATCGTCAGGGAACTCATGAGCAGGACGAAGGCACTCACTGATGTGAACGGAATATCGATGAGCTGGCTTGGAAACGGTCCCGCTCCTGCCCCTTCGCGGAAGACCTCTTCGGCACGACCGCGATAGATCATGTAGGTCGCAATAAGTGACCCGAAGAACATGCAGTCAGATGCCAGGAAGAGCCACATCGCCAGCTTGCGATGGTTGATACCGGTCGCGGTGTGCGACGTATGATCGTCCCCACCGTGCCCCGCGGCGTGCCCTGCTCCACCGGAGGCATGTACAACTTCTACCGCTTGAGTCATCTACCAAATCCCCTCAGGTGACGCCTGCCCCACGCTGTTGTACTAATCCGATGCCGGCTCGAACGACCAGCCGAAGATCCCACCGATCAAGGTAACAAGTCCCAGGACCGCGACGATGGAGAAATCGACAGGTCCAAGCGCAACCAGCGTTGGAAAATCGATAAGCATGCCAACAGCCAGGAGGAACATGCCAAGCGCCGCAATGAGCGGATAGTAGGAAGGGTTCGGCATGTGAATACCGTGGCCGGCGTCCTCCTCCTCAGCCTGCTGGAGCCGGAGTGCTTCCTTGTCCTTGTCATCAGGGACGTCCGCAGTCCCAACCTCCTGACCCGCAATCGTGATTCCGACCTCGGAATCCTCGTCTTCGTGGTCCGTACCGTACTTTTCGGCCCACAAGGGATCGCGATGCGCGACCTGGGGAATTTCGCGGAAGTTGTAGACCGGCGGCGGTGATGTCGTCGCCCATTCAAGCGTGGGCGCATCCCAGGGGTTCGCGCCGACTCGCTTGCCGGTTCGCAGTGACTGTCCGATGTTGAAGAGAAGCATCAGCATTGAGAAGCCAAGCAGGAAGGCTCCGAACGAAACGACCACATTCCAGAATTCCCAACCGGAGCCCTCACCGTAGCTATAGTAGCGCCGCGGCATGCCTTGCAACCCAAGGAAGTGCATCGGGAAGAAGGTCAGGTTGAAGCCGGTGAACATGATCCAGAAGTTCCACTTGCCAAAGGACTCGTTCATCACCCGGCCAGTGACCTTCGGGTACCAGTAATAAATCCCCGCGATCAAGCCGAAGAGCGACCCACCGAAGAGCACATAGTGGAAGTGGGCAATCACGAAATAGGAATCGTTATGATGGACGTCAAGGGGCACGACGGCGTGCATGACGCCCGAGATACCACCGATGGTGAACTGGGAAATCATACCCACGGCGAAGAGCATCGGCGTGGTGAATTTTATCTGCCCGAATGTCATCGTCCCGAGCCAGTTGAAGATCTTGACACCGGTCGGGATGGCAATGGTCATCGTCGTGGCCGCGAACACAGAGTTCGCCGTCGGTCCCAAACCAGTGGTGAACATGTGGTGTGCCCACACACCGAAGCCGAGGAAGGCAATAGCCGCCGTCGCATAGACCATAACGGAATAGCCGAACAGGGGCTTCCGGGAGAATGTCGGAACGATTTCAGAGACAACACCAAACGCGGGCAGGATCAGAATGTACACCTCCGGATGTCCGAAGACCCAGAAGAGATGCTGCCAAAGCAAGGGATCGCCACCGGCGGCCGGAGCATAGAACCCCGTGCCGACCCAGCGGTCCATCATGAGGAAGACCAGGGCGATGGTGATTGCCGGGAACGCCATAATAAGGAGAATCGAGGTGATCAGCGTGGTCCAGGTGAACATTGGCATGCGCATGAGGGACATACCAGGCGCGCGCATGTTCAGGATAGTCACGATGAAGTTGAACGCCCCCAACATCGAGGCGATACCCAGGATCTGCAGGCTCAGGATCCAGAAGTCAACCGCCCGGGTGGGGCTCCAGGCCTCCTCGGTCAGCGGTGCATAGCCATACCATCCCTGGTTGGGTACTTCATTGACGCCAAAGAACCAGCTCATGTTCAGTATTATGCCCCCGAACAGGAAGAGCCAGTAACTGAACGCGTTCAGGCGGGGGAAGGCCACATCGCGCGCGCCGATCTGCAGAACCATAATGTAGTTCCAGAACGCGACACTGAGCGGCATAACCCCAAGGAAGATCATCGTGGTGCCATGCATCGTGAACAATGCGTTATAGGTGTTGGCCTCTATGAGGGTGTTATCAGCCGCCACGAGTTGCGTACGGATGAGCATGGCCTCAAGCCCACCGATCATCAGGAAGAGGATGGCGGTGACTCCGTAGAGGATGCCGATCTTCTTGTGATCGATGGTGGTGAGCCAGTCCCAAAGACCGGATCGTTGCTTGTGAACCACCGGCTGTACGGTCGCCTGATGTGACTGCACGTGTGGCTGCGCTATTGACGCCATATTGCGCTCCTACCCTTCGTACCCAGGCGGGTGTTGGTTCACACCGCTCGCCCGTTCACCATTCTGTACGAAAATCCGATGAGACATCCAAGTGCCGGTGCCCTGTGCGGGAAAGATGCAGGCGCCAGCCGGCCAACGCCTGCTCTCGATGTGAACGGGCTATGAACCCGGCACTGGGGTGGCTTCGGCCGCCACACCTGGATCCGTCCAGCCCTCCGCGCTCGTACATCCGCCCTCGGGTTCCAGCGAGTAGAGATATTCCACCAGTTCGGCGATCTGCTCATCCGTCAGCGTGTCAGGCCCAATCGCGTCGGCCATGTAGTTCCCGGGTTTGACCGCGCCTGGATCGCTCAGCCACAAGGCAAGATTTTCCGGAGTGTTTTCCAACATGCCGGCTGCAAGTGTCTCCCGGCAGGGAAGCATTGTGAGATTCGGACCGATTGAACGTGGGGCTTCGATACCCTGCGGGGCCACAGAACCTTCCACACCATTCACGCGGTGACAGCCAAGGCAGACCGCAAAGGCATCCGGGGCCTTGACCACCTGGTCCGTAGCTTCCCCCCGAACAGTCGTTGGTGGAGATGTCCGCCAGTTGTTCACCCAGGCGTAAAACTCGTCCTCTGGCACAACATTGATCGTAAAGCGCATCCACGCATGCTGGATACCGCAAAATTCTGCGCACTCGCCATAGTACTCACCAACTTCGGTCGGTGTAATAGAAAGCGTGTTGACGTGCCCTGGAATCAAATCCAGCTTGCCAGAAAGGCGTGGTATCCAGAAAGAGTGAATCACATTGTTCGACTGCAGGTTCAGCTGCAGCTCCCGTCCGACGGGCACGGTGATTTCATTCCCAGTCACGACTTCCAGGCTCTGTCCTTCCTGGGTGACGTCTTCGCGGTACTGGAACTCCCACCACCACTGTTTGCCATAGACGTCGATGACGATGTCGCCCTCGTCGGCAGCGGCATCTCCCTCGTAGAGCAAGGTAATTGTCGGGATTAGCAGCAGAAGCAGCACAATCGCCGGGATAATGGTCCAGGCAATCTCAAGACGCCTGCTCCCGTGGATCTGGGGTGGACGCTTGGTTATCGATGCCTTGCGCCGGTACCGCATGGCGATATACACCACAGCGAACTGGACGCCCACAAAGACGACAAGCGACAGCCAGAAAACCAGCTTGTACAGATCCTGGATAGACTCCGTCGATGGTGATTCCGGGCTGATGTGCGAATAGGGTGGATCAATATCCGGGCCGCATCCCGCAAGCACCAGCAAAGCCATTAGCGCGAGCGTACCGAGTGTCAGCAGACGGCTGAGCATCCCCCGCCGACGTGGCTGGCCGGTGTGCTCTACCCGGTCCTGGCTATGCCGTTCCATTCTGCCTCCCCGCACCAACATCCCTCCCCGGGTGTGGTGAAACTACTCCAAGGCACGTAGGGGAATCACCAGCTACGAGCCACTCTTCGCCGACTGATAACGATTCGCTCCACCGATGATCAGCTCAGCACGTGTCTACGCCGATCGTGCAAGAACCGCCATACGAGAGAGCCACCCGTACAAACGGGTGGGGGCCTACGAGGATACTTTACCGCATCGGCAATTCCGATTGGGGCATCGCTGCAAGATCCCCAACAGCACGTCCAGTCAACGCCAAAGCCGATACCCCACCTCGTCGTGGTGCATGTTCCTATACCTGGACGTTCACCACCGAATCGCGACTGCCTGGCCGTGTCCGGCAACGATACGTATAGCGAAGCCGTGCGGGATGGTCAAGCACGATCCGGGCCAACTCATGCACGGGAGCACCACACCTTGCCCGGTGGTGAACATGTCACCTCACATGACTGCATGGCAGCCGGGAAGTCGCCATTCAAGGAAGTTCCGGATTCCCCTGCTTCGCGTATACTTTCGTCCCAATGGGCAAACCGCACGCCACAGGCAAGCATGACCAATGCTTCCTGTTGAGTGGAATAGATGGACCATCCGGTGCAGACACCTCGCTCCTCACCTCCCGGCCGACGGATGATGGCCATCGCCCTGATCGTGGGAGGTGCGATCATCACGCTGCTCGCGGTCTTTGCGGATGATGTGGAGATCGGGACCGGCCGGGGCTTTGGGTATTACCAGATGATCGTTCTCATCGCGGGGCTGGTGCTCCTCCTCGGTGGCGGGGCGATCCTCTTCCAGCACCGCTTCAGTGACCGCTCCGGCGACGACTTCGAGCCGGAACCCTAGTACCCTCCGGAGAACCATCCGTTTTCTCCCGAAGCGGTCCAACAGGGTATTATTACCCGGCTTGAGAATCCGCTTGCCTGCGCATTCTTGCACCACCGAGACATCTTCCACACCTGTTCCGTATCAGGAGTCACATCACCTCCATGGCCAATGCCCCTACCAACCAAACAGCATCATCCAGCCTTCCCGGGGGCATCATCGCGCGCGAGGAGCGTGCGGCGGCCGACGCGATTCGTGTCGCGCTGGCGGATGCCGGAGTGGAACCCGGAGCTCGGCCGATCGATCTGCGTCCGCTCCCATTCGAGGGAACGTGGGGAAGCGCCTCGACAATCGCCCGCATGGTCGCCGGTGAGTTGGTGACAAGAGAGCTGGAAGCATCGGGCGCGCTGGACGGCCTCTCAAAAAAGGAAATGAAGAGACTGGTCAACGAGAAGGTAGGTGACCGGGCACAGGAACTTGCTGCAACGGTTGCTGATTCCCTCCGCGCGACCGGTCGTTTCGCGACGGTGGAAGCCGTCAACGGCTACATCAACATCTCCTATGACACCACTTCAATGACCGCCAGCCTTGTGCGCGAGGTCCTGACAGCGAACACGACCTACGGTCATGCCGCCCCGGGTTCGCGTGTGCAGAAGGTGATGATCGAGCATTCCCAGCTCAACACACACAAGGCGGCCCACGTCGGTCATCTGCGAAACATCTGCCTCGGTGTCGCCGTCACCAACATCAGCGAGGCTGGCGGTTTTACCACCATGCCGGTGACTTATATCGGCGATATCGGCCGTCATGTCGTCCGTTGCCTCTGGTGCTACAGCGCCTTTCATGAGGGCGAGGAACCCGAGGGGGGCGCCTCACGAGGGCGGTGGCTCGGGGAGATTTACGCCGAGTCAGTGAATCGCCTGAATTTCCGGAAGGATGTCCTGTCCTTCCTTCAGAGGGTCACCCAGGAGGATGAGGCATTCGTGGAGGCCGTCGACAAGATGCTCAAGAGCCTCTGGCGTGAGCAGGTCGAGGGTGAGGACGTCGCCTATCTCCTTGGGCGCATCACATCGCAACAGGAGATCAAGGTCGAGGACCTCCGCGACGAGAACGTGTTGGTCACCTTCTGGCCCATCATCGGTGAGCAACTGCGGGCTGAAGCGGAGATGGCGGCGACGGCCGAGGACGATGCCAGAACGCCAAATGACCACCTGGCCGAATGGGAGCAGCTCAACACCCATATGGCCGACTGGTGGCCGCAGGTACCCACCTGGATTGAGCAGGAAAATGCGACCTTCCAGCTGTGGGAGAAGAAGGACCCTGCCTTTGTGGCGCTGTGGGAGAAAACCCGTGGCTGGAGCGTCGACGAGCTCAAGGAGATCTTCGACGAGTTTGGCGCACATTTCGATGCCTGGTTCTGGGAGAGCGAGATCGAGGATGCCGGACGGCAGATCGTCCGCGAGCTGCTGGAGCGGGGTATCGCGGAGATCAGCGACGGCTTGCCGGTCGTCAAGATCGATGAGCGGCTGGGATTGGAGAAGGAAACCTACCACACCTTGCCGATTCTCCGGTCGGATGGAACGACCCTCTACTCCACGAAAGACCTCGCGTTGACGCAGGAAAAGTTCGAGGAATACGGTGTCGATCAGTCCATCTGGGTGGTCGATGTCCGCCAATCGCTCTACTTCGACCAGATCACCAAGATCCTGGAGCTCTACGGCTTCGAGCAGGCCGCGAACAGTATGCACCTGAGCTACGAGTTCGTAACGCTACCGACCGGCGTCATATCGTCGCGCAAGGGCAATGCTCCAATGCTGGAGGATGTCCGGAACACGATGCTGGAGCGTGCTCGTGGGGTCATCCAGGAAAAGAACCCGTCGTTACCAGCGGAGCAACAGCAGCAGATCGCGCAGGATATTGCGATCGGGGCGATCAAGTATGTGATGCTGGCCCGGGATGGGAACAAGGTGATCGTCTTCGATCCCGATGAAGCGTTGTCGTTCGACGGCCACGCCGCACCCTACATTCAATATGCTCATGCGCGAGCCTGCCGGATTCTCGAGCATGCGGGCATCACGGACGAAGCCATCCTTGGCATGATCGACAGCATCGAATCTGGCCAGCTGCAGCCCGAGGAGCTCAGCCTGCTGCAGCAGATCGCGGAGTTCCCGGGTATCGTGCAGCGCGCGGCCGACGAGCATCGTCCCCTCCATATCACCAACTACGTCTACGAGCTCGCGAGACGCTTCAACGACTTTTATCATGCGTGCCCGGTGTTGCAGTCGGAAGAACCCGTCCGTAGCGCCCGGCTTGCACTTGTGACAACGACACGTATAACGCTGCGCAACGGGCTTGCCCTGCTTGGAATCGCGGCGCCAAGACAGATGTGATTTTGAATAGATGACACCTTCCACCGTAACAACGACACGCATCGCCGCAGCCAACCGTCTTCTCACCGCATCCATTCAGCCCATCGCCATACCGCTCTGGTACGGATGTGAGGTGCCCGGCGTTGACCGGGGCGCCCTCGTGCTACGCGACGGCCTCCAGCTCCGCTGGATCTCCCCGCAGTACAGCGGCTTACGGGATCGCCTGCGCCCCGCCATTACCATCCCGGTCGCGGAGGAGGAGGCCGCCCGCGAGCGCATTGACCAGCGAAACATGACCTTCAAGTCAGCAATCGACGATGCCAACGCTGACCTCGCCAACGCGGTTGACACCGCGATCCAGCACGGCCACCTGGCGCTCACCCTGGGTGGCGACCATGCCGTCGCCATGGGTAGCATCGGCGGCGGCGCCCGTCATGCAGCGAATCTGGGTGTGCTCTGGATCGATACCCATCCGGATCTCAATACCCCCGAGAGCAGCTTCAGCGGGCATATCCACGGCATGCCACTTGGCACCGCGATCGGCCTAGCACCGGAGAGCATGCGGCA
>DASYWM010000114.1:0-22499 GCA_035936075.1 Thermomicrobiales bacterium
TGACCATACCAACCTGAGGGTCAACATTCATCAGTTCACGAAAGAACTCTGTCGTGAGGAGAGGCGGACTGTGGGGCGTCTCGACAGCCGCTTCAAGGGCATGGACAAGGACGGGGTCGACGACACGCCAGAGTTCGATCCCAGCATGGCAGCGATCCGCCCGCCTTTCACCTCGGTGCTGAATACCTACTTCCGCACCGACCTCGGGTATGAGAGCGACGTGGAGTACCACATCCTGCGCGGCCTGGAATGGAACTGGGGTGACGCAATGCGCGGATACTCCGACACGTCAGACGATCTTCGCGCCGCGTTCGCGAAGAATCCCTTTATGAAGGTCTTCGTCGCCTCCGGCTACTACGATCTCGCGACCCCGTACTACGCGACCGAGTACACGCTCAGCCATATGAACCTCGATCCTGAGGTTCGATCAAATATCCATGTCGAGGAGTTTCCGACTGGCCACATGGTCTATCTTGATTTCAAGGCGATGCTGCGACTGAAGGAGACAGTCACTTCATTCATCAACAACGCGGTTGACGGGTAGGTGGGCACCCTGCGGAGGTGACACGTAGGGTGAAAGGGTCGCTGGTTGGGCCTGGTCCGAGGTTCAGTGACTCTACGGTCCACCCGGCTTCTGTACTGCCGATTCGGGGCCCCGGGCTAACACTGCGTGGCAGGTACAGCCCCTACACGCAGCCAGCGATGGTCACGGGCGGATTGCCGGTGACCGTCGCCGGTCGTTCTTATGCGCCCGGGTCGCCGCCGAGGGAGCGGATCGTTTGCTCGCGCAACCTGAGCATCTCCTCGCTCCATTCCACCGGGTAGGGTTCGCTCGGCGTCAGCGCCTTCAGTCTGTCAGGCAGGGTGTGGAGATTCGCGAGAGCGTTCGCACGAATCTCCTTTAGCTCCGGCATGCGGCGAATCACCTGGCCCTCCATCACCCATGGAGTCAGGAGTGCACGAGCGTTCTTTGGCGCGGGTTCCGTATCCAGGGTGATCAGGTCCCTCTCATGGTCGCCGATGCGGTAGGGCATTTTTCGCCCGGGCCACGTGCTCTTGCCTCCTGCCAGCTTGATCCGCGCCGGA
The DNA here is from genome assembly GCA_035936075.1 of Thermomicrobiales bacterium. GTDB lineage: Bacteria > Chloroflexota > Chloroflexia > Thermomicrobiales > UBA6265 > UBA6265. The sequence continues at coordinate 1,087 of DASYWM010000114.1, forward strand.
GCGGCGCCATCGCCTTCGTACCAGACCAGCTTGTACACCGCACCGATGACGCCGCCGACGGTCCCGCTCTCGATGGTTCCCAAACCCACGCCGAGGTTGCCGCCCACACCGAATCCGTCGATTGGAGCTCCGGCTACCAGCAACTCTGCGATCTTGTACTCGTCCATGTCTCCGCTTACGAGCACCTTCACCGTTTCCAGCCCCGCCTCGTCCAGTTTTCGCCGGACCATACGGCTGTCCGCCTCGAGGTCGCCACTATCGAGACGAACGGCCGCGAGCGTATGCCCGTGCGAAGCCTTGGCTTCCTGTGCCACGGTGATCGCGTGGTCTATGCCCGCGTCTACATCGTACGTATCGAGGAGCAGCGTGTATGAAGGCAAAGATTCCGCCACCGTCCGGAAGGCCGTCAGTTCGTCAGGAAATGCCTGCACGAGTGCGTGCGGGATCGTTCCGGCGGAGGGGATGTCGTATTCCCTGGCGGCAGCGACGAAGGATGTGCTGTCGCAGCCACCAATGTAGCCCGAGCGTGCCGCCAGAAAGGGAGCATGAGCCCGGCGAAAGGCGAAATCGCTGACAGAGCGGCCATTTGCTGCCAGGGTGATACGGGCGGCCTTGGTGGCCAGTAGCGTGGAAATGCCGATCGTCCGCAGGAGGCCGGACTCCAGCAGCAGAGCTTCGGAAAATGGCGCGGTTACTCGCAGGAAAGGCTCGTTAGGAAAGGCGATCTCACCTTCATCCATAGCGTAGATCTCGCCGGTGAAGCGGAGACCTGCGAGGTAATCAAGGAACTCCCGCTCGTAGCCTTTGACGCGCTCGAGCCAGCCAAGGTCTTCCTCGGTATACCTGAACGAGTCGAGATAATCCAACGTCGGCTGCAAGCCGGCGAAGAGCATGAAGCCCCCGCCGAATGGTGCCCGCCGCGTATAGAGGTCGAAGGTCGATTGGCTATTATGGCCAGATCTCCAGGCGATGTAGGCGGCGTCGACGTGATAGAGATCGGTGAAGAGGGCCGTTCCGGGAGTTTCACCCGGCCGTCGGACAAGGTCTTCCGAATCGAGTTCGTCCGGCCGGGGATCGGCGACGAGCCCCTGATCAAAGTCGGTCATTCGCTTGCCGATCGTGTCGAGATGTCCACACTGTCAGACGTCAGCGATCGGATGATCCGGATGCCGTTGCTGGCCATGTGATAGAGGAAGACCTGGTGGAAGAAGTCACCGGGGTGGGCTGAGCCAGGGCCAGTACCGGCATTCACCGGGATATCGAAGGTGTCTACTGTGTTTGCAGGAACGATCACCTCGAAGTCATCCAATCCGAGGGCGTTGGCGCGGAGCCGAAGGTGCATCGCGAGTTGATAGACGCAGAGATCGGTGCAGTCACCGACGATGATTGCCCGATTGAGGCCCCGGTGCTCATCCCACCACGCGTCGAAGCCGGTCTCGATTGCGGGGTTCAGCGAATTCTTCTCGACTACTGTGAACTCCCCGGCGAAAGGCAGTGCGGCGAGCTCCGGGATCGTCGCAGATTCCTCCGTACCGGTGATCGCGTGCGGCGGATAGGCCCTGAACTCCGGGGTGTCCTGCGGGTGAGTGTCCTGGAGAAGGACGAAGTGGCGAATGCCGTGCTCCCAGCCACTGGTGAAGAGATCGGCCACCGGTTCGACCAACCCCCGCACCCGGGGCGACGCGAGCGGGCCACTGTGAACGAACCCGTTGATCAGGTCGGCGGAGAAGAACGCGGCCCGCTCCGGCTCGGGTACGAGTTCGGCGAGCGACATCGGTTCGAGGGTGGTTAGCCATTCGTTCACGAACGACGGTGTATCTGATTGATTCTCAGGCATACAGTGGTCCCTCCGGCCCAGGCAATTCACGCATCGGGCCTTGTTTTCGCACGGACGATACCTCCATGAGGCGCTTGACCCCCCTGCTAAAGTGAAGGCGAAGCAAATGAGCCGGCAGTGACCGGTCCGGAGTGTGATTGACCAGTGCTACCCATTATTGGTGCCAGAGACTATATCGACCCACGTGGATTCATGATTCACGAGTGCCCATCGTGCCAGGTACCACGGGTATTTTCAGTTTACGAGACCCGGCGAAAGCTGACGCTCTACTTCATCCCGACGCTCAACGTGCGCTCGCAGCAGGTGATGGAATGCACCACCTGTCACGGCCGGTGGGGCATTCCCGACGACGTGCGCAACGAAGTCGACAACCGGCTGATGTCGCAGGAGCAGATATCCGAGAAGATTCACCGCGAGAAGGCGCCACCGCTGCAGCCTCCTCGCGCAAAAACCTTCTATCAGGTGTTGCAGGTGGATCAGGAGGCAGAGCGCGACGTGATCGAAGCGGCCTTCAAACGTCTCGCGTTCAGGTATCACCCGGACAGATCAACTTCACCGGAGTCCCAAGGCAGGATGCGCGAGATCCTGGAGGCACGAGACATCCTGCTGGACGAGGTTCGGCGGGCGGCCTACGACCGGTCGCTCGGGATTGTGCGGCGCGTCGAAGCCCTGCGTCCGGAGGATGTCTAGGTCCAGCTTCCCGGCAGTTCTTCCGGCACTTGGAGGGGCTGTTCAGGAGCGCAGGATAAACTCCGGGATACCGTGGAGGGGGTCGCGAGTGCGTTCGACATCGGGCCCGAAATCGGCGATCGTCTGCTGAACGGCCAGGGTGACATCGCGGGCAGCTGCATCGACGGCTTCGGCCCATTCCGGCGCGAGTCGCTTCGCCAGAATCTCTTCCTCATACTCGTCACGATCCAGCTCGGTCAGGGTGCCGTCGAGGTCAAGCCAGAGATCGAGCTCAAGATCGATGTCGCTGTAGTAGTTCTCCCGAACAACCTGAAGGGGCCGTGAGAAGTTCACGTAATAGCCGATCGTGCGGTCGTCATCGGCGGTGAACCGGAGCAACGAGAACCAGCGATCAGGGAAGAACCATTGCTCGGCCCCGGCGCGACGGACAATCTCAGTGCCACGGGAGGTCCGAATCGTCGCCTCACGTGGACGGTAGAAGGCGAATCCGTGACGGAGCACGTGGCGCACCGTATCACCCGTGGGAATCTGGATCCAGCCACCTGAAATCTCGTATTCCCAACATGCCCCGCGGAGTTTCTCCTTGCGGTAGAACAACCTGCTCGACTTGGTTGATATCGAGCACGTGTTCTCGGGGATCATCATGGTCGTTTCAGTTTGCCGCGCCGCACCCGTTTGTCCGGACGCTCCTGTTCGCTGCCGAGTGGCGCTCTGGCGGGTAGTCCCGCCCTGCGGGGAAAGGTTCCAGGTGTGGGGGAATCTTTCCGAACCAGCACCAGCCGCGTATCCACTAATGATCCTACCAAGGGCAAGAACGATGCCTCAACGATCGTTCCGCCCAATTTGGCAGCGGCTTTCGCGGCTGGCTTGATCTCGTCTTCAATGTCCGCGCCCTTTGGCAGCACGAGCCACCCCTTGATCTGGACGAAGGGGAGACCGAGCTCCAGGAGAGCGGACAGGGAGGTGACGGCACGGGCTGTCACGACATCGTAGGCGCTACGCCATTCGATTGCGTGGGCCAGTTCTTCGGCGCGGCCGTGAACCGCCTTTGTATTGGTGAGGCCAAGCTCATCGATGCAGTCCCGAAGGAATGCAACTTTTTTTCCTGTGGCGTCGAGCAGGGAGAAGGTGAACTCGGGCAACGCAATAGCGAGGATCATTCCGGGTATGCCACCGCCGCTGCCGAGATCCATGACCCGGCCATGCTTTTCGCCCGCGAGCTCCTTGACCTTACCGTACAGGCGCAGGCTCTCCAGGATCAGGCGCCGCTCGATGCCCTCGAAATCCCGGACCGCTGTGAGATTCACCATCTGGTTTCGGGCGTGCAACATATCCCGATAGGTCAAAAGTTGACTGACCTGATGGTCGGTCAGATCGGGAACGACCGCGCGCACGAGGGCTGCGAACGCCGGCATGTCGCTACGTGGAGCAGATGCTTCAGGGGAACCGGTGATATCGATACCGTTCTGGGTCATCAGGTCCGATCAGCCCGAAACAGACGCAGGGATATTGGACCCGACTTCGATAGTCGTGCGTGCGCGTATCTCAGTAACTTGCCTGGCTGCGGCCACGATGCTGTCGACGCCAAGACCGGCCAGTTCCCGCAGGCGCGTCTGGGGGGCCTGCTCAAAGAACCGATCCGGGACTCCCAGCACCCTTGTCGGCACCAACTTCCCGTGCATGGACAGGAGCTCAAGGACGCCGGAACCGAATCCGCCAGTAGCAGAGTTTTCTTCAATCGTCACGATGGCACCGGTTTCGTCCGCCATCGTGAGGATGAGCTCCTCGTCGAGTGGTTTGACGAACCTGGCATTCACCACGGTGGCGCTGATTCCCTTGTTCGCCAGTTCCTGGGCGGCATGCCGGGCGTACTCCACCATCGATCCAACGGCCAAAAGCGCCACGTCGCTGCCTTCGCGAAGCACCTCACTCTTGCCGATGGGAAGTGCCTCGGGATGGCCCGAGGTGTCCACGCCGAGTCCGGCTCCGCGGGGATATCGGATCGCCACCGGCCCTTCGGTGTAATCAACGGCGGTCCTGATCATCCGGCGCAGCTCGTTTTCGTCCCTGGGCGCCATGATCGTCATGTTGGGTAAACAGCGGAGATAGCTGAGGTCGAAGACACCATGGTGGGTGCGGCCGTCATCACCGGCGAAGCCAGCACGGTCGAGTGCAAAGATGACCGGCAATCGCTGGATACAGACATCGTGGATGATCTGGTCGTAGGCCCGCTGCAGGAAGGTCGAGTAGATGCCTACGACGGGGCGAAGACCAGCGGTTGCCAACCCAGCGGCGAAAGTGACAGCATGCTGTTCTGCGATGCCGACATCGAAGAAGCGTCCCGGATGCTTCGCCTTGAACTTCCCGAGAGAGGTGCCTGAGGGCATAGCAGCAGTGATGGCGTAGATCCGGTCATCGCTGTTTGCCAGCTCGATCACCGTCTCGGCGAAGACATCCTGATACTTGGGTGCGGCCGGCGCGCTGCTCTTGCCCTTGGGTAAGGACGGTGCGCTCACGGCATGACTGCGCTCAATATCGGCCGATGCGGGATCGTACCCCTTGCCCTTCTGGGTGAGCACGTGCACGAATACAGGCTCGTTGCACTCGGCTGCATGACGGAAAGCGGAGACCAAGTCGGGAATATGGTGGCCGTTGACCGGACCGATGTAGGTGAAGCCGAGTTCCTCAAAGAGCGCCGAGTGATAGATGAACTCCTTCATCGAATCCTTTACACGCTTGCCGAAATCAACGAACCGTTCGCCCTTTGGCAGCTTCTCAACGAAGTCAGCCAGCTCGTCCTTGGCCCGGTTGTACATTGGATCGGTACGAAGGCGATCGAGGTACTTGCTCATCGCGCCGACATTGGGGGCGATAGACATCTCGTTGTCGTTCAGCACGACGATGAGCGGGTACTTCATGTGCCCAGCATTGTTGAGCCCCTCGTACGCCATGCCGCCGGTGAGCGCGCCATCACCGATGACGGCGACGGCGTGCCCCCGTGGTTCTCCCTTAGACTTTTCCTGCTCGGCGACGCACATCCCGAGCGCGGCGGAGATTGAGGTGGAAGCATGGCCGGCACCGAAGGTGTCGTGCTCGCTCTCGTCGCGGCTCAGGAAGCCAGAGATCCCGCCCTCCTGCCGGAGCGTCCCGAAGGCTTCCTTGCGGCCGGTAAGGAGCTTGTGTGTATAGGCTTGGTGGCCAACATCCCAGACCAGCTTGTCCAGCGGCGAGTTGAAGACATAGTGGAGGGCGATGGTCAGCTCAACAGTACCAAGGCTTGCTCCCAGATGACCGCCTGTCTCCGTGACCGAACTGATAAGCGCAGCCCGCACATCAGCGGCGAGTTGGCTCAGTTCCCGGGAGGTGCACCCCTTGAGATCCGCCGGGGACTCAATGCGGGAGAGGACTTGGCCTTGAGGCATGGAACGTGGGGATGGGGAATGCGGCGAGATCTTGCCATTGCTGGCTGCCATAATGCTCTTCCTTACTGAATATTGGCCCGGGATCAGGTCAAGCCGGCCGCGATGGTCGGGCATACGCGCGCTTTAGTTCGGACATGATGGTGAAGAGCGCATGCGGCCTGCCATGATATATGAGGTCACTCTACAAACCCGTCCGGTGTCATGCAAAGGTGCACGAAAAAGGACCCGGTGTCGGGCGAGCCTATGGAAGTATACGTCTGTTTCACCCCGCGGGATGAGCGGATCTGTCCCGGGACTGCTCCCAGATGGTACGACGCAGCTCCATAGCAATCACGTCGAGGCGATGATTACGCGTCCATTCGACGCTGCGACCTGTTTCTACAAACCCGACGCGCTCATAGGCGCGACGCGCGCGCGGATTATGCTCAAAAACTTCCAGCTTGATCGTAGTGAGACCCAGCGTTTCGAAGGCTTCCTCGACCACAAGCTTTGTAGCGTCGGTGCCAAAGCCATGGCCCCACGCGGTCTTTTCCCCAATAACAATGCGGAAGAGGCAGGATCCCTCAGTGTGATTGATCTGGGTCACGGCGGTCGTGCCGAGGAGATTGCCCGAGACGCGGTCGTGAATCGCCCAGGCGGTTCCCGAAGATGAGGCCGGGAGGACGATTGAGTCGAAGTAGCCTCTTGCCTGACCCGGAGTAAGGGGACGTAGATCATGCCGCAGCAGCTCGGCAATGTCAGGGTCCTGGTACCACCGCATGAAATGCTCGCGATCAGCAGGTTGATGCCGGCGCAGCTCGGCCAGCTCGCCCCTACGTACGACCTCTGCGTCTGGTGGTGTAGTGGAGTCGGCCATAGTACGTTCCTGGTCCGTGCGAAGAACATGGGAGACGATACGACGGATCATGACGATGGCGCCCTGGAGGATGTGGGCAAGAAGGATGCCCATGATGATGGAATGAAAAATCGGGCCGGGGGATGATTCCCCTGGCCCGATTGTATCGTCTGTTCTCAGTTGAGATACGGTGATGTCCTAGTAGGAATCATACCGTGGGGACGAGCTCTTGCGAGACTGGAAGCACTCGCGGCAAAAGACTGGCTTGCCAGGGGTCGGATTGAAGGGGACTTCCGTCTCCTTACCGCACTCCGAGCAGACTGCCGGATACAGCGTGCGCGGGCCGGAGGAGTATCCACCGCCACCACCACCGCTGCGATAGCCACCGCCAGAGGAGTATCCGCTGTCGTTGCTGTCGTAACCACCTGAGGAGTATCCGCCTCCGCCGTAGCTGCTGCCACCCGACTGGTTGCGCTGGGTCTTGCGTGCGGAGCGACACTCCGGGCAACGCTGAGGATCTGAAAAGCCCCGCTGCGTGTAGAAATCCTGCTCACCCGCCGTGAACGTGAATTCCTGATTGCAATCGCGGCAAGTCAGCGTTCGATCACTCATGTTCCGCCTGAACCTCTCTTGTCGGGCGTACTTCCCGACACAAACTATGAAAAAAGATATGTCGAGTCGCTTCCGAACGGACGGAACGCGAAATGGCCGACTGAGACCGTTTCGAGCGCAACCTACTGGAGACGTCTCGGTTCTTGCAGTATAGCAGGAACGAAATGAAAAAGGCCACTCATTCCGAATATTAGGTATGAAGCTACCTGTGATCGATAAAGCAGGGACCTCACGAATGGAGTTCTGCCTGACCAAGTGACGCTACCCATCTTCATTTGCTAATTTTTTCACGATCTTTTGAGCGATGAAACGGGGGCGTGGATCGTCCTGAACCATGCTTTGCGTGTGATACGATCATTGATCGAAAGACGCGGATCAGGCTGGAATCCGGGACAGGCTCACCCGATGGACGTGGTGCGAACCGGGGACCGTTTAGGCAGGCATAAGGAGCAGCACGGGCTATGGATGTCCATGAGTACCAGGCAGCAGAACTTCTTGCGAAGCACGGCGTACCAGTCAATCCCGGCCGGGTGGCCTCGACACCCGAAGAAGCGGCCGCGGCAGCAGCAGAGCTTGGAGGCACGGTAGCGGTCAAGGCCCAGGTGCACACTGGAGGTCGGGGAAAGGCGGGCGGCATCAAGCTGGCCCATAGTCCCGAGGACGCGAAAGCGGCCGCGGAGGCGATTCTCGGTATGGACATCCGGGGTCACACCGTGAATAAGGTGCTGGTAGCGAAGGGGGCCGACATTGCCAGGGAGTTCTATCTCGGCGTCGTGCTGGACCGCCCTAATCGCAAGGTCCTGATCATGGCCAGCGCCGAAGGAGGCGTGGACATCGAGGAGGTGGCCAGGACCACGCCGGAGAAGATCGTCCGGGTGAATGCCGACCCTGCCCTTGGTTTCCATTCATACCAGGCGAAGGAACTGGGCTTCGCCCTCGGTCTTCCGGCTGATAAGGTGAATGGTTTCGCCAAAATCGCCGAGCAACTCTACACCGCATTTATTAAGGAGGACGCCACGTTGGTCGAGGTCAATCCCCTGATTCTCACCGGCGCCGGCGAATGGCAGGCGCTCGACTCCAAGATGAGCTTCGATGACAACGCGCTGTATCGTCACAAGGACATCGAGGGGCTCCGCGATATGGCGGAGGAGAACGAGACCGAGCTTGACGCTCGATCGAGCGGGATCTCCTTCGTGAAGCTTGATGGCGATATTGGCTGCATTGTAAACGGCGCCGGGCTGGCCATGGCGACAATGGATGCCGTCAAGCTGAGTGGCGGTGAGCCGGCGAACTTCCTTGACGTCGGGGGCGGAGCAAGTGCATCACAGGTTGCGAAGGCCTTCAGCCTCGTGACATCGGATCCCAACGTCCGTGCCATCCTTATCAATATCTTTGGCGGCATTACCCGAGGGGACGTTGTCGCCGACGGCATCCGCGAGGCCCTGGGCCAGGTAGAGGTCAAGGTGCCGATCGTGGTGCGCCTCTCTGGCACGAACGCCGATGAAGGCAAGAAGATCCTCGCTGAGGCCGGGTTGACGGCAGTCGACACGATGGACGAGGCGGCTGAACAGGTTGTCTCTGCTGCATCAGGACAGGCCGCGTAATCACGTCACCCGGGAGCCCGGGGAAGGAGAACCCAGTGAGTATTCTGGTAGGCAATGACACCCGGCTGCTCGTCCAGGGCATTACCGGGCGGGAAGGGTCGTTCCACGCGACGCAGATGGTCGAGTACGGCACGAACGTCGTGGCGGGTGTCACCCCGGGCAAGAAGGGTGAGTCGGTCGCCGGTGTTCCAGTGTTCGATACGGTTGAGGAAGCGGTCAGGGAAACCAACCCGAACACCTCCATCATCTATGTCCCGGCTCGCTTCGCTCCCGATGCGATCTACGAAGCCGTAGACTACGGTATCCAGCTGGTGATCTGTATTACCGAAGGCGTGCCGGTCAACGATATGGTGCCGGTTTATCACCACGTCAAGCAGAAGGGTGCTCGGCTGATCGGTCCCAACTGCCCGGGGCTTATCACGCCGGGAGAGGCGAAGGTTGGGATCATGCCTGGCTTCATTCACGAGCCCGGAAAGGTGGGGCTGGTTTCCCGCTCAGGAACCTTGACCTATGAAGTGGTCGACGCCCTGACGAAGGCCAATCTTGGCCAGTCCACTGCCGTCGGGATCGGTGGAGATCCGGTGATCGGGACCTCGTTCGTGGATGTCCTCGAGCTTTTCCAGAATGATCCGGACACGGAAGCGATCGTGATGATCGGCGAGATCGGCGGTGATGACGAGGAGACCGCGGCAGCGTTCATCAAGGAGCACGTGACGAAGCCGATGGCCGGTTTCATCGCCGGGCGCACGGCGCCTCCCGGCAAGCGCATGGGGCACGCCGGTGCGATCATCTCCGGCGGCTCCGGCTCTGCCGAGGAGAAAATCGCCGCGCTTGAGTCGGCGGGGGTGCGGGTCGCGGACAGCCCCTCGAAGGTGCCCGGGCTGCTCAAGCAAGCTATGAACGCGTAGGTCTATCGCCTCAATGCAACACGCCCGGACGACGCGAGACCGTCCGGGCGTGTTGCCGTCTGGAGGACGGTTCGATGGACGGCCCTGAGCTGTTCGACAACGGGTACATGCAGCTCATTCTCGGAGATATCATACGGCAGCGTGTGGATGCGATCGTGAATGCCGCGAATTCCTCGCTACTCGGTGGGGGCGGCGTCGACGGGGCGATCCATCGGGCCGCCGGGCCAAAATTGCTGGAGATATGCCGCCGGATTGGCGGGTGCCCGACCGGGGAGGCGAGAATCACGCCGGGGTTCAATCTGCCCGCGCACTACGTCGTCCATACCGTCGGGCCGATCTGGCGCGGCGGAGGTCATGACGAAGACCGGCTCCTCGCCAGTTGCTACCGGAACAGCATGCGCATCGCCCATGAAAGTGGCGTGCATTCGATCGCGTTTCCATCGATCAGCACGGGCATCTACCAGTTCCCGCTGGAGCGGGCGGCCCGGATTGCTGTTGGTGAGTTGCAGGAGGCCGCGGAGCGGTATCCGGAGATCACGGTGATCCGTGTTGTCGCTTTCAGCAAGGAGACGTGGGATGCCTACGAGCGCGCAATAGAAGAGTCGATCGACTAACGATCATTGCCCGACACGCCATCGCTCATGATCTCGTGGACGACGGGGCTTTCGAATTCCTCGCGCAACAGGTCGTAATAGATGTCATCCCAATAGCGTCCATCGAAATAACGGGCTTGGCGACGGCGTCCAAATTCCCTGAAACCAGCCTTGACGTAGGCTTTCTGGCCCGCGATATTCCAGCCAAAGGTGAGCAGCCAGATGCTGTTCAACTCCATTGCGTTGAAACCATAGTCGCAGACAAGCCGGACGGCCTCTGTGCCCAGGCCGCGCCCACGGGCGTCCCTTTCCCCAATCATGATGCCGAGCTCGGCTGTGCGGTTCCTGACATCGATGCCGTGGAGATCGACGCCACCGATGGGCCGGTATGACGAACGCTCGTAGATGGTGAAGAAGACCATTCGCTCATTGTTGACAACCCCTTCATACCAGCTGATCTCCTCGTCCAGGGACATCGGCCTGGACACGAGGAACCGTGTTACCGACAGGTCGTTGATCCACGCCTGGTAGAGCGGAAGGAGATCGCGACGAATCGGGCCGAGTGCGATTTTGTCGCCCTCAATGGTGACCAGCGGTCGAGCGTCGGTTACCCGTCTGTCACTTTCAGCGTGAGTGGAATCAGGAGTCACAAGCTTGTCTCCGGCGTCTCGATCCGTTGTGGCGTCTTCTTATCCGGCCGGTTGGGACTCGTCCTGTGCAGCCGCTCCCAGGTGCCGGGTTCCGGCTATCGCCAGGGCCAGGGCATCCTTCCGCAATGCGTCGACATCAACGTTGACCCCACCGGACATCGCCATGCTGATGACGGCGACATTTCCCACCGGAATGGCGACCCACTGCATGGCAACCTCGATGCCGTTGGTCACCGTGGAGATCGTTATCACGTAGGCGATCGTGTCGTCGACCGTGATCTCTGACACTTCCACCTCAGCTGCCTGGTCTCCAATCGTGCTCAGGAGCACTTCACCAAGACCTTCCAGGGACTCAGGATTGACCTCATCCCCGTAAACCAGGTAGTTCAGGGACGCAGTGTTGTAGATGCTGGCCGGACCACCCGCTGCGGGTGATGCGACGGGGGAAGGAGAGGCGGATGCACCCGTGCCTGGCTGGTAGTCGATCGAGTACATGACCGTACCGACGACGTCTCCCATCGAGCCCCTGGCGATATTGCCCGTATCGCCGGAAACGGACGCCGGATCGACGTATTCGGCGTTGGAGAATGCCGCAGGGAGACCCTCTTCGTCTATTGGAGCCTTCAAGGCCGGGACAAGCGACTCTGCATCCCGCTCTAGAACAACCTCGGCGATGGAGGGAATATCGATAGCATCCTGGGCGCTGACCAGCGGCGCAAGGGCGAGCATCGCGCCAAACAGAAGGATGAGTAACGCGTGAAATGTGCGCATGGACGCATTCCTCTCGAGTAGTGGTGTCGCCATGATCGGCTCCCTTAACCGCACGGGCGTGATGGGACGACGGTGCTGTGTCCGCCAATCATACCCGCGGGCGGTACGGTGGCAATGTCGCGATTCAACGCTCCGAGAAGGAAGTCCGAAGTCGTCTTGCCCTTCGCCGACAGAAAACCGGTCCCGACAAAAGCGGGACCGATTGTGCGTCTACACATAATTTTGTTGGTCTCTTGGCGTCTACTGTGCGTCCTCGGCAACCGAACCAAGGTAGCCAGCACCAGCGAGGACCAGATCCTGTGAGGCCGCGAGCACGGCGTCGGCGTCCACTTCGGCCCCCGCCTGGACGGCCATGGACATGACCATCGTGTTTCCGACGGGAATCGCCACCAACTGGACGACCGACTGGACACCCTCCTCAGTGATCAGGTAGGTGATCGGCGCGCCCTCAACCCCAGCTCCTCCACCGTGGCTTCCATTCCTGGCGCGCCGGCTTCCGGACTGGCGTCAGCACCTGTCTCGCCGACAAGGCCCTCCTGGGCGCCGGACTTGAATTCCTCCAAGTCATCGGCTGTGATTTCATCGTCCATGAAGACGTAGTTCAGGGAGGCCAAACCGATGCTGAATCCAGCTTCTGCCGGGCTGGATCCGGGGGTGGCGCCCACACTCCTGGCTACAGGGTCGAAATCAATCGCGTAGGCTACGCTACCCTCGGCGCCTTCGAGATCGCTCGCGGGGAGCACGCCTTCCTCGGCGCTGGCGGTCTCGGGGTCGACGAACGTCGCGTTCGAGAAGCCCTCAGGCAGGTTCTCGTCTTTTATCGGTGTCTCAAGGGCCTTCATTAGTGCCTCTTGATCCGCGTCCAGGACCGTCTCTGCAACGGGCTCAAGATCCACGTCTTCCTGCGCCACAGCCAGCGGAGCCGACATTATGGCACAACATGCTGCCATGGCAAGCACCAGAAGAAGCGTTCACATATGTCCCTGTTTCCTTTCCCCGTTCGGTTACGTGGCAATCCAAGCCGGCATATGTCGATGCCGGAAGCGAGCGTAACCATAGCACGCAGGACGGGCGTTCACGTCCCTGCAGCAAGTATTGCCGCTCAAGGTGCATGGTGCCGGTGGCGGCGAAGGGCCTTCGCCGCCACCGGATTCAACAGTTCGTGAGCGAGTAAAATGCAAGCACGAAATCCAAGACCGGGCAGCTGGTGCAGCGCGAAGGTTCCCGGCGAACGAAAGGATCTTGATGCATGCAGACTTCCTCCCGGATCTTTTGTCCTGATTGCGGTGCCCGGAACGACCCCACCGCCCATTTTTGCCAAAGTTGCGGTCGATCCCTTGAGGATGTCCGAGAGGTAGCCGCGGCCACTAATCCGGTGACTGTGGGCGATGAGAAGGATCGGTCCGGTCGGCTGCTGGCGGACGATGGTTTGCCCATCGGTGAGGATTTGGACGGCGTGCCTGGCGGCGAGCGAGTGCTCTGGGAAGGGCGTCCCAGCATCCTCTGGTCCCCGCGCATGGCGCTCACGCAGCGCTATAAACTCACCAACCAGCGCCTCATCATGACGTTTGGCTTCATCGGCCGGCGGACCGAGGAAATCGATCTCTTCCGGGTCAACGATGTCGGCGTCAAGCAACATCCGCTGGAGCGCATTACCCGGATCGGGGATGTATACATTTCTTCCGCCGATCAGAGCTCTCCTATCAGGTACCTCAACAATGTAAAGACGCCTGACCGGGTCAAGGATTTGTTACGCGAGTCTTCCCGACAAGAACGTCAGCGGCGGCGCGTGCTCCTGCGCGAGGACGTCTAGCGCTGGGCGGAATCGACATCCAGGGCAGTGTGTCGGCCGACGGCGCGTTCTCGCTCCTTGCACCAGCCGAAACCAGGACAAGGATGGTCGGACGAGGCACCCTCTTTTTGGCCGGTTGAACGGCAGTGATTGTTCAGGAGGAGCTGAGAATGTTCTCGATCGATGCGCTGGCCGTGCCCATCATGGCAGCCCCGATGGCCGGTGGGCCATCGACTCCAGAACTCGTTGTCGCGGCTGCTGAGGTGGGCGGCACGGGCTTCCTCGCTGCTGGCTACAAGACCGCTGCCGGGATTGGCGAAGAGATCGGACGCGTGCGAGCCGCGACATTGGCAGCCTTCGGTGTCAACCTTTTTGTCCCCTCCGGGTTGGCCGCTCAAGATGTTGACCGTGCGAGGGACGTGGAGGCGTACCGCCGAGCACTGCAGTCCGAGGCCGAACGATACCAATGCACAATTCCATAGCCGGACGCCGCCGACCGCGACGGGTGGGAGGAGAAAATTGCTCTTTTGCTCAAGGATCCGGTCCCCATCGTGTCCTTCACATTCGGCTGCCCTGACCGCATCACAATCGAGCTGTTGCAACGCGCGGGAAGCTATGTCGTTGTCTCGGTCACTGATGCAGCTGAGGCAGTGCTCTCGGCCGACCATGGCGCTGATGCCCTCTGCGTCCAAGGGCCGCAGGCAGGCGGGCACAGGGCCACGCATCATGCCGCGCAAGAGCCAGGAGCAACAGGATTGGAGATCCTCCTGAGGAACGTTCGCGATGTTTGCGATCTACCTTTGATCGCAGCCGGCGGTATCACCAGATGGGAACACATAGTTGCCGCAATGGAGGCAGGGGCGAAGGCGGTCCAGGTCGGCACGGTTCTGCTGCGATCGCCGGAAACCAGGGCGTCGACGCTGCATAAGGATGCGCTTGCATCTGACCGGTTCAGCAACACGATGGTGACGCGCGCGTTCTCCGGAAGGCCTGCGAGAGGGCTTGTGAACCGGTTCATGCGTGACTATCACGACGTTGCCCCGGCGGCGTACCCCGAGGTGAGTCAGTTGACCCGTCCACTGCGGGCCGCTGCCGCCGCCGCTGGCGATCCGGACGGCATGGCGCTCTGGGCGGGCACGGGTTTTCGAGATGCTCCCGTTGCTCCGGCGGCTCAAATCATGACCTCCCTTTGGGAGGAAGCCCCAGCTGAGCGTTCATGTTGAGCGATTCTTCCCGAACCGACGGGAGAATCACATATTGCGCGTACACTTGAATCAGAGATATCTGACAATTCAAGATGGCTGAACAGCCCGCTCCAGGCTAGGCCGCCGGCGGGAGCATACCCGATTAGTGCAGTGATCTCGTATTCCAGTCTGGGGGCGCCACACAGTGGAAGACATTGGCCTCATTATTGACCTGGTGACGACGCTGGGTATCGCGTTGGTCGGCGGGCTGATCGCGCGTCGTCTGGGTATGCCCGTGCTGGTTGGTTACATCCTGGCCGGGATTGTTATCGGACCGCACACGCCGGGACTGGTAGCGGACGGGGAACGCGTCGAGCTGATGGCCAACCTCGGTGTGGCCTTCCTGATGTTCGCACTCGGTGTGGAGTTTTCGCTCGCCCAGTTGCTCTCGGTTCGCAAGATCGCGCTCACCACCGGCGCAATCCAGATGCCCGCCTCCGTCCTCCTGGGCACTGGAGCTGGCATTGCTCTCGGTTGGGGTATCAAATCCGCGATTCTCCTCGGCCTTGCCTTTCTCGCATGCAGCTCAATCGTGGTCATCAAGCTCACGCTGAGCCGTGGCGAGGCGACCAGCCCCCATGCACGGGCTGCCCTGGGTCTTGGGATTCTCCAGGATCTAAGTATGGTTCCGCTGTTGGCGCTCTTGCCCATGCTGAAGCCGGATACCACTGAGGTGATCCTTCCTCTGGCGAAATCGCTCCTGATGGCTGCAGCTGCCCTGGTCATTGTGCTTGTCGTCGGCACGCGGCTGGTGCCTAAAGTCTTCAACTTCATAGCGAAATCCGGGACGCGGGAACTCTTTCTCCTCACCATCATGGTGATCGCCCTGGGTACGGCCTACGCGTCTCACGAAGCCGGTCTCTCGTATGCGCTCGGGGCCTTTCTCGCAGGTCTGGTCGTCTCTGAATCAGAATTCGATGCCCATGTCCTCGCGGAAATCATTCCCCTGCGGGATGTCTTCTCGACGCTGTTCTTCGTATCACTCGGGATGTTGCTGGACCCACAGCTGTTCCTCGACCATCCCCTGATGATCGCGGTGGTCGTGGTGGTACTCGTCACCGGCAAATTTCTCGCATCGCTGGCGGGATACCTTCTGAGCGGGGTCGGACCAGTGGTGGCAACGAAGGCGGCGCTGCTGACCGCCCAGATCGGCGAGTTCAGTTTTGTGCTGGCAAGTATCGGACTATCGGATGCCATCATAGACGATGACCAGTACAGCCTGATTCTCGGTATCGCGCTGGCCTCGATCCTCCTTTCGCCCTTGTTGCTGATGGCTGATCCCTTTATTTCTCCCGTCATCCAGCGACTCCCGTACCTGCGGGACCACATGCTTTCATCGGTCGACCGGGAGGCGTCATATGGCGAAATGCAGGACCATGTGATTATCTGCGGTTGCGGAAGAGTCGGGGAGGCCCTCGCCGAGACCCTGATCCGCCGGCAGCTGCAATTTGTCGTGATCGACATGAATCCTGCGGTGGTCCAGGATCTCCAATCCCGAGGAATACCGGCCCTCTATGGGGACAGCGCTGCAGAGCCGGTGCTGCACCGTGCCGGCGTCGAACATGCCAGGATCGTCGCCGTGACAGTACCGAACACGATTGTCGCGCTGAGAACTTCGCGCATTGCGAAGGAATTGAATCCGGACCTTGAGATTGTGGTGAGGGCTGGACGGGCGATGGAGATGCAGGGGCTTCGGGTCGCGGGGGCGAGTGACGTGGTGCAGCCGGAGTTCGAGGCTGGTCTCGAGTTCATGCAGCATGTGCTTCGGCATCAGGGCGTTTCCGCGATGGAGACCCGGGAGATCGTGGACCGACGGCGGCACCGGTTCTATCAGGACGATGCCCGGGCACTCGCTTTTCACGACGATGCGTGACATCGACTTGCAGCGGTACTTCATGCAACAAAGGAACGTACCCATGACTCACGACATCCATATCAACACCACACCGGGAGAGCCGGATGTCGATTTGACCGGCAAGAAGCTGCCTGTAACCGGTGGATCCCGAGGAGTTGGTGCTGAGGTCGCGCGGATTGGCGCTGTCTGTGGTGCCGATGTCGCCATCAACTACCGGAGCAAGCTTCGTCGCGCCGAGCAAGTCGCGGGGAAGGTTCGGGAGTAGTGACGGGAAGCGCTCGTTGTCGAGGGCGATATCACGGATCCCGGTTCAGTCCAGGCGATGTATGAGCACGTTGGGAACGTGTTTGGAAAGCTGGATGTGCTCGTCCTCAACGCGAGTGGAGGGCTTGAGAAGGATGTGGATGAGGGGTACGCGATGACGCTCAATCGTGATTCCCAGGTGGCATTGGCCAAAGGGGCGCTGCCGCTGATGGGCGAGGGGAGCGTTATCGTCTTCGTGACAAGCCACCTCGCGCACTTCCATGGCGAGAAGGACGTGATGCCGGAGTATGAGCCGGTCGCCGCGAGCAAAAAGGCAGGCGAGGTTGAGCTGCGGGCGATGGTGCCGGAGCTTGAGCAGGCAGGAGTTCGCCTTGCTGTCGTCAGCGGTAACCTCATCGATGGGACGATCACGCCGAAACTTCTGGATCGGATGTGCCCGGGGATTATTACCCAGCGACGGGAAGAGGCAGGGTGGCTCCCGACGACTGAGGACTTCGCGTCGTCGATCGTTTTGGCCACGAGCCGGGATGACCTGATTTCGGGCGCGACCATCTACGTGGGGAGCACGGAGTGGTGAACACCGGTTCTTCAACTACGCTCGGCGCTATGCCTTGTTGCCTGCAATCGGTTCGCGCTCGGAAGCTTGTGAGGGTTCCGGACTTCGGACTGGGTCCGGGAGCAGACCTGCGGCCAACTCAACCACCGTATTAAGGGCCATCTCTCGGCCAGTTGTCCAGGCCACATGGTACGCATCCGGGTTCGAGAAGGCGTGGCGGGCAGCGTCCATATGGCGGCGGTAGGCTGGGAGCTCCGCAGGCTTGAGGGGCACACCGACCTGCTCCCGCAATACCTCGGCGGCCCCGCCCATCTGTGCCGCCACTTCCGGTCGCTCGCTGACAGACGCCGGGCCGGCCAGTGCCTCGAGGCACCATGCCATGCCCAACCGGTCACCGATCTGTTGATAGAGGAGGAGGCCTTCGACGAGCGGCTCGGTAGCTTGGGGATTGTCTTCGTGATGCTGTAGCAGCGAGCCCAGGATAAAGAGCGCCGTTGCGGCCGAACGCTTGTCACCCACCTCACGGGAGATCTGGAGGCCCTCTCGGGCGACGGTCACCGCGTGCTCGAGGTCGCCTTCCGCCCGCAGCGCCTCGCCCAGGTTGGCCAGTGCCACGGCCGTGTGCGGACGGTCACCCAGTGCTCGCCAGTGGATCAGCGAGTCTTCGAACGACATCGCTGCCCGCCGATAGTCCTGCTGCCAGAAGGCCAGAATGCCGAGGTTGTTGAGGACGCGAGCGGACCCATGCCGGTCGCCGATGAGATCGTAAAGCGATCCGCTTCGCTCGTATAGGCCCCTCGCTCGCGTGTACTCGCCCTGGTCTGTCGCTATGATGCCCAATTGGTTGAGGACGCCCGCGATACCCGCGCGGTCGTTAATCGTCTCGAAGAGCCTCAGTGCTTGATGGTTGAGTTCGAGTGCTACCACATACTCGCCACGGGCAGTCGCGATGCCGGCCAAGGGAACGAGGGTTTGTGCGGTCCGGCGCGAGTCCCCGAGCACCCGCCAGTCGCCGAGTGCTTCTGTTAACCGGGCGATTGCTTCGTCATTGTCGCCTTGGGCCTGAGCTAGGACGCCGGCCCCCCTCAAGCACAACGCGCGCCCTGCGGACGGCTGACTATCCGTCAGTGCAAGAGCGCGTGCCAACCACATTCGCCCCTCGGTGTGGTGTCCTCCCATCCGCCAGAACTCCGCGAGCGCGCCACTGATGCCCAGGGCCGTCTCCGCCTCCTGTTGCTCGCATGCCCAATCCAGGGCTGCGCGCAGGTTGTCGTGCTCGACCTCTAGTTGGTCACGCCAAGAGATCTGATGCATCTCGTGCAAGAGGGGCTCGGCATTCTCGGCCGTAGCCAGGAAGAAGGCGGCGTGCCTTCGTCGGATCGTCTCTTCCTCCCCACTAGCCTTGAGTTTCTCCAATCCGAATTCCCGGATCGTCTCAAGCATCCGATAGCGAGGCGACCCTCCCTCTGTTCCCTCCTCCCGCTGCAGGAGGCTCTTGTCGGCCAGTGCCCACACGTTCGAGGCGACCTCGGGAATGACATCGCCCAATGCGTGGCAGACGGCCTCGGCCGCATCGAGGTTGAAGCCGCCGACGAAGACCGCGAGCCGCGGAAACAGCGTCTGCTCCGCTGGTTCCAGCAGGTCATGGCTCCAGGCAATGGCATCCCGCAAGGTGCGCTGGCGTTCCGGCAGATCCCGCGCCCCGCCCGTGAGCAGGGGCAGGCGTCGCGCCAGTCGCGCGAGCAAATCGTCGGGAGCGAGGTGGCTGCTCAGGGCAGCGGCCAATTCGATAGCCAACGGCATCCCGTCCAGCCGGGTGCAGAGCGCGGCCACCGCCAGAGCATTGGCATCGGTGACTGCGAAATCTGACCGGGCGGCGCGAGAGCGCTCGGCGAACAGGGCTACGGCCTCGTACCGGCTGACGGAACTTGCCAGAAGAGGAGCAGGGAAGGTGCGCAGCCTCAGGGGAGGTACGGCAAGCGGGGGGATTGTAACGACATGCTCGGCTCGCACGCGCAACGGCTCGCGGCTGGTGGCAAGGATCGTCAGGTGTGGGCATCCCTCGAGCAGCCTGGCGATCGCCTCTGCCACATCAATGACCTGCTCCAGATTGTCCAGAATCAGCAGCAGCTCGCGTTCGCGCAGGGCTTTGCCGAGCAACTGGGCCACTGGATGCCCGGTGACCTCTTTGATCTCCAACGTGTGGGCGATCATGGGAAGCACGACCTCGGGATCATGGATCGCTGCCAGTGGCACGAAGCAGACCCCATCCGCGAAGTCGTCGCTGATTTGCCGCGCTACCGCCAGAGCAAGACGGGTTTTGCCAATGCCTCCGGCTCCAGTGACGGTGACAAGTTGGACATCCGGGTGCAGGAGGATGTCCTGCAAGGATTCCATCTCGCGACCCCGGCCGATTAGTGGGGTAGGTGTTGCGGACAGGTTATCCCCCCGGCCCGCGGGAGCGGCCGGGGGCATCGGCAGTGACGGAACCTGGTAAGCCGACCGGATCTCGGTGGCCAGCGCCACCGTCTCAACGTCCGGCTCGACATCCAGTTCGTCCCGTAGTTCCTCGACGCAGCGCGCGTACTGGCGAAGAGCCTCGTCGCGGCGGCCCGCTGTCGCGAGGGCGCGCATGAGGGCCCGGTGCGCCGCTTCATCGGTGGGATCCGCGTTCAGCAACTTCTCAAGTACGGGAACCGACTGGAGCGGGCAGCGTTCCAGTTCAAGTTCAGCGAGCTCCAGCACCGCCCGGCGCCAGGTGCGCCGTAGCCGCTCGCGAGGTTCCGCCGACCAGTCAGTGTACGGCTCATCCTCAAGCAGATCGCCGCCGAAGAGTGCCAGAGCCTCATGCAGCATCACCGGACGATCGGCGAGCGCAGCTGTCCCCGCCCGGATCGCCGTTGCCTCGAAGACTTCGAGGTCGATCGAGAGCGCGATTCCGGACCGCAGGGCCACAGCATCACCCCTGCTCTCCACATAGGCGGATTCGCCCCCGGCTCGCAGGTCCGGTTCGAGGACGCGGCGCAGGGTATGGAGCGCCACGCGGAGAGCCCCGTGCGCCGACTCCGGCGCGCGTTCGGGCCAGAGGAGGTCAAGGACGCGGTCTCTCGGGAGGCGATGACCTGGGGTGATGAGCAACAATAGCAGGAGCGCCCGAGCGCTGCGTCGGGGCCAAGCGTGATCCGGGATTACCCGATTGCCAACAGCGATGCGGACTGGGCCCAGCAGGTGTGCGCACAGCGGGACCAGGTAAGGGGCGGGAGGCAAGTCCATCGGAACCTCTCGTCGGATTTCCATTTAGTTGAGACGTAGCGGGCGGGTCACAGGAACTGCGTTCATGCTAGGGGGCCAGTCCATCGGCGTCAAGCGCGGTGAAAGGGTGGCCGGCCTGGGGCCCATGGGAAATGATACAAAGGTTGGTGGGGGCGAATTCGGGTGGTAAGCGAGAAGACACGATGTCTTTGCGCCGATGGGCCCGCATCTACTGTTACCAGAATGTCGATACTAGATCCATGCCGGGGTTACAGTTGGTCCCGGATAACCTCTGCGGCAATGGGGCACTCGTAACAGCGGCCGGGCGTGCAGAGAGTGCGGTCAAGATGCAGGAGTCCCTGGTGGCCGCGCTCGCCCAAGTCACGTAGCGATGGGCCGCCGGTGACCTGCCGCAGGGCGCGCTTGGCGGGACGCGTCCATTCCGCATGCGTGAGTGACACCCACGCTTGGGATGCCGCATCCTCCAGACCAGCGTCCTCAGAATGGGCTGCCCAAGCAAGGGCGAAA
>DASYWM010000115.1:0-4017 GCA_035936075.1 Thermomicrobiales bacterium
ATTCAATAGCGCCCAGTCCGTCGATGATGTCGGTGCCGGCCACCACGTCAGTAACCGGCTGCATAACGCTGGCAACAGGCTCCGTGACAGGTGCTTCAGCAACCGGCTCGACAACTTCCGATGCCTGGACCGCCTCTGCGACCACCGCTTCGGTTATCGGCTCTACGACCTCTACTGGTTGCGTGGCACCGGCGATCGTCTCGTTGACCGCTGCTACTGGCTCCTCGACGGGCACCGGTTCGGAAAGCGTGTCCGCCACCGGCTCAAGGGCAGGTTGCTCGACGACCGCTTCAACGACATTCGTCACGGGATCGGTAATGTCTGCTACTGGCTCCGTAACAGCGCCGGCCGACTCCTCGGGAACGAAAATCGGCTCAGTGACGGCTTCTGCAACTGGTTCGAGCGCCGGTTGTTCGACGACGTCGGCCACCGGCTCCGTAACTTCAGCGACGGACTCTGACACGGTATTGGTGACGGGCTCGGTATAAACCGGTTCAACAACAGCAGCTGGTTCGACGTAAGCTGGTTCCACGTAGTCGGCGACCGGCTCAGCAGCCTGGATCACCGGCTCTGCAACTGTCTTAGCCACCGGCTCAAGGGCAGGTTGCTCGACGACAAGGGGCTGCTCCTCGACGGGTTCAAGAACCGGCGCCGTGAGCTCATTGGCAGGCTCAAGAGTTTGTTCGACTGTTTGGGTAACGTCCTGGACAGGCGCGAGGTCAAGAGTTGAGGCGGAAACGGGGCGGACGGTGGCGCACAGCAACGAGATCAGCCCGAAGGCGATCATCGCAACATTGGGAATTGCCCGTCCCCTAGATTTCATCAATCCATCCCATGGTGCTGCGGACTGCGTTGCCGTGTCCGCAGTGGATAACGATAGGGCCTTGAGTTGTTCAATGCGTTTCCCTGGCCTTTACGCAACAGAGAACACATATAGGGCGGACGAGTGAATCGTTGCCCATACAAGAATCTACCGTTTCCCCCTGCAAACAGGTTACATCGCCATAATAAATAACGCAACTATACGAAGGCACCAAATCGCGTATACGAAAGTGCCCACCCTGCTCCAGGAACTGGATGGTGTGAGGGTCCCTAGCCGCCTCTATCTTCGCCCATCCGAGGGTCATTCTGCTACGGCTGCGGGACAGTGTCTCGCTCTGGCGGCATATCCTATGGCAATCCCGTTCCGTTTGCTGGAAGGTGGAGGTGTCCTCCAGGCGAGGACGAGCTGGTTCGAGCAATCGCATCTGAAGCGCAGAGCAAACGCGCCTTCCTTACAGCGCTTATGTTCGCGCAGATAAAGCAAGTGGAATGCAACGGGATGCAAAAATTATTCGTCTTACCGCAGTGAAGGGTGGCCAATTACGGGAATAGGGATCACGAGGACGAGGACGGCCACCATCTGCCACAGTGGGATCTACGCCATTGACGCGCTCCCGATGAGCGATCGAAGCTCTAGATAACGGACAGGGCACTTCGACGAAATGAACTCAACAGAGGCCGTTATCCGACTCGTACTCCTTGGGATGATGCTTCTGCTGCTTGTCGGCGGGGCAGTGGCAATGCTGCTTCTCTGGTATCTGCGAGGCAGGGATCCACATACAGGACTGGTTGCTGACATCCTTAGTGAGCCGCCGGACGATCTGTCTCCCGGTGCGGTGGGGACGTTGCTCGACGAGCACGCCGATCACGAGGATGTTGTGGCGACGCTGCTCGGGCTGGGCCGAAATGGCGCCGTCGTCATTGAGGCGGCTTCGACACCGAATCCCGGAGCACGAGATTACCGGATCACACTGCTGCATCCCGAGCGCATCACCCGCCCGCTTGAGCGGGACTTGCTTCGCGTCCTCTTTGGTTCCGATCCCCAGCCAATGATGGAGGTGCAGCTTGACCAGGTTCGCTCCCGGTTTGTCGATGCAGAGCCGAAGATTCGCGATGATCTCTATGAAGAACTGGTCCAGCGTCATTATTTCGCCATGAATCCGCACCGGACCCGTGAGCGCTGGCGACGTATCTCACGGGCCGGGCTGGTGCTCTCGCTGGTCGTTGGGTTGATCTTGAGTGTCCTTGTTGATCCCTTCGCGATTGCAACGACTATTGCCTCTGCGATCATCTGGACTGCGATGATCCGAATGAGCCGGCACATGCCCAGAAAGACGCCCGAGGGCACGGAGGCTGCGGCAAAGTGGCGGGCCTTCAAGCGCTACCTGCAGTCGATTGAGCCACAGCGAGACTTGAAGGAGGCCTCTGACATCTTCGATCGGTATCTCTCATACGCGGTGGCGTTTAAGATGGATCGACAGTGGATCAGCATGTTCTCGGCCGCGGGTGTCGCGAAGCCCGGGTGGTTCGGTGGACCTGATATTGGTGATATCGTGATCCTTGGTGACATGGGAAATCTTGGAGACGTTGCGGGAGCCGGTCGATTGTTTGGCGATCTCGGTAATCCGGTTCCGGATATATCCATGCCGAATGTCTCGGGCACGAGTATGCAGGGTGCCGCCGATGCGCTTGGAGGCTCACTCCAGGGTGCCAGCGACGGATTGACAGGACTGCTCGACGCGGCGGGGTCTATCTTTGATGACATCGACTTCGATCTCTGATCTTCGGCCCAGGGAGACGATCCTCGGGGTACCGGTTGACATCGTCTCACGGGCGGATACCAGCGCCTGGATTCGGAATCGGCTTTCGGCCGGGAAGTCGTGCGCACACATTGTGACACTGAATCCCGAATATGTGATGACGTGCCGCAGGGATGCGGCCTTTCATACGATCGTGCAGGAAGCCGATCTCGTCACGATTGACGGGGCAGGAGTGGCGATTGCCGTCCGCTGGCTCACGCAGATACGCAGTGTAGAGCGCGTCACTGGTGTGGAGATCTGCTGGATTGCGGCGTCGATATCCGCTGAAAGTGGTGCGGGGATCTTCCTGCTGGGGGCTGGACCCGGTGTCGCCGATAGGTCCGCGGAGAAGATGCTGAAGGTGTCGCCCGGTGCAGTGATCGCCGGCACGTGGGCGGAAGGGTCACCACATCAGCGTGATGATGCAGAAACCATCAGGCGGATCACCGCGTCCGGCGCCAATGTTGTGCTGGTGGCCTATGGTGCTCCTGGCCAGGTGCACTGGATCGCCCGTAACCAGTCGGCTCTTTCCGGTGCGGGTGTGAAGGTGGTTGTCGGGATAGGTGGTGCGCTCGACTACATTTCCGGAAACGTCTCCCTGGCACCCGCCCTCGTGCGGAAGCTGGGCCTCGAGTGGGCCTATCGCCTGGCGCGGGAGCCCTGGCGTTGGCGGCGACAACTCGTCTTGCCACAGTTTGCACTGCTGGTCCTGCGTGATGCGCTCCTGCAGCGAGTAGGCAGGGCGACATCTCACGTAGAATGAAGCGCGTTCGGATTGACTGATCCTGAAACGATTCAAACACGAAAGAGTTCAACCGGTTCCATGCAAATCCCCCGTGGAGAGGTTCCCTGTACCTATCATCCCAATGTCCAAACTGGATTGCGTTGCACGCGTTGCGGCAAACCTATCTGTCCCCAGTGTGCCGTCCGTTCACCTGTCGGGCTGCGCTGTCCGGATTGCGCCGGCGTACGGAGCATGCCGTCGATCAGGACACCGGGGAGTGATCTGCTCAAGGCCATCGGTGGAGGGTTGCTTGTCGCATTGGTGGTTGCCGTCATCTGGCGGTTCATCCCGGAATGGGGATTCTACCTCTCGCTGGCGATGGGATTTGGCGTTGTGGAGACGATTGCCAAGTTGACCCGAAACAAGCGGGGCGCCGATCTGCAATTGCTCGCGATGGCACTGATCACGATCGGGTTCCTCGTCAGCCGTGTGCTGCTCGCCAACCGGTACGACATCACCTTCGGGGAGATTAACCAACTGGGCGAATATGCCCAGCGTGCCCTGCGCGTGCGCCTGGTGCCGGATCTCGTCTATATGGCACTGGCCTATGCGATTGCCTGGATCCGCTTCCGTTGAGGGCGAACGCTCCTGATGCCTCTGTTGCGCCTCCCG
>DASYWM010000116.1:0-11441 GCA_035936075.1 Thermomicrobiales bacterium
GGACTTCCTGAAGGAATACAACCCTCAGCTTATCCATTTGTTGCCTTCCTTCGAGGAGATAGTCCGTCGCAACGGGACACGCCCCCCACGACTGACCGACGAAGAGCTCAAAATGGTGTACGAAGGTCAGGCGCAGCTCCGCGTATTTGACACCCAGATCGATAACACCCATCTGTCTCCCGACGAGGCGGCTGATGCGGTATTGCAATTGATGGCCTGATCATCGGTTCCAACACCGTCCTCCAGCCATTGACCTGACGCGGCTTGCAGGACCATTGACCGTTATGCCTGTAGCGGACGACGAATAGGTAGCCACGTCGTGACTGAGCGAGAGCGACCCCTTCGGCCGAGCCCGGTGGGTGAGAAGCGTCAGAGAGCCTTTGGGTGAGTTCCTGGGCGAAAAGCGGTAGCGGACGACGTATAGGCAGTCGCGTAGTGACTGAGCGGGAGCGGCCCCATGGCTGAGCCTGCAAGGCGAAAAGCGGCAGCGAGCCCTTGCCGCATCAATGTCGTCCTTCCACGGGTGAGGACATTGCTGCATGTGGTCCGGCGAGAGTGTAGGAGAACCGCAAGTTGCATGGCTGAGCCCTTCGCTACAGACAGATCATCCTGAAAACTTTCGGCAACCTCTCTGCAAACCGCTCTGGCATGCCGATGAAGGTCGCCCACACGGGGGCCTGCTCGGCACCCCTGCCCAAACCCCAGCGTAGACACCAGGACCCCGGGTGAGAGCGTACGCTCCGGCCCGGGATTCTGGTGTTCTGGTGTGCTGTGCAATTGACCTGTCGACCTATGCGGCGCGGTTCTCGCCTCGGCGAACGATCACCGGCGATGGCCGCTGGTGGCGGGCTCGCCAACCGAGCCATGCCGCCAGCGCGATTGCCGGCCACGCGAAGTTGAGCAGCACCATCGTGCCGGTGTTCGGATCATCCACCGGATTGAGCAGCGACGCTGCGTCGCCGGATCCGGTGTTCGGCGGCTGGTTGGTGCCGACGCAGTTATAGATCCAGACCTCGGCCAGTTTGTTCGGCTGGACCACGACGTTCCCCTCTGCATTCACGCTGTTCGATTGCGCGAAGCACCACCTGGAGCCGACTTCCTCCAGCTTGTAGGTACCCAGTCGCAGGTTCGGGAACCGGACGAGGCCGTCCGGGTTCGCGGTCACCTCGGTCAGCGGCTCGAACTCCTGCATCTCCCGGTTGAAGACATCCAGGGAGAACGGTACCTGCTCCATGCTGCGATCGCACTCGTTCGCCCAGTCATAGCCCTTCGCCGGCTTGTCCACCGGGCAGGAGAATTTCTGGACCAGGATGGCGCCGGTGTCCTTCGTCAGGTGCTCCGGCACCAGGAAGAAGTGACAGGTCACCGTCTGACCGTTCGCCAATGTCACCGGCGCCGATCCGTTGATCGTCTTCACATCCGCCGGGGCGTCCGCGTTGGTACCGCAAAAGAGGTACATGATCGGCACGTTGTACGGCTTCTCGCCGTACACCTCGTACTTGCCCGCCGGAAGATCGGCGAACCGGGTCCTGCCAAGCTCACCTGTGTCGCCGGTGACGCGCTTGTAGTTCTGGGCGCCCTCGACGCGGACAGTCAGTGTGTTGGTCAGCGCCTGATCGCTCGTGCAGCTTTCCGCAAAGTCCCCGTACGCCGTGCCGTTGAAGCTCGGCGGGCAGGTGTAGCTGGTGACCTCAATACTGGCCGGCACCGGCTCGGGCGGTGCAATGTAATTGATGACGATCACCGTCGTCATCTGGCCGACACCCACTCGAAGCCGTGCCGCTGAGCTGCCGGGAAGGTCCGGGTTGATCTCTGTCAGTACGTAGAGTCCCTGCTTGAGCGTGACCTGATAGCGTCCATCCTCGCCGGTCGAGAACTCGCCCGGTCCATTGCCGGAGCCGTCCTCGGCCACCAGCGTGAAGGCCGCTTCGCCCTGCGTACATCCCGCCGTCTTCGCAAGCTGGGCATTGCCCTGCGCGCCGCCGAGGAACTGCGTGCGCTCACCCTCTTCACCGGCCGGGCAGATGAACTTCTGTACCTGCACCGAGCCGGTATCCGGCGGTGGTGCGGTCTCGAAGACCACACGCACAACTGTGGTCTGGCCCGGCGAGACGACCACCTCCCGCGCCTGGTCGTTCAGCTTGTAGCCGTACGGTGCCTGCGTCTGGGTCAACGACTCCGTCCCCGCCGGCACACCTTCGAAGAGCACTTCGCCCGACCCCGCGCTGCATGCGGGGTCCTGCCCATCATTCGCGAGATCGAAGCAGGCTCCCTGCAATGGCTGCCCGAGCGTATTGACAGCCTGCACGAGCACGCGGCCCGCTTTCAACGTATGCGCAAACTGGACCTCGGTCTGCTCGTTGAGCGTGATCGTCACCTCCTGATCCGGGGCAATCTCGAAGTCGGGCGATGGCGCCAGCAACTCGCGGACGGTGTAGGTTCCAACCGGCAGCTCGGGAAAGACAATGCGCTTGTCGACATCGTCATCGTTGTCGCAGACACGGCCGGTGAGCGGCGTATCTCCACTGAGGACCTGGTAACAGCCGCCGGAGACCTCGGCACCGTGCTCATCCAGTGGGATCACGACCAGCGATCCGATTTCCGCCGCCGGCGGCGTCGCTGCATTCGCGACCGTCACCTGGAGCGACGAGCCCGCGCCAATGGTGACCGGCCTGCTCGCGGCAACGTCGTACCCGATAGGCGCGACGGTCTGGGCCAGGGTGTAGTCGCCCGCCGTAACGTTCACGAAGGAGGTGCGCGCGTCTACTGTGCCGTCGTCGGCGTCGCAGAACGGCCCGTAGATTGTTGCGCCCTCAAGCCGGTAACAGGCGTTATTCAGGCGCTGGGCAGGATCTGCCTCCTGGACGGTGATCACCGCCAGGCGACCGGCCCGCGGGAGGTTCCTGACCTCGACGGCCGTATCCTCGCCCGCGACAATCTCAACCGTCTGCGCTTCGGCCCGTTGGTACTGGTTCGATGGCGTGCGTGTCTCGACAAGCTGGTAGCTACCAGCGGCAAGATCGGTGAAGACGAGCACACCGTCGTTCGGATTCGCGTCCGTGTCATCACAGATCGACAAGATCGTCGCGTCACCCTGCTGCACCGCGAAACAGGAGCCTCCGAGCGCCTGACCGTTGCCGTCGAGCTTCGTCACGGTGAGCGAACCCGGCTGCGGGACTGCCTCGACAGCCACCTCCACCGACGCGGTCTCCCCCGCGACGACGGTGAGATCCACCGGCACTGCCACCTCGTACCCGGAGGGCGCGGTCGTCATCGTGGCCGTCCAGGCGCCGGGAGCGACATCCAGCAGCTCGATCACACCCTCCGTACCATCGTTATCCGTCGTCTCATCGTTATCGCAGACGGACATGACCCCACCCGGACCGGAGAGTTCGTAGCAGGCACCCGCCAGATTGGTCGTTCCGTCTGTCGTAACGATGCGCACCGTCCCATTTTGGGGCAGCAATGGCACGATGAGGATGGCACTGGAGCGCTCCCCGGCGATGATCTCGACCGAGCGAGGCTCCACACCGCCGACATCGCCGCCTGGAACCTCCGTGTCCTCGGCAAGAGAGACATTCCAGGCACCGACACCGACGCCGTCGATACCGATGATGCCCGCCTGGTCGTTGGTATCGCCCTCCACGTTGTCGCAGAAGGGACCTGTCACGCTCGCATCTGCGGTGCTGGTGAGCGTAATGCACACGCCTGGCACCAGCTCGCCGCTCTCCAGCTGAACCGTGACATCGAGTCCACCGGTTGTCGGGGCCACACGTGCCAGTTCGAACCGCACCGGCGTGACCGTATCGGCCTCGACCGTCACAGTCATCCCCTCCGCAGGAACCTGGAATTCCTCCGGCACCGACTGCAGGGCGACGGTATGCTCGCCAAGAGCGAGGCCGTCTACCTGGATCGTGCCCGGGGTGGCATTGGCGTCTGTCCCATCGTCATCACACTGCTGGGCTCCGCCATCGATCGTATAGCAAACACCCGGGACCGAATTGCCATCCGGATCAACTACCTCGATTGAGACTGATCCGGTCAACGCCACATTCTGGAATGTCACGGAAGCAGGCGCCGCGGCGGTAACCGTCACGCTCTGCTCGGCTGCGAGTCGGTATCCCTCCGGGGCCGTTGTCTGGGCAATCGTGTGGTTGCCCACCCGCACACCGGTGATCGTCACGGTACCATCGCCGTCATCGCAGATAGGCTCACCACCGTCCAGTGCGTAGCAGGCACCGGCAAGGCTCTCTCCGGCGGCATTCGTTGTCGTGATGTCAATGGATGAGACGACGACATCATGGGGCACCTGGAGAGCAGCGTTCTCACCGGCCGCGATATCGACCGGTATCGGCTCGACCGGCTGGTATCCCTCGGGAGCCTGTGTCTGGGTCAGAGTAAACGTACCGGGAACCAGTCCCTCGAACTGGACCTGCCCATCGCCCGCCTCTCCGCCGTTCGTGCCGTCATCACAGAGCGGGCCAAGAGGAGCGTCGCCAACGGTCAGCGTCCAGCACGCGCCCGGGAGGGGTTCACCCGCGGCATTGACAGCGACAATCGGCAGGACGCCCGGCTCGGGCGTCGCCGTCGCTGTCGGCTCAGGGGCCTCAGCGGCAATCGCGACCCGGGCCGTCTCACCCTCAACGACGGAGACCTGCGCTGGCTCTGCCTCGACCAGCTCGTCCGGTCCCTCCCTCACAAAGATGGAGTAGTTCCCCTCGGGCACATCCTCAATGAGGATTTCCTCAGGCGCAGGCGCGGCGTCACCTTCCCCGTTGTTACAGGCATTTGGGGCTTCAAGCAGGCCGATGCCTCCAGAGGTGTTCAACTCAACGCACACCGGCCCCTGGGATTGATCCACAGCGGCGATGTCCACGACCACATCGCCGCCCGTTGCTCCGGCAACATCCTGGGGGGCGCCGGGTGGCTCGACGGTCGGAGCTGGAGTCGCGGTGGGCTGCGCTGTGGTTGGCGCCCCTACGATAACAGTATTGCGGTCACCCGCCGGAACCTCGATCTCCTGGTCCGCTACCGGTTGGGTGCCATCGGGCACCGTGGTCTGGTGCAGCGTGTAGGTGCCAGAGGGCACACCGAAGAATCCGGTGTTTCCGTTACCGGGGAACGGGTCATCGCTGTCACAGACAGGGCCGATGGTCTCATCACCACGGACGAGCTCGAAGCATGCACCGCCGATTGGCTGACCGGCCTCATTCTGCAGCGTGACGATGAGATCGCCCGGTACCGCATCTTCCGCTGGTGCCTCGGTCGGTGTCGCCTCGCTCGTCGGCTCGGCGGTTGGAGCAACCGTGGGGACCTCAGTGGGAACGTTCGTTGGCGTTGGAGTCGGAATCTCGGTCGGGACGTCAGTCGGCACTGCGGTCGGGATCGCCGCACCCTGCACACGGACTTCCGAGACCTCATTACCAGTCACCTGGACCGGCGCGTCGGCAGCCGGGTTGTAGCCTGCCGGGGTTCGCGATTCGTGCAGGGTATAGGAGCCCGCCGGCACATCGAAGAACCCAATGCGCCCGTCATCGGCAACGTCACCGTCCTCATCGCAGACAGCCTCGCCTACAACGCCGCCATTGCTGTCGAGCAGCTCGAAGCAGGCGCCCCCGACCGGGTTGCCCTGGGCATCCTGGCGGAGCACCACGACATTCCCGGTCGGCGCCGGGGTCGGCTCGGCCGGAGCCGCCGCCTGCACTACCACCGTCTCCTCACCACCGGCCGGCACCTGGACTTCGCGGTCTGGCGAGGGCTGGACACCTTCCGGGGCCGTCGATTGGTGCAACGTATAGGTGCCGGACGGCACACCGAAGAAACCGGTGTTGCCATTATTGGGGAAGGCATCATTAAGGTCGCATGCCTCCGCCTTCACCTCGCCACCCTGCACCAACTGGAAGCAGGCACCGCCGATTGGCGTGTTGTTCTGGTCCTGAAGCGTCACGATGAGATTGCCGGGGACGGCAGCCGCCGGTGCCTCGGTCGTTGCGGTAGGTGTCACCGCGACATCGTCACCCTGAGGTGCCTCGGTCGCTTCGCCGATCGGCAGGATCCCGCCGTCCTCGGCAGTGGGCTCATCCTCCGGCTCACCGGTGCTGATCTGGATGCTGTTGTCCGTCTCCTGGAGGTCCACTTCCTGGTCTGGTGCCTGCTCGGCTCCTTCCGGCGCCCTCACTTCGGCGACGGTATAGGATCCCGGCTCCAGGCCCTCGGGAAACCTGAGGAGAATCGAGCCGTCGGCGACGCCATCGTCGGTATCACAGCCACGGTTGATGACCGTGCCACCCTCCCGTACCTCATAACAGCCGCCGGGAAGCGGTTGACCTGTCCCACCGTCCACCCGTGTGATCGTGAGCGTCCCGTAGCCAAGATCCTCGGCCTCGATCACGGTACCGGAGGCATCGAGAGTCACGCGGACCGGCCCCTGTGGCGCGGTGATGACCTGCGGGTTACCGACCGGCACGCCGTCTATCTGCAGCTCGGCATTGACCGGTCCGGGCTGAAGCGCCTGCACGATTGCCGTCAGGGTTCCGTCGTCCGGGCGCAGTGCATACGTGCCGGCGTCTGTCGCCAGGGTCGCAATTGACGCGACCGGGACTGCTTCCGCCTCCTGGCGCAGGGCATTGAAGCGGAAGTAGACGCCAGCATCCGTTTCGGCGATGGTCACGGTATCGGTCTGGTCCGGGCCAGACTCGCTCAGGAAGACCTGTTGGCCATCCTGCGTCATCGCCGCGATCTGCCACTGCCACTGGCCAGGAGGAATCGGGAAGACGCCCGTCCAGATGCCTTCATGGTTGGTCAGCTGCGTACCGGGGCAATTGATATCGAAGGGGTTACAACCGAACTGCTGTTGGAAATCCCCGATGGCGGCGACCTCGGTGAAGCTCGCCGTGCTGAGGTCCTGGACCTGGGTTTGTGCGAGGTTGTTCTGCGCCCCAGGTGCCGCCAGGGCGCGGCCTGCATCCGTCAATGGCAGAAAGAGTCCGATCAGCATCGCGATCGCGCCGAAGAGGTGCAGGAACCTGCCGACCCCGCGCATCGTGATCGCGCGGCGCGTGCTGCGCCTTCGGGCCGTCCCGAATCGTGCCCGGCCGCTGACGGCTTCCATTGCGGATCGTGAACGCGTCTCTGACATGGCATCTCTCCGCCGTGGCTGTTGCTGATCCATCGGGGATCTTCCCCCCGATTTCGACCCCTGGACGAGTGCGTGACCAATCATGTGTGTTTCCCGGATTCTTCGTCTGATCATACCCCGCTCGGACCCGTTTGATATTCACCATTCGCATCGGGGAAGACGGACGCAGTTCAGGCTCTTTGCTTCCCCTCGGAACCCGGGACCCCCGGATCGCTCGCGCCAGGCGCGTCACGATCCGGGCATCGCCGGGGAGAGGCAGAGGGATGGGAAAGGGGTATGTGGGACCAGTTGTCCGAGTGTTCTGCCTCTCGTGTTTGAGAACGCGCAGGGAACCGGATTGGTTACAGGCTGCGTGGAGACGTAATGCGTAGGGGGCATCCGGCAGAGTCCGGTCGTCATGTCGACAAGATGGCCCCCACGTTCAAGCCGTTCGTTATCCCAGGAAGAGTGTCAGGGCTATGCTGTCCTTGGGGGCCTGTTCCCCCTCACCCCTTCATCCTGCGCGAAGCGCGTTGACAACTGCCCCCTCAGGGACAGGAAAGCCCGTTCGCGCCGGGTTCTCTTTGGCCTTCTACGTTCTGGATTCACGGGAGAAAGGTGATTGGGAGCCCCCCTCGGAACGACGAGCTAATAAGCGGGAGTGGTGACTGGGTAGATATTCCCATAACCCCACCGGTTCCGAAGACTCGAGGTCTCCCACTCTGCGCAACGAGAAGGTATGGCGAGGAGCGGGACAGCACAGGACCGTCCCCTACCACTAGATGAGCCCGAGTCTATTGATGGACATCCGCTGCCCTTCCGGCTCCAGCTTGCTATCTCAGCGAGGCCACGAGATCCTCCAGCTCGTCCGCCGTGGTCCCGATGGGAGGGGTCGCAAGGAAGACATGCGTTACGCCGGCCTCGTGCATCTGCTTCAGACGTGCCCGGACATTCGCCAGGGACCCCGCGACAACAAGCTCCTCCATCAATGATGTCGGAATGAGCTTCTTCGCCGCCTGGAGGTCTCCGCCACGTCGAAGCGCGTTGAATCCCCCGCCTTGGCTGAGAATCTCCTGCGTACGCATGACGTCGCGGACATCCCTGATGATCTGTTCGACGTCATACCCTTCCGTGACCATCAGGCGCTCCATCTGCGGCAGCGTATGGATCATCGCGACGGTGCTCTTGCGCCGCTCGTAGACCTTCTCCGGATCGTCCGTGACCATGACCTGGGAGCGCGCGGCAAAGAGAAAGCCTGTGAGATCTCGCCCGAGCCGCTCCGCTTCACCGCGGACGGTCGCAATCGCTTCGCGCATGAATTGCATGGAGGCGAGATCATTGAAGATCACACCGTCCGCGTGCCGGGCGGCAAGCCGCATCGCGATCGGGCCAACTGCCGCCAGGTAGATGGGGAAACGCGACTGCAACGGGCGGAAGACCCGCTCCCAGTCGCGAATGGCAAACTCCGTCGCCTCCTCCGGTGAATTCGCAACAAGTTCCGGCGACCACCATTGACGCAGGAGGTCAAACGTCTCGGCAAGGCGTCGGGTCGGCTTGCCTACCTCCAGCCCCATCGCGATCTCATACCACTCGCTCTGCCCCCGGCCGAGCCCGAGAAATGCACGGCCATCACTGAGCAGATCCAGCGTGGACATCGATGCCGCAATCAGGCTGGGATGCCGGTAGTATGGATTCATGACCCCGGTGCCGAGCCGGATCTTCTCCGTCTGGCGGGCAATGGCTCCGAGTACCGTGGCGGCATCCCAACCGTCAGGATCCTCCAGCAGCCAGAGCGATTCGATACCAGCCCGGTCCGCGATGCGGCCGAGTTCGATCGTCCAGTTGACTGCCCGGGCAATCGCCGCGCGGTTACCCTGTCCCTGGGCCCTCGCCCACGGCGCGGGAGAATTGTCCAGGCAATAGGCCAGGGGAGCTGCCGCTTCAGCCAATGGCCTTACTCCATTCCACCGTCGACCCAGTCCAGAAATGAGAGCACTTCCTCCCATCCTTTGTCATCGGCCAGCGCCTCCTCGGAGAGCATCGTGTCGCGGACATACCGGCTCAACGACAGCCGTACTTCTGTCCCTGACATCTTCTCAACCTCACGAACGCACCTGCGATGCAATCGTTCGACATCGGCGCTCGTGTATCGCACATACGCTTCCATGTTGAAGATGTTCTCGAGCGACGACCAAACCTCCTGGGGTTCCATCTCACCTGCCTCCGAATGATGACCTGAACCGACTTACCTGATGGGCCCTGACTGCTCCCACGGCACTCTTAATTGTATGAGGAAGGTAATTTGGACTCCTTTTAGTGCTGGTTCCCGGCGTGGTGAGCGTCCAGCATCAAGGACGTGTTCGTGCATGTGTCAATACGGGCGTTCGATTGCTCCAGCCCGACCTATTGACACATTGTTGCACGAGGGATCAACAATCTTCGCGGCACATTTCGTCCAAGTGCGACATGGATTGCAATGCGATCGACGACGTTTGAACCCACGGTTCCACTACCCAGACCCGCCATCGTAACGTGTGCCATTCGGGACGAGCGGAATGGTTCTACTTCTATCACCACCTGACCGGCGAAAGCATGCCCGTTGGCTTCGGTCTCTCTTGCGACATTCTTGGTAACGATGGGAGGCAAAATGAATGGACCCTTGGATACGGCCCAGTGGCTGCTGGGACTGGACGCTGATTCATTATCGGTGTGGCAGATGGCGATCCGCGCACTCATCGTCTACGCTGCTGCCGTAATGATGGTTCGGGTTGGGGAGAAGCGTTTTCTCGGAAAGAACACGGCGTTCGATGTAATCCTTGGTATCATATTGGGTTCAGTTGTGAGCCGCGCAATCACGGGTTCGTCCCCGTTTTTCCCTACACTCGGTGCCGGCTTCGTCCTTGTAGGGTTGCACTGGAGTATCGCCGTGCTCGCATTCCGTTCAGAACGGCTCGCGACGCTGGTCAAAGGTGAGTCTCGATTGCTGATCAGAGACGGCAAGGTGCAGCAGGAGGCTATCCATAAGAGCCATATTGGTGAGCGCGACCTACTAAGTGCCCTCCGCGTGAACGGCCAGCTTACAAGCGTGAGCGATGTGGCGGAGGCACACCTGGAGCGTTCAGGTGATATCAGCGTTATCGAGCGCGAAACGGAGCGTGAGCCAGTGATCCTTGACGTGGCCGTGGAGGATGGCGTCCAAACCGTGCGGATCAAACTCGGCTAGAACGCTCCAGGAACACTGAACTGCGAGGGTAGAAAGACAGGGGAGTATCAGGCATAACGCTTACCTTCGACGGGAGTTGACCAGCCCGCATGCCCCAGGGCACAGAACCAGGCGAAGATGTCGCCGTTTGCCTCGTGGAACCACTGCACATTAGGCACACCGAACTGATCGAATGAGACCCGAATCGCGAAGCCGAACGACGGGAGGCCCAGCATGGTGGCCTCGGGGGAATAAACTTCAAAAGCATGGCTCCGGCATCCCAGACGAGCAGTCATCGTGCTATCTTCATTCGGGAAGACGGTGAGAACCCAGCCGCTTTCGAAGGTTGTTTCGTAGCCCGCGCCGCGCGTCTCATGCGTTTTTGACCCGAGTTGCTTTCTGCTCATGTCGAACTCCCGCCTGAAACTGCTCACCCCGCATGGATGACGGAGGCTTCGCTTCCATAAAGTATGGAGTTCAGGTAGCAGGAGGCGTTCCTCCAGACGAACTCTCTTGACTGAGGAGCGCTTCAGGCATCAGGATCCGATGAGCGATGAGCGCCGCTGCCCGGCTCGATTGACGTCTTGGCATCAACCTCAGCCGTGTGATCGGCCTTCGCCTCCTCGTGGGCCAGGTCGTCGCTTGAAGAGCGTCGGGCAATTTCCTCAAGGTGCTGTTCCCGACCATAGATGACGACCGTATCGCCTTCGCTGAAGACGTAGTCTGCGGGAGGTGCCCCGACATACCCACCGGACGGCTGCACGATCCCGAGAATCAGGAGGCCTTCGGCAGGCAAATCGAGCGTGCAAAGCTGCTGACCTTTCAGCCAGCTTCCACTCCGCACCTCCACTTCAGCAACACGGTAATCCTCGCGCAGATGAAGGAGTGCCGCGTAATCGCGCAAGACCAGCGTGGTTGAGCGGCTCAATGCCCTTTGAATCACTGGCGTCAGCATGCGGTTGAACCAACGACTGCGAGTCAATGCGACCAGTCCTACCAGCCCGGCAACCAGAACCAGAAAGCGTTCCGGCGCTCCATCCTCCGATCCCGTAAAGGAGAGGATCAGCGAAGCAACCACCGTGATGGCACCCGCATTGCCGGCCCTGATGAGCAAGGAAATGA
>DASYWM010000117.1:0-12628 GCA_035936075.1 Thermomicrobiales bacterium
GTGCATGACGATGCCCGGGCTTGATCCTCGTCCGGCCGGAGGGCAGGCAGGGATGAGCCGGATCAAGTGGAAAACAGGAGTTCATGAGAGAGTATCAAAAGGTACCGTTCCTGGCAGCTGCGGATGCGTCCGGTGAACCGCTGGAGACGTCGCAAGACGGGCGATCGCCAGAGGTTATCGTTGACGTCCTCGAATCCATGGTCGTTTCCCTGGAGCGGCTCATCTCCGATCGGTCAGCCGATGAGCTGCAGCAAGCTGCGCGGGACGGAGGCTGGGGTGCGGTCGAGCTTCTCGCACATATGCGGGACTGGGAGGAGATCAGCAGGGAGCGTGTCCGGCGCATGCTGGAGGAGGATCCCCCCGTGCTGGAGGAACATGACGATTCACTCTGGGCCATCGAGCACGACTACGGCACTCAGGATGGGCACGAGGCCGTTCGTCAATTCGCCGACCTTCGGCGCAGCCTGGTCGAGCGTCTACGCAATCTGGATGACGATGAGTGGCAGCGTACGGCGGTCCTGCCGTCGGACGGCGAGATCACGCTGATGTGGCTGATGAGCAACCTGACCCGGCAGGACGGGAGGCATCTGGACCAAATACGGGAGGCGTTGGGGTAATGGCATCGGCGCGGGCCGTGCGATAATACTCTCCGGAGTAGCACCGCGATCCGTACGTGGGTGGTCCCGGGCAGGTGGGTCGGCGCGCTACGGGGTAGAACAGGCAACATTCCAAGCAAGAGGGCAGGTGGCATGCGCACGGGATCCGAATACGTTGATGTCGATGCACCGGTGAGTGCCGAGCAGTTGGAGGCGATTCGCTCGCTGGACAACAATGCGCTGATCATCCGGCTGCACTTCACCATCAATCATTTGTCCCGGTGGCTTTCACCGATCCACGAACCTGCCCCCCTGATTCGCTCGCGCTATCGAGGTGAACCGACGGTCAAAGACCTCCTGCTGGCCATGCGGGACTACGAGCAGTACGTCTATCCCAAGATGTACGTCATCGCATCGCAGGAGACGCCCGATCTGGATACGATTCCGGACTATCGTCCCAGTGCCGCCCGCCAGGTTTCCGATGCCGAGCATTCCCCGATTGTCTTGATGTCAAACTTCCGGCGCCTGCGGCAGAGTACCTGCTCGCTTCTGCGCAACCTGCCAGACGAGGCATGGGATCGAAAGGGGTTCAGTCGCGTTCACCGGAATGCCACAATCCGCCAGCTGGCGGAGGGACTCGCGGAGCACGACTACCGACACCTGCGTGCCATCGATCAGTTACTGACCGAAACAGGTGCTCGCGAGGGCCTCGCGGAGATCCAGAAGGCTCCCCTGGATGAACTGATTAAGCTCGTTCCCCAGTCGATGAAGGGCTGATCGGCTTCATGATGGCTCCCCTTCGTTATCGTTCAAGTACCTTTGCTGAATAGCCAGGAGGCGAATGTGGATTCCTCACGACACAGCGCTTCCGGCCTCTCCGAGACCGAGATCGTCGAGGCGTTGGGGCGAGAGTTCTTTCTCGCGCTCGATGCCCGGGACCCGCGACGACTGCGCAACACGCTGGCTGCCAACGCGACCTTCCGAGCCCATCCCCACAGCGCACCTATCCGTCCGGCGGACGAGATCGTTGCCTACTTCGGCACCGTTGTCTCTTCCTACCCGAATGCACACTGGGACGTGACGGACGTCATTGCGGCACCGGATCGCGGATCGGTGCAGTTCGTTATTCGTGAATACTCGGCCCAGCAGGGGCGGGAGCGCATCTCCGAACAGGTGGCGATCATCCGCGTATCCGGTGGCAAGATCGTCAGTGTGGTGGGCTATTACGATAGCTCCGAGTTCCAGCGGGTGTTCTGGGAAGCTGACTAGGTCCGTAGGCAGCTACAAGACTCAAACTGCTCATGGGCTCCCTTTGACAACGGTTCATACTGTATACAGTATGGCTGCTCGCGGCCTTGCAGGTCCTGTGCTTGCTCGGATTATAATTGTGAATAACAGCACGAACATGGAACGAGGGGAGTCCTCGCCATGGAGCGTGCCCGATAGAGGGATCATCGCCAGCGGTAAGCATGCGTCCCGTAACCTGGTATCCGCAGCGAGTGCCCCGGGAAGAACATGACAAGCAATTCACCAGGAACCAACGGGAAGTCAGATCATATTTCAGGGCAAGGGTCAGCATTCGAGGATCGATACGCGAACCGGTCGACGTCTTCGCTCCTCGAACCCGTACCAGGATCACTATCGCGGTTGTCGGAATCATATGAATCCGATGCCCCGGCCATCCCTGATATCGTGATTCGCCGGTTGCCAATCTATGTCCGCACATTGAAGGGACTGACCGATCGCGAGATCGGTTCTGTTTCGTCTGACGAGCTGGCCGAGTTGATTGGTGTGACAGCGGCGCAGATTCGCCGGGATCTTTCCTATTTCGGCAAGTTCGGCAAGCAGGGCAAGGGCTACGACATCGCCTTTCTCGCGAAGGAGATCGATCGTATCCTCCGGCTGGATCGGCAGTGGCCGGTTGCCCTCTGTGGCATGGGCAAGCTGGGACACGCCATCGCCAATTATCGCGGATTCAGCCCGTCATCTTTTTCGATTGTTGCCCTGTTTGATCGTCATGCGGACCGCTCCGGCGAGCAGGTCAACGATCTCGAGATCCGGCCGATCGATGATCTGGTGGAGACGATTCAGCGCGAGGGGATCAAGATCGGCATCATCGCAACGCCGAAGATCCACGCCCAGGAGACCGCGGAGTTGATGGTTGAGGGCGGTGTTGAGGCGATCCTCAACTATGCTCCGGTCATTCTCAAGGTACCGGAGCACGTCACCGTGAGGGAGATCGATCCGGTCTCCGCGCTCCAGAGCATGACCTACTACATCGATCGTGACTAGCACGCGTCTCCACCATGTACAGGTCGCCATTCCCCATGGTGGCGAGGACGAAGCGCGCCGGTTCTACGGCGACCTTCTGGGTCTGACCGAGATCCCAAAGCCCGGGAACCTGGCCAGACGGGGCGGTGTCTGGTTCCAGACCGGAAACCTGCAGCTGCATCTTGGCGTGGACAGCAATTTCGTCCCGGCGAGCAAGGCGCATGTCGCCTATGAGGTTGAGGACCTCGACGCCGTTCGCGATCGGCTCGAGGCCGCCGGGATCGCGATCGTCAATGACGAACCGCTTCCCGGCTTTGATCGCTTCTACGTCACCGATCCGTTCGGCAACCGGGTCGAGATCCTGGAACCGCAGTAGCAAACAATCCCGCGAAGCCCCGGATATCGCATCCGGGGTTCTTCTGTGTGCTCCGACACGAGGCACAAGGCTGGTGGACTGAACGGAAATGGCGGACACATTTTGACCTCAGTTACCAGTAAGATGTGTGGCAAGGAGGAAACAACCATGGAAGCTGACAAGGAAATCTTGACGAAAGAGCAGTTGTTGACCGAGATGGACCGTGCGTGGAGCGATCTACAGGCGACGATCTCGGGAGTTGAAGCCAGCGACCTCACGGAGCGAACGGACCATGTAGGTTGGTCCGCAAAGGACCACTTGACCCATCTCTCGGCATGGGCCAACTCCGTGCTCGTCATGATCCGTGACGGGCGACCGCAGCACGAAGGCCTCGGTATCGACAAGGCGACCTACGAGACCGATGGTTACGATCATGAGAATGAGGTCATCCGCCAGTCGAGGGCCGGGATGTCGCTGCCCGATGTCCAGGCCAATCTGGAGCACGTCTATCGCGAGTTCATGCGGGTAATCCAGGGAATGTCGGATGAGGATCTCCACAAACCCTGCTCGGCATTCATTGAAGGCGGAGAGGAGGTAGAGATCTTCCAGAAGATCAGTGGCGACACCTGGAGCCATCTCGACGAGCATCGGGAGTACATCGAGCGAATCCTGGCCGACTAACGTGGTGATCGAAAGAAGTGCTTGCTGTAGGGGCCGCTCCCGCTCAGTCACGACGTGACTGCTCATCGTGAAGCCAGGGCGGACGAGCATCTGTTGCCGTTGACCACCCTCATGTGTAACGCCGCTGTAGCCCGCGCTTTGCGAAGGGTTCAACACACGCAATCTCAACGCAATTGAAGCGGGAGCCATCAATCCTCGGTCTTAACCGCATTGGCGAACGCCGCCATTGACGGAAATGTCCAATCCGGCCGGACGGTGTTCTCCGGAATCGGGGTAGCGCCGTAGCCCGGCTTGCTGCCCCGGCGATCGATCCAGACCGTGCTTAGACCGGCAGCCTTGGCAGGCACATGGTCGTGGAACAGGCTCTGTGCCACATGAAGCAGCTTGTCCCGCGAAATGCCCATCCCTTGCACCTGTTCCAGCAGTGCCTCGAAGTTGCGCGGATCCGGCTTGTAGGAACCGATATCTTCAGCGGTAAGGATCGCATCGAAGGTGACACCGAGACGCTCATTGCTGCCAGCGAAGGATGCCCGGTCGATGTTCGACAGGATGATGAGCTTGTAGCGCTGCGAAAGGCGAGCAAGCGCCTCTGTCGAGTCCGGAAACGCCGGCCAGTCGGACACGGATGCGCCGATCTCCACTCCCACCTCCAAGGGCACCGCGATTCCATGCGCGTTTCCAATCCTCGCGACACTCTCCGCGATAACCTGAGGATAGCGCATGCCCGGGTTGGCCCGCTCAACCTCTGCTTCTGCATCGGCGTAGCTTTCCAGTAGCGCATCGACATCGGGCGATGGCGATTGCAGTGCCGCGACCTTCCGCAAGCCCTCACGCAGGCCGTGTTCCCAGTCGATCAAGGTTCCGTAGCAGTCGAAGCTCAACGCGTCGAAATCGGCCAGCTTCATTGAGTCCCCCTTTTGCAACTGATGGTAACCACTACGTTTCGCCTGACATCATACGGCTGGCCTGCCAGATCGTAATCAGTCAATGTCCGGAGTGTCTCGCGGGCGTGATGGCTGAGCTGTTGCACGTACCGGTCTTCGCTCTGTCTCGATTCTCGTCTGCACCGATACAACAAGTATCGCTGCCTACTGTTTAGGGACAAAGTGCCCCAAAATCACGGTGGCTCTGGCATTCTGGCCCGGTCGTTCGCCCTGCCACGCCAGAATGCCAGAACCAGGCACTGTAGCTGCCAGGCGGTGACCGGAGGCCCAACCCCCGACCTTTTATGGTGTAATTCCTCCAGCATTGGGCCCAAAACGTCAACTTGGATGGATCGCTGAATCTTTACCAGATTGGAGAACAAGCATGGCCGAGACAACGACCTCACGCGGTGTCATTGCCCGTAAGCCGGGAGAGCCTGGGGTAATCGAGGAGTTCACGATCGATGCTCCGCAAGCTGGCGAGGCGCTGGTACGCATCCTCGCCAGCGGGGTCTGCCATACCGATCTCTCGGCCAAGAACGGCGTCTTCGGTACATCAGGATTCCCGTTCCTGCTTGGGCATGAGGGGAGCGGCATCGTCGAGCGGGTGGGCGAAGGGGTCACCAACGTCCAGCAAGGGGACTATGTAATTCTCGCCTGGCGGGCACCATGTGGCCAGTGCCGGTTTTGCAACGTCGGCAAGCCGCATCTCTGCGCTGCAAGTCTGAATGCTCACCAGGGCATGCGGACGATGGAGGGCGAGCTCCTCACCCCGATCCTGGGGATCGGCACGTTCTGCACGCATACCCTCGTCCATGCCCGGCAGTGTATCCCGGTCGACAAGACATTGCCGCCTGAGCAGATGAGCCTGATCGGCTGTGGCGTGATGACTGGCGTGGGGGCTGCCCTCTACTCCGCCAGGGTCGAACCCGGTCAGTCCGTAGCCGTAATCGGCTGTGGCGGCGTGGGCGATTCGATCATCATGGGTGCCCGCCTTGCTGGAGCAACGACCATCATTGCCGTTGATATCGATCCTGGCAAGCTGGAGTGGGCGAAGGAGTTCGGGGCGACCCACACCCTCGATGCCCGCCAAGGCGATCCCGTCGCAAGGATCAAGGAGATCACCGGCGGCAACGGGGTGAACGCCTCGTTTGAGGCGGTGGGTCGGGCCGAAACCATCGAGACGGCGATCATGTGTCGTGACCTTGCCGGGACCTGTGTGATCGTCGGCGTCGCCGACCAACAGGCAACGCTGCATGTACCGGTGGCGAAATTCTTCGATATTGGCGGAAGCCTTCGCGTGTCGTGGTATGGCGACTGCCTACCTACCCGCGACTTTCCGCTGCTGGCCGACTGGTATGCCCAGGGCCAGCTGGACCTCGATCGCGTCGTCACCCGGGTCATCACGCTGGAGGAAAGCGAGGAGGCCTTCCACGCTATGGAGCGCGGCGAGACCCTGCGCAGCGTGATTCGGCTATAGGGGAAAACCCCCTGCCATAAGGGAATAGCTGACGGCTGCTTTCCCGCGCCGTAGGTGTGCGGGGCCCCGCACGAACCCCGATTCTTCATGTCGTAGGGAGGACTTGGAGCACCCCGCGGGGAGGTTGGCGATATGCCGCACCTCCCCTACGAGGGCTGAGTGACACCATACGCCCTTCATATCAAGACCCCGCATTCCGAGCGCGGTCGAGGAATCTTTGCCCGGGCCGGGGCCATGCTTCCCTTGAGCCAGGATCCCTTAGAGCAATCTGGCCCCACTGCGCATGCCCCGTAGGTTCAGGACGACGATTGCTGGTCAATGCTTACGACGGCCCGAGCGGAAGTGGCTCGGCGGGCGTTGTGATGAACGCCGTAAGCAGCCGCAATGCCCCTTCGAGGTCGCGAACGTCGCCCATCTCGAACGGGGAGTGTGTGTAACGGGTCGAGATGGCCAGGAGTGCGGTGGGGACTCCGGCCCGGATCAATGCCACCCCGTCGCTCCCGAACCCCGGGTACACCCCTTGCTGGACGGGGATCGCGCTGGTCGTGGCCGTTGCCAGCAGGCGCTCGATAATGCGCCGGTCGTAATGCACCATCGCATCCTTGTAGACGAGCGTCGGGCCATGCCCGAGCCTGACCGGGAGATCGCCCAATTCGGTGCCGGGGTAATCGGCAATCGGTCCATTGTCGATCGCAATTGCGAGGTCATATGTCCCGGACCCAACCAGCGACTGCGCACCGACGAGCCCGATTTCTTCCTGCACCGTTGCCGCCAGCGTCAGTTCGTAGGCCAGTTCGGATTTCTCGATCTCCATGAGCACGTGGGTCATCAGCGCGAGCGCGACCCGGTTATCGATCGCCTTGCCAATGTAGCGGGATCCCAGGCGCTGGGTAACGGGGTTCCAGATCACGCCCGCCCCGACATGGACTCCCATCTGCTCCGCTTCCTCCCGCGACTCGGCGCCGATGTCGACAAAGATGGTGCCGGCGGTGTCCGGGAGCTCCGCGCCCCGATCATCACGCGTGGAGAGGATGTGCCCGGTCGGCGTGGCGAACACTCCCGGGATGCGTCCGGAGCGGGCAAGGATCAGGGCTGGCTGGCCCACCGGATACCGGGCATGGAACGCGCGGTTGCTTCCCTGGGCGTCCGCCAGCCAGACGAACCCCCGGCTATCAATACTCCTCACGACGAAGCCGATCTCATCGGCGTGCCCCTGAAGAAGCAGGCGGGGACCGGTTCCACCCACATGGGCCACGACATTGCCGATGGGCGTGACCCGGACCTCCGCGCCGAGGGCTGGCCAGCGTTCCCGGCACCAGGACAGCACCGGTTCCTCCTGCCCGGTGGGGCCGGGAAGCGCCATGAGTTCGATCAATGTGTCAATCGGGGAAACGGACTCTGTAGACATGGTTCGGTATCACTCTCCCTGATGCGTGGTGTGGCCTGCACAGCCGGCCGTAAGTTGTAAAGACCGGCAGGAACAGGGAGATGCTCGGCAGGGACGACATCTCATTGTTGTCTGTCAGAACCCGGGATCATCGAACTCTCGTGAAGTGCTCCACCGTCGGAAATGGATCGTAGAAGTGGTGAAGCAGCCTCTTCCACTCCTGATACTTGGGAGAGTCGCGGAATCCCACGGTGTGATCCTCCAGCGTCTCCCACCGGACCAGCAGCAGGTACCGCGATGGATGCTCGATGCACCGGTGCAGCTCGTGGCCCAAGTACCCCGGCATCGAGGAGATGATCGCCGATGCCG
The DNA here is from genome assembly GCA_035936075.1 of Thermomicrobiales bacterium. Taxonomy (GTDB): domain Bacteria; phylum Chloroflexota; class Chloroflexia; order Thermomicrobiales; family UBA6265; genus UBA6265. The sequence goes on from DASYWM010000117.1 coordinate 8,063, forward strand.
GAACAAAGGCGTGCTCGAACTCGGCTTCCTGCCCCGGCCGCACGTCGAGCATGGCCGTTTCGAGAACCACCCCCTTACTCCCACTCGATCGTGGCGGGTGGCTTGGAGGTGATGTCGTAGACCACCCGGTTGATGCCGTCGATCTCGTTCACGATCCGGTTGCTGATTCGTCCCAGCACATCGTGCGGCAGGCGAGCCCAGTCCGCCGTCATCGCGTCCTGGCTGGCAATGGCGCGGACGGCCACGACGCGCGCGTAGGTTCGGTAATCCCCCATAACGCCGGTGGAGTTGATGGGGAGCATGACCGCGAAGTATTGCCAGACATCCTTCGCATGCCCGGCCGCCTCGATCTCCTCGCGCACGATCGCATCGGCCTTGCGGAGCAGTTCGAGATCCGTTGCGTTGATCTCGCCGAGGAGCCGGACGGCGAGACCGGGCCCTGGGAAGGGTTGGCGCTCGACGATCTCCTCAGGCAGGCCAAGGGTGCGTCCGACCGCCCGGACCTCGTCCTTGAACAGGAAGCGGAACGGCTCCAGGAGCTTGAACTGCATATCCGCCGGCAGGCCACCAACATTGTGATGGGTCTTGATCTTGGCCGCGGTCTTGGAGTTGGCGCTCTGGGTCGCGCTCTCGATCACGTCGGGATAAAGTGTGCCCTGCGCGAGGAACTCGAACGGGCCAGCCTTTTCCGCCTCGGACTCAAAGACGCGCACGAACGTCTCCCCGATTGCCTTGCGCTTTTCCTCTGGATCGCTGACTCCCTTCAGCTTCTCAAGGAAACGCTCGCTGGCATCCACGTAGACGAGGTTGGTATCGAAGGCACGGGTGAATGTCTCCTGCACCAGCTCGGCCTCACCGAGGCGCAGCAGGCCATTGTTGACGAAAACGGATGTGAGCTGATCACCGATTGCCTTGTGAATCAGCGCCGCGGCCACGGAGGAATCGACGCCGCCGCTGAGCCCCAACAGAACGCGGCCCTCGCCGACCTGCTCGCGTATTTCTCGGATAGAGGCGTCGATGAAAGACTCCGGCGTCCAGTTCGTCGTGCACCCCGCCACCTTGGTCAGGAAGTTCCGCAGGAGCTGCGTACCATTGGTGGTGTGCTGGACCTCGGGGTGGAACTGCAGACCGACCATCGTGCTGTGTCCCATCGCCGCGACCGGCGAGTTGGGGGAGGTCGCGAGTACCTTGAAGTCGTCCGGAAGCTTGCTGATGTGATCGCCATGGCTCATCCAGACATCGAGCCGCTCCGGCATGCCATCAAAGAGACCAGCGACATCATCAGAATTCGCGATCTCGATCGTGGCCGTTCCGTACTCGCGCCGATCCGCTGACGCCACCGTGCCTCCGAGGGCGTGCGCGAGGAGTTGCATGCCGTAGCAGATACCGAGCGTCGGCAGGTTCTGCTCCAGAACCCACTCCGGGAGTTGAGGCGCGTCCTCGGCATACACGCTGGACGGGCCACCGGAGAGAATGACTGCCTTCGGCTGGAGTTTGGAGACCTCTTCCCACGTGGCGTCGTGCGGCATGAGTTCGCCGTAGACGCCGCACTCGCGGACCCGCCGGGTAATGAGCTGGCTGTACTGTGAGCCGAAGTCAAGGATGACAACCGCATCGACCGCTGTTGGGGCATCCTCCAGCAGGTGGGCGGATTCCTCGACGGAGTGGGCACTCGCGACCTCTCCCTCCGTGGGGTCGGTCGTCGGCAGGGTCGTCGGGTCAGTCGTGGCCAAAAGGGGTCTCTCCTGGTGAGCGGAAACCGCGGTGGTCGATGGGACAACCGTCATTGGTTGGCATTTTACCCGAGGAAGCCCGCTCGCAGCCCCGCACCTGGTGTGCAGGGTCCGGCGCGTACGGGCGAACTTTTTGTTCGCCCTCTTGCCCAGCAGGCCTCCGGTAGTTCCCCGATAACTGCTTGTGCCCGGTGCGTCTCTACGCGTCGTCGCTTTCGTCGCCGAGATACACATACGACCGGTCGAAGGTCCATTCAGAGATGGTTTCGATCTCGATCTCCAGCCGGGGATGCAACGGGTCGATCTGCTTCGTGAGATGCAGGTCGACCACGTTCCGGTCATCGAAGCCGAGACTGGTTGCAATCGTATCCAGCGCGATCTTGAGGCCCCCATCGAGATCACGGCGCATCGGCGTCTCGAAGTAGAAGGTCATGTAGACACCCAGGAGATTGTTGGCGAGCGCCTTCTCCTCGACGGGAGTGATCTTGCTCCGCTCCTGCAGCAGCGCGATCACCTTGCTTGCATCCTTCTTGAAGGTCCGCGCGACCTTGCTCAGGACGCGCTTTCGGCCGACGGTGACGTACTGGGCATTGACGCTCGGCGGCAGTGGCAGTGTGAGGCGAACGGTAGTGGTTCCAGGCATCATCATGATTCTGGAAGGTCATCCAGGCGTCTCGCGAGCGAGTAGGTGTAAGGGTCGAAATACCTGGTCCAGAAATGCAGCGCCGTGGGGTTCATCGTTTCGAAATCGACGCCAAGATGCCGGACACCTTCCTTGCGCAGCGTATCGATCACGACACCGAGGAGTTGCGCGTAGATTCCCTGGCCACGATACTGCTCATGGAGGAACGCGCCGCAGATATTCAGCATGCCAGGGTCCGATGTCAGATAACTCTCCCCCTCATCAGTGATCTCCATGTACCCGATCGGCGTGTCGCCGTCCTGGGCGATGAAGAAGCGGGATTTGCGCTCCTCGCACAGCAGGGCGAACGACTCTGGCGTGAACGCTTCGGCCGCGACGTAGGTTGGGCTGCGGTGAAGATGCTCGACCAGGCCGTTCTTGAGTGGCAGGAGACGCCCGGCGTCGGACCATGGAATCTCGCGGTATGTAATATCTGGGACGATGACGGTCTCCAGGGGAGTGGCGATTTCCCGGATTGCGTCGGCATTCCGGATGCCGAACCCGTTCAGCGAAAGTGCCGTCGCCGCATCGTGATCATGCGCATAGGTGGTGATCGCAAACACCTTGGCACCCTTGGCGGTCAATAACCCGGATGCATGCTGGAACAGCAGGGAAAAGAGACGCCGTCGTTGCGGTCCGGTCGCCGCAAGGCCGTGCAAGGGGGAGAAGCAGCCGGGGGAGGTACCGAAGAAGTTGTCGATTGGTCCGATGAAGCTCATGTAGCCGGCAAGTTTGGACCCATCCAGGGCCGCGATGCCGGTACCATGGCGCACGATGTCTCCCACTGCGCGTTCCAACACATCCCTCACATCGAGCCTGGGGAGTGCCGGGACATGCCGCTGCTCACGGACGGATGCCTCGTGTGCCAGGGCAATGGCGTCCGGAATGTGGTGTTCGGCGAGGTGCTCCATGCGCACTGGCGTACTCCCCTCGCTAGGACCGGCGCAGGTGAGCGAGAAGCTCAACATGATGCGTCTGCGGGAACATGTCGTATGCGGTGATGTTCACTAGCTCATAGCCACCGTCCAGCAATCCACGCAGGTCCCGCGCAAAGGTCGCCGGATTGCAGGAGACGGCTGCGATGTGGGCCGGATTCAGCCGGAGGATGCCCTGAACGGTCTTCGCGCCGGCCCCGGTGCGGGGAGGATCGAAGACAACTAGTGAGACCCGGCCATGTCGGGATTGATCCTGTGTCACCCAATGCTCGACCGGCATGGACATGATCTTTGTTTTCGTCAGCCCTGCCGCTTCGAGGTTGTCGTTCGCGAACTTCACGGCGGGCTTGAAGCTCTCGACCCCGATCACGCGCTTGTACCTGTGAGCGAGCGGCACCGTGAAGAGCCCAACCCCGCAGTAGAGATCGATCGCGATACCTGGCTGCTGCCGGGCGATATCGGCGATCTTCGTGACGTCGGCAACCAGTTTCTCCGTCACCGGGATATTTGCCTGGAAGAAGCACTCCGCCGAGAAGTGGTAGGACTCGCCGCCAATCGTGCGCTGGAGAATCGCCGAACGTGTCGTGGTCGTCGGCTCCAGCGCGTATCCTGTTTCCGTCGAGACGGCCCGATACTCCTTCGCGTTCTCCGGCACCAGTCCAGCACTTACGTCATCTCGCAACGTCGTCAACAGGGTATTGAGCCCCTCCGTCGAGACCGGGTCAACCTCGACATCGACGATTCTCCGTGTACCTCCCGCGTAGTATCCGACCACCTTGTTCGGGACGTTCACCTGCCACTCAGCGCGCGAGCGGTATCCCCACTGGTTTTCCGATGGCCGGATCGGGATCTCCGGGATCTCATCGAGTTTCGCGATACGCCGCAGGCTGTCTTGGATGATGCTGACCTTCGTCGCGAGCTGGTCCACATAGCTCAGGTGCATCAGGTCGCAGCCGACGCAGCTCCCGGCATGGGGATGATCCGGCTGGATGCGCATGGGAGACGGCGTAATGATCTCATCGATCACGGCGTGGACCGTGCTACCCTGCTGCCGTGTAACACGGGCGCGGACGACATCGCCCGGCGCGGTGCGGGTGACGAAGATGGTCTTGCCATCGACAAAGCCGATGCCTTTGCCGTCACCGACAATGCGGTCGATGGTGACTTCGATCGTGGCCGGACTTTCGACTGTACTGCTCATGGCTGGACTTTCTGC
>DASYWM010000118.1:0-9681 GCA_035936075.1 Thermomicrobiales bacterium
CGGAGAGGACCCAGTTGAATCATGGGAGAGGATCCCCCGGAGCATCTTCACCACGGTAGAGACGCTCATAGGCATCCACCGTTGCCGCAAGTGAGTACCGGGCTGCAACCCTGCCCGGATCTGGACGGAAGCGCTCCGGCTCCGTGAGCACCTTGATGATCGAACATGCGAGGTCGTCCACATCGCCTGTTCGGACCAGCTCGCCATAACCGGTCAGGGCGATTGGGTCGGCGACGCCAGGGAGATTGCTGGCAACGACCGGTGTGCCGCGCAGCATGGCCTCGATCTGGACCATTCCGAACGATTCGGTCCAGTCGGTGCTCGGCAGCACCAGCACATCGCAGGCAGCGTAGAAGCGTGCCAGGTCGTCATCCGAGAGATAGTCAAGTTGTCGGATGGCGGCAGCGTACTTTGCCAGCCAGCGGTCCCACGGCCCACGGAGCAGGCTGCCATCCCGTGCATCCCGGCGAGGACCGGCCAGCGCGACAAGCGTATCCGGAAGCTTTTCGCGGATCGCAGGTATGGTCTGCAGCAGCACGTCGATACCCTTCTCGGAGGCGTATCGGCCGACATAGCCGATGACGGGTCCGCTGCCGAGACCGAAATCGCGCCGGAAGGTATCTCCGGCACCTGGTTCCACTGCCCGGACGATAATCGGTGGTGCAACGATCGACAAATTCCTGCTCATGTACCTGGCAACCGGGGAGACTCGCGCACGGCTCGCGGTGTTTGTGACAAAGGCGCTACTGATCTTGCCGCCAGCGATACCGCTCCACCGCGCGATTGTTGCGGCCACGCGGCTAACCCGGCTTCCCTCCAGCACGAGGTCGGCATGGTGGGTCACGATCACCCGCTTTCCCATCACGCGGCCCAAGGCGACAAGAGCCGCCGTCTCGGCCATGGGGAGATGCAGGTGGATGACATCGGCCGTGCGCATCAATACCGCCGCCGTTGGGATCAGGGTTGGCACGATCACCGCGCGATCCAGCGACATCGCGACCGGTATACGGCGGATGTGGACACCTTCGGCAGTCACCTCTGTGCTGGGCAGCGATGAGTCGTGTCGTGAGGCGAGAACGGAGACAGCATGCCCGCGTGCCGCAAGCTCCCTTGAGAGGCGGGCGGCATAGACGGTCAAGCCGCTTGTGTACGGCTCATAGTAATAGAGAACTTGCAGAATCCTCACGGCGCTCCCCGGCATCATGCGTTTGGCGATATGCCCCGGATGAAGGTTAGCCGATCCCCAGCAGCGCGGTCACCACAAAGGCGGAGCAAACGAGAAGCAGGGTGAGAATGAGCACGACCCCGATGACCCTGGAACCGGTTTCGCGGACCGAGCGCATGTCCACGCCAAGGCCGAGTCCTGCCATCGCGACCGCTGTCAGGATGCGGCTGGAATCGGTCGCGAAGGGAATCAGGGATTCCGCGACGAGGCCGGCCGTGCGGAGGGTGGCGCAGATGGCGAAGCCGACGACGAACCAGGGCAAGAACTTCCCGAGCTGGACGCGGCGTCCTTCGCTGGCGGAAGTGTCATTCTGCTCGCGGAAGATCACGGCGAAGAGCGCGACGACCGGCCCAAGGAGCATCACCCGCGTAAGCTTCACGAGGCTGGCGATCTGGCCAGCTTGTGGGCTGACCGTGAAGGTTGCCGCAAGGACCTGTGGAACGGCATAGACGGAGAGACCGGCGATCACGCCGTACCGCTCATCGGTCAGATTCGCGAGAGGAACCAGGAGCGGTAGGGCCAGGACGACACCGACACCCAGCACTGCGGTGAGCGCAATCGCACTGGCGACTTCTTCCTTCCTGGCACGAATTGCTGGCGCAACGGCCGCGATCGCGGAGTTGCCACAGATCGCGTTGCCAACGGCAACGAGCACGGCAAGACGGGTTCCAAGACCCATCGCCCTGCCGATGACGACGCCAACGATGAGGGTCATCGACACGAGCAGGAGAACGGAGATGAGAATCTCGGTCCCTGCATCGACAATATCGCCGAGATCGAGTGTTAGCCCGAGCACCACAATCGCGAATTCGAGCAACTGCTTGCCGGCAAACCGGATACCGGGTTCGAGAAAGGAAGGCGGCGCCCACATTGCGCGGAGGGCCAGACCGAGGATCAGCGCCAGTACCAACGGCTCAAGAATGGCGTGCCCGAGTATCTCTTCCTCAATCCTGGCGATGATGAGAGCAACGACGGTAACAGCGACGGCGAGCAGGATACCGGGCGCGAGGGATTTGGCACGAGTGGCAAGGGAGTCGAAGGTCACGATTCAGGAAATCCAGGGTGCGGTGATCTGAAGCGCTCCGGTCGAGACAGCCGCCACAGTGTAACGCCAACGTGGCTAATCGTGAACACTGCCCACGGGGTGTGTCAAGGTGAGGACTCGAAGCGGATGTGCGGAGTTCAATGGGAGGACGCGGTGTGGTCAGCCAGGATTGCCCTACGCCTCCCGCGTGTGCTGGCTCCGTGTTCCTTAGCCGTGGTATGCCTCGTGATGCCTTGGCCCTGACCAGACGACGATGGGTTAGGAGTGACGAGGATAGGCCCGAGCCTAGAGATCTGTACGCGCCGTCAGATCGTCATGGCGCTGAATCCACCGTCGACTCGGACAATGGCTCCGGTAACAAAACCAGAGGCATGCTCAGACGCCAGCCAGATGAGCGTACCGGCGAGTTCCGAAGGATTACCAAGCCGTTTCATGGGTGTATGTCCGAGTATCGCGTCCACGCGGTCCCGGGAAAGGATCTTTCGATTCTGCTCGGCGGGGAAGAATCCCGGAGCAATTGCATTCACGCGAACGCCGTAGGGAGCAAACTCTCGCGCCAGGTACTGGGTCAGATTGTTTAGCCCTGCCTTGCTCACGCCGTATACGAAGACCTTCGATAACGGGGGCCCTGATGATGCTGAGGAAATGTTGATGATGCTCCCCCCGCGGCCAGTATCAATCATCTTTTCCCCGAAAACCTGACATGCGAGAAATGTCGTCCTGAGGTTTGTGTCGAGTATCTGTTGCCACTCTGCTTCTTCTATCTCAAGGAACGGCGTCGTACTGTTCACCCCCGATGCATTGACAAGGATATCTACGTCGCCAAGTACGTTTTCTATGGACTCGTAGGCTCCGACTAGCTGCTCCTTATTGGTGGCGTCGAGTGGAACGGGGAAGCATGTTTGCCCTGCGGCTCGCATTTCCTCCGCAAGTGCTTGAGCCCTCGCTTCTGAGCGGCCAAGGATTGCCACCGCTGCCCCTGCTCCGGCCAGAGCACGGCAGAACTCGCCGCCCAGCACGCCGGTCCCCCCGATTACCGCAGCAATCTTTCCCTCCAGCGAAAACATCTCACCGATATTTTGCATCGCCCCCGCCTTCTCTTCTATGTATTCATTCAAGGCAACATGCCGGTGGCAGAGTCACACCGGCGCTTGCGAAGCGACCTCTTCCCATAGGCTTTTAATGTACTTAAGTCCCTCGGCTGCCTCATCGACCGTGGGTCGGGGGGAGCATTCGATGCTGATCCGCTGGTTGTACCCCGATCGCTGCAGTATTCTGAAGTACTCCTGATACATGGAGTCTGCCTCTCCGGGGTGGGGCATTGCGCGACTGTAAGGCGCAGCAATGTGAACGTGGGCGAGGATAGCCGCGGCTGCTCCCGTATCCCTGAGAGGTTCATCTTCCTCTGCGACGTGGTACAGGTCGGATAGTATCTGGACGGAGGAATGTCCGACGCGCTTTACGATTACGGCCGCCTCGGAAACGCTGTTGACGAGGTTCGTTTCGGCGCGGCGGAGGGGCTCAATCGCAATCGTGATTCCGTTCTGCGCGGCCACGTCACCGACAATTCTGCAGGCATCGTCAAATTGCCGCGCCGCCTCCTCGGGAGACCACGCATCAGGAACCATGCGTGAGCCGCCGCTCCCGAAGACTACCACCTGGCCTCCAAGTTCGGCGGCTCGGGACAAGGCTGTTTCGATATAGCGTTTCATCCCGGTGTGATCGGCATCGGGGCCAACGACCATGATCGAGCGCGGCAGCATCACGTTCCATGCTTCGGGGGCAACTGGTAGATCCTGAGCCAGGTTGCGAAGGGATTGATACGCTTCCTCGTCCATCTCGCCGACGGTTCGGCTCATCGGCCACTCCACGAAGTCGTATCCGGCTTTGGCGAGGGCAAGACTCTGATCCGGTGAGTAGCAGATTCCGAAACGCATATCGTTGCTCCTTGTGCCCGTGGCGCTCAACGCCTGGTTCCATGGTCAGCAGTGGCTGGATCAAGAGGGAGAGGGTGACCTCATCATGCCAGGCGACGCAATATCGCGAAAGCGCCGAGCGGTAAATGGGGTTCCCCTTAAGCAGTTTCTGCATCCAGCCGGTATGCACGCTTCGCAAGGTGATACGCGAAGTCAGCAGCCATCTCGCTCGCGTCTTCCTGATCAATGATTCCAGTCGCTACCTGACCTGCCAGCCAATTGCAGGTTACGCGGCGCCACATATCGTGACGGGCGGGAATGCTTGCAAAAGCACGGGTGTCATCATTGAAGCCGGCAGTGTTGTAGATACCGGCGGTCTCGATCACAGTGTCCAGATACCGACGCATCCCATTGGGGCTGTCATAGAACCACCAGGGAGCTCCCAGGAGGAGCGCGGGGTAGTGACCGGCGAGAGGGGCGAGCTCACGACCGTATGTGCTCTCGTCAAGCGTAAACACGATCAGGCGGAAGCGTGGATCACCACCATACGCATTGAGCAATTCACGCATTCCGCGAGTCCAATCGACTCCCACCGGAATGTCCGACCCAGTATCCGGCCCGAACCTTTCGTAGAGGCCCTGGTTGTGATTACGGAAACTGCCAGCGTGGATCTGCATAACGAGACCATCCTCGCAGCTCATCCGTGCCATTTCCATGAGCATGTGAGCTGAAAACTCCGCCGTATCCGTCGCGTCGGCTTTGCCCGAGAGAGCACGCTGAAAAATGGCGTTAGCTTCGTCATCCGAGAGCCGGTGGGTGTGTGGGGTAAAGACACCGTGGTCGGTTGCCGTAGCACCCATACGCTTGAAGAACTGCCGGTGTGCCTCAAGGGCTTGAATAAGTGAACTGTAGTCTTGGATTGACACGCCAGATACGTTCGAGAATTGCTCAACGCTGTTTTGCCAGCCCGCGTTGTCAACGCTTAGCAGTGCATCCGGACGAAATGTCGGGCGGATCTTCTGCCCCCATCCCTCCTCTTGGAGCGTTTGGTGATGCTCAAGTGCGGAGGTTGCCGGATCGGTGGTGGAAAGGGTCTCGATGTTGAATCGCTCGAACAGCGCGCGGGGGCTGAACGACGTTTGCCGTAGCTTCGCGTCGAGTTCGTCGTAGATTCGTTGAGCGCTCTCACCATCCAGCTTCTCTTGTATCCCGAACACCTCGATGAGCTCGTCTCGCAGCCACTGACCTGTCGGGGTCGCACGAAAGAGGTGGAAGTTCTCCGCGAAGCGCTGCCAGATGCGCCGGTGGTCAGTCTCAAGGGTGGTTGCATCACGCGGGGAAACCCCAAGGTCCTCTAGCTGGTGGCCTTGGCTGTAGAGCATCCGGAAGACGTAGTGATCGGGAATGATGAAGAGTTCCGCAGGTGACCCAAGTTGCGCCTGGGGGTCGGCAAGCAATCTCGGATCAGCGTGTCCGTGGGGACTGATAATGGGAAGGTCCTTGACCGAGGAGTAGAGGTCACGGGCGATAGACCGTTGTGTTGGGTCAGGATCGAAATTTCTGTCCGGCGATAGCTGCCATTCATCTGTCACATTGGTCTCCTACGCGCAGTATGTCTTTCGCGGTAATGTCGCCAAACGCACTTCCCCAGATCACCGCCATGCGACATGCTCTTCCTGGAGCAGCGTTTTGAAGCTCTGCACGGCGAGGCGGAAAAGATCCGGCCCGCTAAAGCCTGAGAAGGCTCCGGCGTGGGCCAGGTGTGGCTCCAGCGAGAAGAACCCGTCGAAGCCGGACGTCTTGAGGGCGCGTATGGTCTCCCGCACTTCGCCATCACCTTTTCCGGGGGGCACAACTTCCCCATCGGCGAGCCGCGCATCCTTTACGTGAACATAGTCGATGAATGGTCGGAGGGATTCGTAGCCGTCGGTGTGAGGGCGTACGCCGCACTGGACGAAATTGGCGGGATCCCATGCCGCGCGCAGGGTGGGCGAGTTAATGGTTGTGAGGAGGTCCAGGCAACGGGTGGGTACGTCGCCGTAGATGTGCTTTTCGTTCTCGTGGAGTAACGTGATCCCAGTGCCTTCGGCCTCGTTAACAAGCCTCCGCAGGCGCTCGAGGACCGCTTCCCTATGTGACGCCGGGTCCTCTCCCTCGGGGATGAAGAACGAAAAAATGCGAATGTATGGCGACTCAAGACGATGCGCGACCTCGAGCGCGCGGCCGAAACGGTCGAGGTGGGGAGCGAAATCGTCGGTGATGCCGATCTTGCCGATTGGGGAGCCGATGGAGGAGACGCCGATGCCGGCCGCGCCGAGCATTGTCTTCGCGCGATTGAGCTCTTCATCACTCAGGTCAAGCACGTTTGTGCCCCAGGCGCTCCGGAACTCGAGGTACTGCATCTCCTCTGCCGCGAGGGTCGTGACCTGCTCGTCGAGTTCCGGTGAGATCTCATCGGCGAAGCCTGTCAGTGTCCACATGTGCGGGTTGCTCCTTCCATGCTATTCCTTCACAGCACCTGACGTAATTCCAGCCACAAAGTATCGTTGGCCGAGCAGAAACGCAATAATGACCGGGATAGAGACGACGACGATCGCTGCCATAACCTGGTCCGGAGTCATCGCGGTCTGCCGGATGAACGCGAGTCCAACCTGGATGGTTCGCATGTCCGGGTTAGGAGCAATGATCATGGGCCACAGCAGATCATCCCAGCTACTGATGAAAGTAAATACCGACAACGTCGCGACACCCGGCTTGGCAAGTGGCAGGAAGATGCGGAAGAACACGCCGAGCTCGGACGCTCCATCAAGGATGGCGGCCTCGCGAAGCTCGGCGGGGACGGACTGAAAGAACTGGCTCATCATGAAGACACCAAACGCGCTGATCAGCCCGGGTATCATGATGCCGGCATAGGTGTTGTTCAGGTTGTAATTGGTAAACATCACGAAGAGCGGGATGATACGCGCCTGGAACGGCACGATGAGCGTTGCCAATACGAGCGCAAACCAGAACCGCTTGCCGATGAAATCGAGATGGGCGAAGCAGTAGCCCGCCGCACTGGATGCGAGTACGGCGATCACGGTGGTGCCGCCCGAGACGATGGCGCTGTTGAGGAAGTATCGGGCCATCGGCACGTTGTTGAAGATGCGTTCGTAGGCGTCGAAATCGAATGATGCAGGCCATAGATTCGGCGTTCGGGAGTAAATTTCCACCGCATCCATGAACGATCCGACGATCATGTAGTAAAAGGGGAATGCCGCGAGAAGCGCAAAGAAAGTCAGCACGAGATAGAAGAGCAATCGATTCACTCTACCCATGGATCGGTGCCTTTCTAGTGAGCGATCAGATTGCCCAGGCGGCGGTTGAGTAGCGACAGCAGGATCAGAAGCACCAGCAGGACGGTCGCGATGGCTGATCCGTAACCGAAGGCCAGTTCCACAAAGCCCTTCCGGTAGAGCAACATCACGATTGAGAGTGTTGCGTTGAGAGGCCCTCCGTTGGTCATGATGAAGGGCTGCGTGAACAACTGCATTGAGCCGATGGTGGCGATGCTCAGCACAAAGTAGATAACGGGGCGGATACTCGGGATTGTCACATTCCAGATCACGCGGAGTGGCCCAGCCCCGTCAAGCGATGCCGCGTCGACGAGGTCCTGGGGGACGCTTTGGAGTGCCGCCAGATAGATCACCATGTAGTATCCAAGATTCTTCCAGATACTCATCGCGATGATGATCCACATCGCTTGTTGACCGTCGCCCAGGAACGGCTGCTGCGACAAGCCGACCCACGCAAGGCCGACGTTGACGATCCCATTGCGTGAGAACAGGACCGACCACATCAGCGAGACGATAACCCACGACGTCGCTACGGGCAGGAAGAACGCCGTGCGGAAGATGACTCGTCCGTGCAGAGCCTGGTTCATGACGAGTGCCACGACAAGTGGCAGGACGGTTTCTCCAAGCACCGCGAAGAAGGCGAAGTAGAAGGTGTTGCCCAGGGCGGCCCTGAAGTCCGTGTCTTGAGCGAGAGTGGTGAAGTTTTCCAGACCCACAAATGCCGGGTCCGTGTTGAGCCCGGCTTCGGTGAGACTGAGATAGAGCGAATAGAACATGGGATAGGCGACTACGAAGAGGAAATGCAAGAGAAAGGGAAGCATAAGCAGATAGGCCGCACGGCTCTTCCGTATGGACTTCGCCATCCTTTTCCTGCGCGTTGCCGTTGTTATTGGGCGTTGCTCTACAAGCTCTGCAATCGCCATCCCTGCCCCCTCCCTCATCAAGCATGTCGCGTGACTGGCAATTGGTTCGGTAAGGACAGGCCCTGGAGCAGCCGCTCCAGGGCCCGTTGCACGCCTATGGTGTCGAGACTGGGGTCGCGTCATCCACCAACGTGTCGTCGATGTCATCTGGTGTCGCGGCCGGGGTTGCGTTGTCCACCGCTTCGTAGAGCTCTGGCATCTCCGCGATGTTGCCGTCGATGAGCGCCTGGACCGCCTCCTCCGCGGCCTGGAGCTCCGCCTCGACGTCCACATCGGTCAAGGCGATCCGCTCTTGCATCGAGGCAAGCACCTCGTACGCTCGGGAGTACACTGGGGACAGTCCCCCAGCCGGCCGGGTCGGGATGTCATAGGTCGCAAATGCTTTCTCCCAAGCGGGGTCTTTGGCCAACTCTTCCCCGGCGTCAGCATTCGTAGGCAGGTCCTGGTCGAAGATGTCCTGCTCGGCGACGCCCAGGTCACCTTCCAGGCCCCACTTGAGGCGTTGTGTTTCTTCGCTTGTCAGCCACAGGACGAAGTCCAGCGCCTCCTCCGGGTGCTCGGCGGTTGACGGGATGACCAGGGCACTCCCGCCCGCGAAATTCGCCGGCTCGAAGCTCTCGTCCTTGGTCGGATATGCCGCCACCCGGAAGTCGGTGTCCGGGGCATTGGCTGCATACAGGAGCACGGCGGATGCGCTTAGATTGATGGCGGCGCATTGGCGCGACACCATGTGCTGGATCGACTGATCCGTGCTTATCTCTTCAGTGTTCAGCCATCCCTTCTCCGCCCATTCGTCAAAGAAGTTGTAAGCATCAATGGCGCCCTGATTCGTCACGTCGGACTCGGTCGGGGGAACCGTATCGTTCCAGTACCGCCCGCCCGCGCCCCAGACCAGGGGCTGGATCTTGTTGAGATTCTTGAGGGGGTGGCAGATCGTCCATGCGTTGGGGAACTCGGCCTTGAGGGCTTCGTTGACGGCCCGGAACTCCTCCCATGTCTTCGGCGGGTTATCCGGATCGAGCCCTGCCTCCCGGTACATGTCAGCATTGTAGATGTAGCCAAAGGGGTCATACTCGTATGGAAGTCCCCAGATGCCACCCTTGATTGTGGTCGTATTGGTGTTCAACAGTTCGTCTGATCGGGCCCGGACGGCCTCGGCGTCTATCTCGGTGAGTTCCAGCGCGGAGCCTGTTGCCATCAGTTCAAGGGGCGTCCGCTGCACTTCCACTTTTGCGAC
>DASYWM010000119.1:0-15972 GCA_035936075.1 Thermomicrobiales bacterium
CGCCTGGCAGTGCCAGGATCTCGACGCGTTGCGGGCTCTCGATCAGGAACTCGACCAGATGCTGCCCGGCTGGTCCGCGAACCACCTCGCGCACCGCCTTGCCTGGGCCCGTCGCGAATGCGAGCGGCTGAATGTGCAAGCGGAAGCGCTTGTCGACCGCATCCATCAACTTCGCACGAGCGAGACATTCCCGCTCTGGTTCAACTCCACACTCGGCAGTACAGTCATCGCCCAACGTGCGAACGCCCTTCGGCGCGAGCTCGAGCGTGAAGAGGCGCGGCTGGAGGATGCAAAACTCGCCTTTAAGCAGGCCCTCGCCTATTACGCTGCTGCAGTCGCGTGAATGCGCTTTCGGACACACGTGCGCAGACAGCTTGACGCCGCTGCTTCTACGCCGCTACCATTGCGCAACAATCGAAGACTGCCTTATCCAGAGAGGTGGAGGGAATCGGCCCTGTGAAGCCCGGCAGCCTGCGAAGCATCCTGAAGAGGACTGATGCGTAAGGTGCCAACTCCGGCAGAGAGATCTGCGAGATAAGGGATCAGCGATCTGCGCACGCACTCGCCCCCCTGCTCTGGCACGGGGGTTTTTCGATCCCCGCCACCAGCGCTCCGTCCTTCGGCTTAAGCCCGCGGGATTCTCTCTCCGAACCTCATCGCCTCTGGACCATGAGAGACTGAGGAGAGAAGGCGGCACGTCCATGACGAACCGGCCAGAAACATCTATCCATACCACCACGCACGACCCGATGCAGAGACATCTGCACATTGTGCCGTCATATGCTCCCTCGGGCGATGGCGTCATGCGCCTCGCCTGGTTCGGGCCGATGGATCTCGAGCTCGGCGGGCATCTGCCGGATGTCACCGTCGCCTACCGCACGTGGGGCAAGCTCAATGACGCCGGCGATAACGCGGTCATCGTTCTCCACGCCCTGACCGGGGACAGTCGCGCCGCCGACGATGGTGGCTGGTGGGAGCCAGTGATTGGTCCTGGCTCACCCATCGACACGGACCAGTCATTCGTCATGTGCGCCAATGTCCTCGGTGGCTGCCAGGGCAGCACCGGACCCGCTTCCCACGATCCCTCGGGCCGACCTTGGGGAACACGCTTTCCCCTTATCACGATCGGCGACATCGTCAACGTACAACGCAGGCTCGTCGATCAGCTTGGTATCAAAAAACTCGTTGCCATCGGTGGCTCGATCGGGGGTCTGCAAGCACTGGAGTGGGCTACCCGGCATGCGGAGCTTGTTCGTGGTGCTGGCGTGATCGCGGCCAGCGGTGCGCTGAGCGCTCTCGGCATCGCCATCCATGGCGAGATAGGGCGCCGCGCCATCATGGCCGACCCCAATTGGCGCGACGGAGATTACGTCGAACATCGCGTCTTCCCGGAACAGGGTCTCGCGATCGCCCGCATGGCCGCGATGACGACCTACCATAGCCGTGAAAGCCTTGGCAGCCGATTCGGACGCAACCCGGCCAGCCGCCCGACGCTCTATCCGTCCTTTGGACCAACCTTCGATGTCGAGGGTTATCTGCACTACCACGGCCGGGCGCTTGCCCAGCGCTTCGACGCGAACAGCTATCTCTATCTGACCCGGGCAATGGACCTCTACGATGTCGGCCGGGACGGTGGTGATGATTACTGGTTCGACCAAATCACAGCACCCCTGCTGCTTGTCGGCATCAGCTCTGATTGGCTGTTCCCCTCGGAAGACATCTGTCTTCTTGCTGACCGGATTCGCGACCGGGGCAAGGACGTCACCTTCTGCGAGATCGAGTCCCCCAACGGGCACGATGCCTTCCTGAAGGATTGGAATGAGCTCAACCCGATCATCGACCACTTCATGGACTATGTTGGAGCGCCGGACACGTTGACGCCACTCACCGATGGAGCAAGTGGATGAGATTACGGGATCTCCTTGCGACGTCGCGCCACCGTGCGCGTGACGGGTTGATGCAGGTCATCTACTGACGCGGGCAATCGCGGAAGCATGAGCCGACGCACCTGATATTGTTGTATTCAGGAAACAGCCGTTCTTGAAAGGGAGAATATATCTACCATGGTTGATGAAAAGCAGCTTGGCTTCGAGACCGAATCACTGCACGCGGGTCAGGAGCCTGATCCGACTACCGGCTCACGGGCCGTGCCGATCTATCAGACAACCTCGTACGTGTTCAACAGCACCGAACACGCCGCCAATCTCTTTGGACTCAGGGAGTTCGGAAACATCTACACCCGGATCATGAATCCGACCAATGATGTCCTCGAGAAGCGCATCGCCGCGCTGGAGGGAGGCGTCGCGGCAGTGACCGTCTCCTCAGGCCAGGCCGCCACGACACTCACCCTCCTGACCCTTGCCAAGGCAGGAGACGAGATCGTCTCGACCAACAGCCTCTACGGTGGCACCTACAATCTCTTCCACTACACGCTGCCGCGCATGGGCATCACCGTGAAGTTCGTGGAAGGGAAGCCGGACGCCATCCGGGGTGCGATCACGAACAAGACCAAGGCCGTTTATTCGGAGTCTATCGGTAACCCGGACTTGCTGACCCTCGACATTCAGGCCGTCGCAGATGTTGCCCATGAGCACGGCGTGCCGCTGGTCATCGACAACACGATGCCGACGCCGTATCTGATCCGCCCGTTCGACCACGGCGCTGACATCGTGGTCCACTCGCTCACCAAGTTCATTGGCGGACACGGCACCTCGATCGGCGGAATCGTCGTCGACTCCGGCAACTTCGATTGGACCGCCTCTCCACGCTTCAAGGAAGACTTCGTCGACCCGGACCCAAGCTACCATGGCCTGAGCTTCTCCGGAGCGTTCGGTAACCTGGCCTTCGCCCTGAAGGTTCGCACCCAAGGCCTGCGTGACCTCGGCGCGGCCCTCAGCCCGTTCAACGCGTGGCAGTTCCTGCAGGGGACCGAGACCTTGGCCCTCCGCATGGAGCGGCACAGCCAGAACGCGATGCAGGTGGCCCAGTTCCTGAATGAGCACCCGAAGGTGGATTGGGTGAACTACCCGGGCCTGCCAAGCCACACGAACTACGAGATCGCCTCGAAGTACTGGAGGGACGGCTTGTTCGGAGCCATCCTCGGCTTCGGCGTCAAGGGCGGTGCCGAGGAAGGACGCAAGGTAGTCGAGAGTGTCGAGATCTTCTCGCATCTCGCCAATATCGGCGACGCCAAGTCGCTGATCATTCACCCTGCAACGACCACCCATTCCCAGCTGACGGACGAGGAGCAGGTCGCGACCGGTGTCTCGCCAGATTACCTGCGCCTCTCGATCGGACTTGAATCGGTCGGCGATCTCATTGCCGACCTAGAGCAGGCGCTTGGCAAGATCTAGCGATCATTCCCGCGCCGATTGAACCAAGGGGAGCCCCAGGCCACAACACCCGGGGCTCCGTATGGATGAGAGCCGGATTTCCGCTTGTCGCGGAACCTTTTGGGCGCCGCTGGCGTTCAAATCAGATAGAAGACGGCACACGTAACCGCATCACCAGTTGATGCCGATGGGAAGCAAGAGACCCTTCCAACGCAGGCTGTCTTCCTTCCCCACAAGGCAAATGCCCCGGATTCCGTCCACCGACAGGATCCGGGGCATTCTGCTGATCCCTACCTGGAGAACTCAATGTGTCAACGTCCGCCGCATGACGACCCGTGGCCAACGGTCGAGCCCCGCGTCGTGCTCATGCTGCACGATCTCCCGGAGAGCCGGCGACAACTCTGTATCAGGCACCTCTACAAATCCGATGCGTCGGTAGTAGGGAGCATTCCAGGGAACATCACGAAATGTGGTCAGGGTCAGCGAGCGGAACCCGGATGCCATCGCCCCCTCCCCACAGGCATCAATCAGCCGGGAACCGATACGCTGGCGGGCATAACGGGGATGTACTGTCAACTGCTCGATATGACGACTCTCGTCCAGGTTCTTCGCGAGGAGGTAGCCAGCCGGTGCCAGGCTCTCGCCCTCGTCGACCGCGACCCACAGCAGCCCGGCATCCACTCCCTGCAAGAGCATTTCCTCGGGGACGGGATCGTCACCGGCAATCTCCGGCATGCCCACCTCCAGGAAGAGCCGACCGGCCGCTTGCTCAATTGGAGCCAGCAGCGGCACATCCTCCGGCCTCCCGGCACGCATCAGGACGGCCATCAGAGTGGTGGCGCCACGAGATAGACCACACCGTCGCCAAGGTCGGTAACATAGAGATTCCCTGCGTCATCCTCGCCAAAGGATGAGATGGACAGCCCTGTCTCGATCGGCGCGGACATCGCCCAGGCACCGCTGGCATCCTGCCCGCCGCCCCAGAGCAGTCCGCTACAGAAGTCTGCGAACAGATAGGTTCCCGCCAGATCTGGCATCTCCTCACCGCGGTAGACATACCCGCCCGTGACCGAGCAGCCACCCACGTCATGGGTGTATTCCAGCACCGGCTGTAGGAATCCGCTCGTGTCGCACCCAGGCTCCAGGTAACACACCGTGCCTTCGGTGATATTCCAGCCAAAATTCTGCCCCGGGACGGCATTGATCGGCACGTAGTTGATCTCCTCGATCGCGTTCTGCCCCACGTCGCCAACCCAGAAGTCGCCGGTCTCCCGATCAAAGCTGAACCGCCACGGGTTGCGCAGACCGTGGGCCCAGATCTCCGGCAGTGCACCCTCCTCCCCCGCGAAGGGATTGTCCTCGGGAATGCCATAAGGTTGGCCTTCGGGGACGTACCGAGGATCAACCTCGATCCGCAGGATCTTGCCGAGCCATGTATCGAGACGCTGTGCGTTGCCTTGGGGATCACCACCCGAGCCGCCGTCGCCAAAGCCGATATAGAGATAGTTGTCGGGCCCGAACATCATCATGCCGCCGTTGTGGTTCGCATAGGGTTGCTGCTGTCTTAGCAGCAGCTCTTCGCTTCCGGCGTCGGCGAGATTGGGATCGCCACTTACCGAAAAGCGCGAAACAACGGAGTTGCCCGCACGATCGGTGTAGTTGACGTAGAAAAGCCCGGACTCCGCGTAGTTCGGGGCAAACGCCAACCCCAGCAGTCCCTGCTCGTAGGCGTCGTCGCCTACCCGGTCGGTGATGTCGAGGAAGGGCGTCTGGATCACCTCGTTACCCACGATAATGCGGATCGTTCCTCCCTTCTCGACCACGAAGAGCCGACCGGTATCATCGTTCGAGTCTGTCACAAAGAGCGGCTGCACGAATCCATCGGCGATGGGCTCCAGGCCAACGTCGAAAGTCGCCGGATCGAAGGCTGTGGGCATGTCCTGCGCGGCGATAGCGACCGGGGCCAGAACCACCTCGAGAAGCAACACCAAACCTGGCAGCGTGCGAGCGAATCGGGCTAGTAGATGTGTCACGATGAAACCCCTTCGCATTTCTTGCGCACGCCGTTGGTGCAATTCATCCGATCTCAATGCGTCGTTGCCGTTGCCGCTGTCACTCGGAGTCCCTAGTCCGGTTCTCATTGGCTTCTGGAATGATGCCACCCGACAACAGCAAGATATCCAATCGCGATTGCAGCGCCCAGCCAGGAGAACCATCCCCAGTCACTCTCTGACGCGAGGTCGTAGACAAGGACACCAACGGCCACGAGGGCGATCACGACCGTCGCCAGCAAGATCACACGCTGGTTGGTTTCGGGATCGCTCTCGTCGGCCATCCCTCCCCACAGCACCTGAAAGACGTTCACGCGCCCGATCGCCGAGAGCACGATTACATAGGCAAGCACCAACAGCACGACGCCCAATCCCGCAATCGAGCTCCCTGAGTAGGCCGAGCCGAGAAAGAGCAGCACTCCCAGCAGCACGCCGAGAATGACAGACCAGGTCGACACATTGCCCGATACATCGCGTTCATTCATCGATCCGGAATACCTCCTCGACGATTCTGCGAAGAAATCGGGCAACCTTTCCCCAGGATGGGAGAAGGTACACACTCGTGCTAATGGGTATCTGGTCCAAGAACCAGGGACACGGTTACATAGACGGGCACCGGATTCTGCCAACGCTAACCGCTACAGCAAGTGTGCAGGAAATCGCCTCCATAGGCACCAGGCTTGAGGGAGCAAGGATATGGCGCCACGCAGGCAAGTTCATTGTGAGATGGTGATTGCCTGTCTGCAACGACCTCTCGCGTTGTTAGCCGGGGCTCGTCATCGCTTGCAGCCAGGCTCAGCCGCACAACGGTCAGCCACCGCAGGCATAGTCGCTGGTATAGGTTTTCAGGCATCCGAATACAGGCTCGAGGTAGGTGCGGGCGGTTCCGGTATCTACCACGCGAACCGGGTCGTTGTAACCAGCGGAGACGAAAAAGACGCGGCCGTCATTGCGCTCAAGCACGAATGTCATGTTTACAACGCCCGCCTCGTAGCCGCCCTTGTACCCGGCACGGGGCCATGCGCCGGTATCGGTGACACCATAGCGATTGCCCGTCAGGATATCCCTCACCGGCTCCAGACCCGGCTGCGCACCCATTGACCAGAGCGCCGCCGTCGCCCGGCAGAGATCATCGGCCGAGGCGAACCATTCGATGCCATCGATCGCCGTGGGGCCATTCCACATGCCCCAGCCACCGGATGGGTTGATCTGCATCGGGTCGATCGTCTCTTCCAACATTGCCAACTGGACGTCCTCAGGCGCTGCCGACCAGGCAGACATCCATTCCGGGGATTGGCTCATCTTGATACCAAACATCTCTTTCGTCAGAAGCAAGGGAGCGTTCAGCGATGGATCACCATGTCCGTAAGCCTGGAAGGCGCGCTGGACATTCTCCCTGCCAAGCCGGGCGATCAGGTGATCGGTCGCGGTGTTATCACTCTGCCAGATCATCGCCTGAGCCAGTTCCCTCAGGGTGACCCTCGTCCCTGCTGGCACAAACGCGTAGTCTCCCGAGGGCATCGAGCGGAGCGTATCGGTCACCTCTGTCCCCTCATCCCACGCTGCCGAGCCAAGCTGGATCTGCCGTGCAAGCTCGCCTAGCACATAGATCTTGAAGGTGGATGCGATGGCCAGCCGTTGATCCTGATTACGACCGTGGATCGTCTGGCAGGTGCTGCCGCGGAACTCGGCGACGAGCAAGTTGCTCGACGTAGACAGCGAACCAAGCGTTTGATCCAATGTCGACCACTGAAACGAACCAGGTGCCGCCGCGGCAACTGATCCAAGGCCGATATACACACACAGGAGCATGAGAGCGGTTGCTCGTAGGAAATGGCGCGACGGCATGGACGACTCCCAACCTGGGGCAAATCTGTGCGGACCGCCTGTCGATGGTGTCCGTACAGTCCATGCTACTTCTCTGGATACCCGCCAGCAAGATGTGCCATCATGTCACGATGACCACTGGCCACCGGGTAGGCACCAACGCCAACGACATCCGATCACAGCATGAGCAGGGCATGGACAGCTTCCCCCTGGTGCTCCCACCGAAAGGACCGGGGCCGCGCCAGCGATTCCGCCTGCTACGCGAGCTGAAACCACTGCTGCTCATCGTGCTGGTCGTCTTCGCCGGGGTACGGATGTTTTTCCAACCCTATGAGGTCGATGGCGCGAGCATGTCGCCGACGATTGCCAATGGCAATCGGCTCTTCGTCAATCGATCGGCCTATGCCCACGTCGACTTACCGGCGCTCGGCGACATCTATCCATTTGGTGACCCCCGGCGGGGCGACATCATCGTGCTTGAATCCGATCGCACAAGCCGCTCTGCGCCGTATATCAAACGGATCATCGGCCTGCCGGGGGAAACGATCACCTACACCGAGGGCATCGTGATCGTCGACGGCGAGCCGCTGGTGGAGGATTACATCAACGGCGCAGTTACCGGATGTTACGTTCCGACGCACTGCTCCATCACCATCCCGCAAGGACACGTTTATGTCCTCGGCGACAACCGGAGGGACAGTGAGGACTCGCGATTCTTTGGACCAGTCCCGATGGAGGATATCGTCGGCAAGGCCTTCTTCAGCAATTGGCCCTATGAGGACATTGGACCCATACAGCATCCAGACTACGGCGAGATAAGCGCGGAATTATGAGATCGTGTGCCGGATGTCGCATCCCGATACATGCCGCACTGTAGGGTGCATTGTCTCTCCCGGGGTCGAGCAGAAGCCGCGCTTACTTTACCTTTGCGGCTTCCGATGTCCCGAGCACATTGCCCATGTTATCAAGCGCCTGCACGGCAACATATTGCTCGCTGAGCCGGGTCTCGATCCTCGTTTCGAAGCCGGTACGTGGCAGGGTAGCCGGACCAAGCGCACGCATGCGATCAGGGCCGGAACCGGAAAGCACCCTCCAGCGGGAAACCTCGGTTGCACCATTCCAACTGGCGTAGATCGCAGCACGGTCACCGGTGACCGCACCCACGGCGATATCAGGCGGGTTAACCGGGTGGCCGGACCACGGTGCGCGATAGGCCCGATAGGACATCACGCCCCCGGGCAGCCGACCGTTGAACCGCAAATCACCCTCCGGCCCAAACTCCGAGAAAACCGGTGCGCTTCCCCATCCGACGAAGAGGTTGCCGTTCGGCAGCACCTGCATATTTCCCTGGCTTACGGATAGAATCGCCGTCGGATGAATGTACTGATACGTCAGGGTCGCAGTCATCGTCCCCATATCGAGATCGAGCACCATCCCTCGCGAGTTGCCGCCAACACCTGTACCCGATTCGTGGTTGTCAAAGAGCGTCAGCGTTCCGTTCAGTTGCCTTCGAGCGTCATGCTGCCAGGCGAAACGGGCGTTCGGGCCTATCCGGAAGTCGCTGCGCTTGCCGTGGAGCCTCCAGATAATCTCGCCCGTCACCCGGTCAATCTTGTAGATGGCATGGGTATGCCGGCCGGAGATGATCAGGTTGCCGTCGGTATCGACCTCAATCGAATTGATGTGGACATAGTCGAGCGGGGTGCTGAGCCTCCGCGGCGGGCCGATATAGGTTTCCTCGAGATCGATGTGATCCAGTGAATGCCACTCGAAGAGCACCCGCCCGGTCTCAATCTCGATCTCCTGGATGATTCCGTCGAGAACCGTGACATTGTCAAGACCACCGATTGAGGAACGATGCCACAGCACGGGGTTATAGATAGCCACGAGCGCCGTTCCCTGAGGCGTGAGCAGGAACTCGTGGACATCTCCACCGGGCAGGCCGTTGCCGACCTGTAACTCGGCGATTCGCTCGCAGGAGCTGTTGCAGATTACGAAATGACCGAAGCCGTATCCGACAGGCGCAGCACCCTCCCACCAGGTCAGAACCGGCTGGCCACGATATTCCTGGACACGGAAGTCGTTGCACTCGCTGAGATCAACGGCCGGTGGCGCAAATCAGACAAGCTCACCGTTCTGGTCCAGGATCATCGCGCCGCTTTGGCCGTCAGGAATCCTGGGCGCAACAAAGATATGACCCGGAGCAGTGTCCACAGCCTCCGTTGTTACCTCGATCACAGGCGGTCGCAAATCAGGCCGCGATCGAAACGTCTGCGTTGGGCCCGCCGGTTTGTTGACCTCCCGGTACGCTGCCGGAGCAACCTTCGTCGCGGGTCGCGCGACGGTGAACACCACCGACCCCTCGGCACTCTGCCGCAACGCGACACCGGCCGAGACGGTCACCGATTCTCCTGGCTCGAAAGCCGCATCCGGGAGGAAGCTGACCCCACGGCCGTCGGCATGCTCGCTCAGGATGCCCGAGTGCCCGCCGCTCTTTGATCCCGCGGCCCGAACGGGACCGAGAGATACGATCGATACCCCCCGAAACGAGATTTCCGTTGCGGGTGATGCAGTCATCGTGCCATGCCCGGGGAAGACCGATATACCACCGGGCGCGCCCATGCGGGAATCAGCATCCGCCGGATCGGAGAGAGCGTCCTGCGCCCCGGCGACGCGGTCCCTTGATGGCAGAACCGCGGCGGTCAGCCCCCCGATACCTGCCGCCCGCAGGAATGACCGACGATCAGTCTTCTTCGCGGCTCCGGCGAACCCCTCACCTGACCTTCTCATCGTCCATGACCTCCTGGAAAACACGCCCGCACAGGGACGAAGGGCGCTGAATTCGGCTCAGAGGAGCAGCGTGCCTGGTGGATGATATGCCCGAGCATAACAAAAGAGGGCGGATCTGGGAGAGCTTCGTCAGGACGGTCCGCCGCCCGCGAGCCGCAGCCCGACCACACCGGCGATGATGAGAACTATCGAAACCAGACGTGCTGCATCCCGCGGCTCACCGAGAAGGGCGATACCCAACACCGCGGTGCCCGCCGCACCGATGCCGGTCCAAACCGCGTAGGCGGTTCCCACAGGAAGCGTTTTCAGGGAATACGAGAGCATCGCGAAGCTCAGCACTGCGAACACAACGAACAGGATGCTCGGTGTCCACCGGCTGAAACCGTGGCTCTCCTTCAGCGACAGCGCCATGAGCATCTCAACAAAACCGGCAACGATCAAGACGACCCAGTTCACCGCGGACCTCCATATGAGAAAAAGGGGCACACGGAGAGCGATCCCGATGCCACGGCAGTGGCCGGTGCCAGGATGCGATGCGTGGCGACCCAACCGACTTTTGGGACTGCGAGAGGTCAGCTGCTCACAGGGTCCTGGCGCCCCAGAAGCCTGTCGGCGGCCGACTCACCAGCGGCGATGATATCGGGGATACCAACTCCGCGCAGCATGTTACCGGCAATCTCCAGGCCCGGCACCCGTTCTAGTGCTGCCTCGAGCCGGGCCACCCGCTCCAGATGTCCTACCGTGTACTGTGGCATCGCCTCATTCAGACGATAGACGCGCTGCACGACCGGATCGCCGGAGATAGCGCTGACCTCGCGAAGTTCCTGGCGAACCAGCCCAACGAGCTCATCGTCGGAGTGCTGGAGCACCTCCTGCTGGCCTACGCGTCCGATGAAGGCCCGCACCAGGAAATGCCCCTCCGGTGCCCGGTCCTCCCATTTCGAGGAAAGCCATGTGATGGCCTTGATGGGTCGCTGTTCGACGCGCGGCACGAGATAGCCGTAGTCCCGGGGGGCGATCACCTCGCCAGTCTCCCGGTACCCCAGCAGGACCGCCGCAGAGGAGGCGACCGGAATCTCCGCCATCGCGTGCGCAGCCTCGGCATCCAGGTACTGCAGCAATCCGGCCTGCACACAAACCGGCGCGGCGAGGATCACCTTGTCGAAGAGATCAGACCAGGCCCGGTTCTCCCCGTCCTGTGCCACGACGAACCGACCGTCGTCCATCTGGTCGATGCGTGTCACACGGCGACGGGTCTTGATGACACCGCCGTGAGTTTCGATAGCGGTCTTCAGGGCGTCCGGCAATTCATGCATGCCGGTCCGGAAGCTCACGAACCCCTGCCTCGTCTGGTGACCGACAGCACGCATGGTTTGCTGCTTGCGCCCAGCCAGTACGCCCTTGATGAGTCCTCCATGCTCCTTCTCGGCAGCACGCAGCTGGGGGAAGGTCGCTGCCAGGCTCAGTTGCGAGCCATCCCCTGAGTAGATGCCAGCCATCAGGGGTTCGATCAGGTTGTCGAAGACTTCGGGACCAAGCCGGCGGCTGATGAACGCCCGAAGGGACTCGTCGCCATCCCCCTTGCGAGACGGGAGCACGAAATCCAGCGCCATTCTCGCCTTGCCGCGAGGCGAGACGAGCGGCGTCTTGACCATCGGCGCCAGTTTGGTCGGGATCAGCCCGGTCAGGCCCTCAGGCAGCGGATGGAGTGCGCCCTTTCGGTAGAGGAATGAGCCACGGTTTGCCTCATTGGTCCACTGCAGGCGATCCTCCAGCCCGAGCTCCCGGGCCAGTCCAATCCCGCGTGGTTTCATCAAGAGGAAGGAATCCGGTCCGCCATCGATGGTGAACCCGTCGACGTGCTCTGTCCGCACAATGCCGCCCAGGTGGTCGCTGGCCTCGAGCACGAGGACCCTAACGTCCTGACCGGATGTCACCAGCCGGTAGGCGGCCGCCAAGCCGCTGATGCCGCCGCCGACAACCGCAACCGTTTGCATTACGCCGTTACCCAGTCCGCATTCCTCGCGTGATCACGGACGAGCTGGGCCAGGCCGGCCATCATCTTCGGATGGTCGTTGACCATCTGGATGCGCTCAAGCTGCATGCCCAACCCCCTCGCCTGCTGCGCGAACTCGACATCGATGTCGTAGAGAATCTCGACGTGCTCGCAGACAAAGCCTACCGGACAGATCAGCACATGCTCGACCCCGTCACGATGGAGCCTGTCGATCACCTCGCTTGCGTCCGGGCCAAGCCATGGGTCCCTGGTCATTGCCGCGCTCTGGAAGGCCCATTCGGCCGGATGTCCCGGGAATCGGTCCTTCATTGCCACATAGGTCGCTTCCAGATCGCTCTCGTAGGGATCGTTCCATTCGCGAATGCGTTCTGGCAGGCTGTGCGCAGTGAAAATCACCGGCACATTGTCCCGCACATCCTCAGGAAACTTCTGCAATGCGTCATTGATGCGCTCTTCCAGTGCGTCGAGATAGCCCGGCAGGAGATTCCAGCGGTCGATTGCGACTGTCTCGATACCAGAAGCGGCATCATCCACGGCCTTGTTGTAGGCGCCGATCGACATCCTCGAGTAGTGCGGGGCCATGACCAGGGTGACGGCACGCTCGACCCCGGCCTCCTTCATTTTGGAGAGCGTCTCCGAAATGTAGGGGTACCAGTGGCGCATGCCGTCCCAGACTTTCCAGGTCTCGCCGTCCGGGGCCTGCTCATTCAATGCCTGCTCGATACCGTCACCCTGGGCACGGGTAAGTTCCAGGATGGGTGATCGGCCACCGATGAGTTTGTAGCGCTCCTCGATCTCGTGAAAGACCTCCTCTGAGGTGGGGCGGTGGTGGCGTACATCGAGGAGATAGGGCCGCACATCCTCTATCTTGTCCGGCCCGCCATAAGCCATAATGAGGAGGTGGTGAGTGGCTTGTTCGCCTGCGGATGCCGTTGATTCGCTCGCCATGTAGTGGTCCTTATCAGGGTGTGGATGCAATTCCATCCACGACATAGGTACCATACCGGAGACAAACCCGGTGTCGGGATAAGTTTGTGATTCGAGCGGTGTTCCGGTTTGTCGGACGTTGCCGGTCGATCCGGAGAGAATCGGCATGGAACCAGCAGACAGCAAACGGGCACGCATCCTCAACAAGCCTGACCTGATCACGCTCATCGTCGTGCTCATGATCGTTCTTGTCGTGAACGCGGTCACGCTGATCGTTGTGTTTTAGGCGACGGTTAGCCGAGACGGGAAGAAAGAACCCCGGACGACGTTCCGGGGGCAGGAGCTGGGCGGCGTACCGCGACTCAGGCGTACACGCGGACGATCAACTCGCCCTCCTTGTCGACAGCGGTCTTGCCGGCTGTCACCCCGGGGCGGCGCTCATGGTAGGAATTCGAGACGAGGACCACGGCATCGGTCAGCGCG
Organism: Thermomicrobiales bacterium; assembly: GCA_035936075.1. GTDB lineage: Bacteria > Chloroflexota > Chloroflexia > Thermomicrobiales > UBA6265 > UBA6265. The sequence continues at coordinate 13,428 of DASYWM010000119.1, forward strand.
CGCAGCACGACGGTATCCCCCCGCTCGGAGAAGGACTCCTTCACCTCCAGCTCGCCACGCTGCTTGATAATGACATGCTTGAACCAGTTGACCGGATCACTGACATCCACGCCGTTCAGTCCTGCCTCATTCGCAGCGGCGATGAGCGAATCGCGTGAGGTTGGCTGTACGGTCGTTGCCGTGGTGGTTGTCTCAGGCACCGGCAGTGGGCCCGTGATCAGGTCATGCCGCCCCACTGTGTCGTCCATAACCTCGAAGAGCGCGGTTCGATCGGTACCGTACAGCTTGTCGCCCTTCTTCAACACAATCGAGGCGTTCGCCGTCATCGTCGTGGAGGTGGAGAGTCGCTCCCGGCGATCCTCACCGCCGTACGCGACAAACCCGGCCACCTGGTGACCGGCAAGATCGATGATCTGTATCAGCTGATTTGCCGCCACCTCGAAGGAAACCGCCGTCCCGACCCCGACCTGATATGTGCGGACGACCCGATGCCCGACAAGTACGTTTGCCATCGATGCTTTGCTCTTCCTGTCTGGATACCACGCGCCTGCGCCTTGAATCGGCTCACCGGCCCGAATACTCATGCGCCCTATTGTCGCAGGGCGAAGCCATCATGGTCCAACCTTGCCCCATTCCTCAGCTCAGCACCTTGCCAAGGGTGCTGAGCGCGGGAGGATAAACCGGTCGGTACCGGCACACCGGCAACGGGGTTCGTCCGGCATACTGACCCTGTTGATCGTCACGAGACCGATACCCCGGAGCCAGTACGTTACATGGCCGAAAGCGCCCTTCGCTCAGTTGTGCTTGTCGCCTTCAAGCTTGGCTGCATCGCCTTTGGTGGACCGGCAGCCCATATTGCGATGCTGAGGCAAGAGGTCGTCGAGCGACGCAGATGGGTTGAGGAGCAGCGCTTCCTCGATCTGATGGGCATTACCAACCTGATCCCGGGGCCGAACTCAACTGAGCTCGTGATCCACATTGGCCGGGAACGGGCCGGCATCAAGGGACTGATTGGCGCCGGAGCCGCGTTTATCCTCCCGGCGGCGTCAATCACGCTCTTCTTCGCCTGGCTCTATATGTCCTACGGAACGACGACGCAGGGGGAGTGGCTGCTGCGCGGCATCAAGCCAGTCGTCCTCGCGGTCGTCATGCAAGCGATCTGGAACCTCGGCAAGACGGCCTTCAAGACACTGCCGCTCACGATTGTCGGCGCGTTGGTATTTGTGCTCTATCTGCTTGGTGGTAATGAGATCCTGCTGCTCTTCGGCGGGGCGCTGGTCGCGTTCCTCATGCAGCGCATCCTGGCGTCCGGGCACCGGTCGTCGGCATCATCATTCGTCGCCCCATTTCTCGTGCCGGGCGCGTTCTCGCTCGTCCTCGCGGATGTCGCGACCGTTCCCTATTCTGCCCTCCGCCTCTTCCTGACCTTCCTCAAGATCGGCAGCGTGCTCTATGGCTCGGGCTACGTGCTCGTTGCCTTCCTGCAGAACGATTTCGTCGAGCGTCTTGGATGGCTGTCGGAGAAGCAACTCCTGGACGCGGTTGCTGTGGGTCAGTTCACCCCCGGACCGGTCTTCACGACGGCAACCTTTGTCGGTTATGTCGTCGGCGGGTTCCCCGGCGCCGTCCTCGCTACGCTCGGCATCTTTCTGCCAGCGTTTATCTTCGTCGGGATCGCCCATGCACTGATCGACCGGCTGATGGGACTCACGTGGGTACGCCCACTTCTGGATGGCATCAACGTCGCCGCGGTGGGTCTGATGGCGGCGGTCGCCGTCATCCTCGCGCAAGATGCGGTCGTCGATATCATGACCGCCGTCCTCTTCCTTGCAGCTCTCGCATTGCTGATCCGCTACAAGGTCAACTCGGCGGTCCTCGTTGCGGCGGGAGCGCTCATCAGCCTGGTCCGGGAGTTCTTGCTCTGATGCGTGGTGCATACAGGCTATGGCGATAACCCCGTCACCTGGAGCGGGCAAACCATCCCTACCTCCGCAGGGTCGACAATCGGGCAGGGAGCATGCGATTGTAGCGGGCAGAGAGCACAGCCTGTTTCGCGATCGGCGTTCCACCAGGAGGGTTCACCATGGAGCGATGTTCCAACTGCGGCGCGGCCACCAGACCTGGCGCGAAGTTCTGCACGTCTTGCGGCACCCGTCTCAACCTTGATCAGGAGTCTACCGGGCCGACGGATTCCTCGTGGAACAGTGCGTCCTCGACCCAAGAGACGTCAGTTGCGACGCCGGCAATCGAGGATGGAGACATCACCACGGAGAGGGATGCCGTTACCCCTCCGCCACATTGGGAGGAGACGGTCCAGGACCCGCGACCAGAAAATGGAGACGAAGCGCCTGCAGCGGCATGGTCGTCGGGATCACCATGGACAGCGGGAGAGGCGGAGCCGAGTGCCGAAGCAGAGGCGCAGAACGTGAGGGGCAGCGAGGACTCCGACTGGTCGAGCAAGTGGCACTCGGAAGAGAGAGTCGATGAGGCGGTGGGCACTGGCAGTAGCACCGACTCCACGTCCCCCGAAGACAATCGCTGGGCA
>DASYWM010000120.1:0-6810 GCA_035936075.1 Thermomicrobiales bacterium
GGGGTGGACGTGTGTTCCTGATTGGGATCGGAGAGGACGGGCTTAGACGAAACCGCCGTCCATCGCAAAGCGAATGGCTTCAGCCCGCGAGGAGAGGTCGAGCTTGTCATAGATGCGGCGGAGGTGGGCGTCGACGGTGCGACGACTCAGAAAGAGCTGTTCCGCGACCTGGGCATTCGTCATACCCGCAGCGACCAGCTGCAGCACTTCAACTTCACGCCCGCTGAGCATGCTCGCGGGTTGTTCCGGAGCCGAGGTGACCTCCCGGGCAGCAGACAGGGCCAGGTCCGCCGCTTCCGGCAGCGACAGCCCGGTTCCTGTCTTCCAGCTGGAGGAGAACGCCGCCAGAGGCAACGACCGGCGAACCGATTCGACCAGCTTTTCATGGCGCGGCCGATCAGGCGCAGGCAAGGGCGCGCCGATCTGCTCCCGAAGTGCGCTCGTTGCGCCGAACAGCGTTGCAGCGACAGGTGGCTGGCCCAGTGAAGCGGCGACAGATGCAATGCCTTCAATGCTCTCCACGACACCACGTCGATCCCCGAGTCCCAACCGGATCTCGAGGGCTCCGAGGAAATTCACTCCAGCCTGCCGCGCATCACCGGAAAGCATATCCGCCAGCCCGAGCCCGTGAAGCGCATAGCCGACACCGAGCGTGTCCCCAATATCCTGAAACGTATCGAGACACTTGCTGAACATGGCACGAGCTTCGGCAACGTCCCCGAGGCGACGCGCGACGTGTCCGAGGTTAAGGTAGGAATACCCTACACCAACGCGATGGCCGAGGCTTTGCCGGATCGCCAGCGCCTGCTGATGCAGTTCCCGGGCGGCGACCGGATCGCCAGAATCCTTGACCGCGTTGCCCAGATTGGTCAGCGAGTTCCCCTGGCCGAACCGGTCACCTATGCTCCGGCGCAGCTCCAGGCTTCGCTCGTGACGACGCCTTGCGGAGTCATAGTCACCCCGGTACCAGTCCACCAGCCCCTGTCCGTTGAGCGCGTCGGCGATCCCGCGCGTATGTCCGAGCCGTTCCCATGCGTCCAGGGCTTCCTGATAGGCTTCCGATGCAGCGTGATAATCACCAAGATCGAGTGAGAGGTTCCCCAGGCTGCTGAACGCCTTTGCCCGGACGCTTTCCTCGGCATGGGCGGGTGAATCGAGGAACCTGCACAGCCATGTGTGGCCCTCGGTGAGCAGGCCATGTGTGGCCCAGTAACGCCAAAGCATGCTGGCGAGGCGCATACCCTCCTGGTGGCAGTGAGCCTGGGCCCAGGTCAGCGCGGCGCGGATGTTGTCATGTTCCGCGTCAAGCCACACCAGCCATTGCGCCTGGTCAGGGCCGGTGAGTTGCGGCTCCGCTTTTTCGGCGAACCTGATAAGCCAGTCCAGGTGCAGCTGACGAACAGCCTCGACCTCACCACTTGCCTCGAGTTGCTCCGTCGCGAACTCCTGGATCGTCGCCAGCATCCGGAACCGTGGAGCATCCATGGAGGATTCTGTTGAATCGCCATCCTCCATCTGTACGATTAGACTCTTGTTCACAAGGGAGGAGACCACCGAGAGTACATCAATCTTTTGGATGGCAGTGGTCGAGCCGCTGGCAGCACCAGGGTCACCGGCGACGGCTTCAATTGCGTCAAGTGATGCATCGCCCACGAAGACCGCAAGTCGCCGGAAGACCATCTGCTCTTCAGTGGTGAGCAGATCGTGGCTCCAGGCAATCGTGTCCCGAAGTGTGCGTTGTCGATCCGGCAGGTCTGTGGCACCCGCTATCAGCAGTGACAGCCGGTGCTCCATCCGGGCGAGTAGTGCATGGGGCGATAGCACGCGCGTCATCGCCGCAGCGAGCTCGATCGCGAGAGGTAGACCGTCAAGCCGCCTGCATATCTCCACGATCGCCGCTGCATTCGTGTCAGTCAACGCGAACGAAGGACGTGCCGCCTGCGCACGCTCCACGAACAGCGCGACGGCAGCATTGTCCTCCAGCGATCCGGTGGTTGAGGCAAGAAGGGGCGGAGGCAGAGGGAGCGGACGGACCGGGTATTCACGCTCCATGCGGAGACGCAACGGGGAACGGCTGGTCACCAGAAATTTGGGCGTCCTGGTGGTTGCCAACACAACGCCTATATGCGGTCCCGCCTGCATGACCTGCTCGAAGTTGTCGATCACGATCAGCATATCTTGACCCGTTATGGCATCGCGGATCAGGTGAACCAGCGGTTGACCGGCGGTTTCGCGCAGCCCAAGGGCTTGGGCAATGGCCGGAAGGACGAGTTCCGGATCCTGGATCGAAGACAGGGACACAAACACCACTCCGTCGGGGAAGCGTGATGCAACCGTAGCTCCCAGCTCCAGTGACAGGTGTGTTTTCCCGACACCGCCCGGGCCGGTAAGTGTGACCAGACGGGTATGCTGGTCTTCCAGCAGTTTAGCGAGCGCTGTGCAATCCTGCTCCCGGCCGACAAGCCGGTTGGGAGGAACGGGGAGCGTTGTCTGACCATCAGCAGGGAGCGAAAGGATCATGGCCGGTCCATCTATTTCATGGTGTTCTCACTCAAAAGTCCCATCAACAATATACGGCATAATGCCTGGTCTTTGATAGCCAGGGGCGAGAAAGAGGGGCAGGAAGAGAGTGAGTGGGCCTTGGTTCAGTGGCGTGATCCGCTTACCTCAGACGTTCCGTCCGCGCGTCTACCGCGACGTCGTCTTCACCGGCGGCATCCGAGAGCTCACGCCCGTGGTCGGCGGCGTATGCGGTCAGCATCTCTTCCAGCGTCTCGGCCTCGCCCTCAAGGAACGTCTCTCCCAGGTAACTGGCGAGCTCCGTGAGCGCCTCGAGCAGCAGGGCCGCCTGAAATCTGACAGAAGGCGAATGATCGTCGCGCGCATCACGGGCGATCGACGCCAGTTCTGGCAGTGCCACTTCGATCGCTGAATGAGGATTCGCATTGTAGAAGTAATACGTGATGGGACTCTGGGCGAGATCGTTCTGAAATGCGATCACCTGATCCGTGAGGTTGAGCAGGACGGCGTCAAGACCTTGGTTGGCGGTGCCCGTGAGCGTGATACTGCCATGTCGCTCGCTCCGCCTGAGGAGCAGGACCTCCCGGGCAAGGTGATTCCGACGGGCAAGTACTGGGTAGACCGAGAGAATCCAGGAGATCGCGGCGGTCATCAATGCAAAGCCGACCACCGCTTCCGCGGACACAAGAATCCTGAGCCAGGAGCTTTTCGGAGTGATGTCTCCATATCCGAGCGTGGCCAGCGTGACCAGCGAAAGGTAGAACGCGGTCAGGAACCCGCCATTTTGGTCAGGCTCCATCCCCGGGGCGAGCAGGAAACCTTCAGGCAGGTGTGGCCAGATGATCAGGGCCCAGCCTAGGATCAGCGCGAGCGCCCAGAGCGCGATAATGCACAGCAGGCCAAGGGGTCCGGCCAGTGCCAGCATTCCCGATCGATGACGTGCGAACCGCCGGAAGGCACGCCATACATGCCGAGCGGCAAAGCTACTCATTGCGCCAGTCCCGGATGGTGCAAAGAGCGTATGGAAGATGTCGCGTAAAGTGAGGACGATGAACGCGAGGCCAAGGGCGGTGAGCAGGATCGTCAATGGTTGTTCCCCCGGCGAGTTCTGGAACGATGGTCAACTGGTCGTGTATCCGGCACCTCGTTCCGCTAATATCCGGTCCTGAGCGTCAAGCAGCGACTTCCACGTTTTTCGTCACGCAAATGGCCCCTACGGCAGTCTCACCGGTGGCCAACGCCGCATTGTCGGGATGCAACAGATATGCGAGTCTCTTCCTGATGGTCAGACGTATGCCGTCGACTGCCAAGTCATACAATACTGGCTTCAACTATTCATTTCTCTCCACGGCCATCTGGACTCTGTACCACGCCACTGTGGGAGCATCTGTGCCGCACCGGACATCTGCAGTCGGATGCCACAGTGCCGGGAAGGGAACCGCATGCGCGCTGACGGTACCCAACCACATGTTCTCGCGGTCAACGACTCCCCTGAGCTGCTTGACCTGTTTTGCGAGATCTTCGATGAGGAATGCTTTCGCGTCACGACACGGGCGGAAGGTGACACGAAGTTCGACGACATCGTGCAGCTTGCGCCGGACCTGATCATCCTCGACTACCGCGTTGGTGTTGAGGGGGTCCTGTTGCTGCAGCTTACAGAGTCGCCCGTCACGAATCACATGCCGATCATCCTGTGTACCGGAGTGGTGCGAAATGAGGCCGACGCGGTGTGGAAGCTCCTGAACTCCATGGGCGTTACGATTGTGTTCAAGCCGTTTGACATCGAACACTTCCTGCGCGTTGTTCGGGAGGTGCTCGGATTGGATTCTGATTTAGATTAGCCACTGAAGCACGGACGTTTTTGTTTCGGTTGGTTCCGGCGTTCGAGGTCGGACGCCCTCACACTCAACCGAGATCAGGGGAGTAGCCGGCATGGATGCGGATACAGACCAGCACGCTCGCGGACGGGCCACGCCCGAGCAGATGGCGCGCCAGCACATCTATGTGATGAATGGGTCGCCGGAGTTCCTCGATATCATTCGCGCATTGCTCCAGGAGGAGCGGTACAACGTCACCACCACCAACTTTATCCCCAACTCCTTTCGGACGATCGAGACCGCGCAGCCGTCGTTGCTCATCATCGACCTGATCGTTGGCGAGCAGGCGGGGTGGGACCTGTTAGGGAGGCTGCGAGTGTCAGTATCGACCCGAGAGATCCCGGTGATCCTGGTTTCGACCACGCCGCGGTTACTGGACGAGGCAAGAGAACAGCACGAAATCTTTGGCGGGGATCACTATCTGGTCAAGCCGTTCGACCTGGAAGATCTTCTCCGGCTCATTGGAGAACTGATCGGCACGGCCTAGGCCGCCAGAAACGCTTTCGTATTGTGACGTGGCGGGTCTCCGGCATCGTCGGAGTTGGGGCGGAACCCTCTTTCTCAGGCACTCCTGCAGCGCTGTCCGGTCGAAACTACGTAGGTTCTACGTAATCAACAGCGACAAAAATACGGACTTTTACCGATGCCCCTCATTCCGGGAATAGGGATACTGTAGGGGACCCTTCCGGAGACGGGGAGGACTCTTGGCACCGGGCACGGACCCAGCCTGGTACCAAGGGAGTGCCGACCAGTGCTCCAGGCGTGACATCAATCGATCCCGTGTGGTGCTGGATCCTGATGCGCGCGGTTGGTCGCCTGTCGAGGAGAGGCTCCGTTGCCGGAGCACGACAGGGACGCCAATCTATTCCCCCTTCCTCCACCCACAGGAAGACGCCGGATGCCCCCTTCGTCCGGCGCCTTCGTGCTTCCTGGCGGTGCGTCGCCCGACCGGACAACGACCAGCAACATCGCTCCTGCTTCGCGCGGAGCATTATCGTTTCAGACCCGCCCGTACTACGGCTTCCCCTGATTACGTACTCACTCCACCCACAATACCGTATTTCTACGGTATGTGGCCCGGCAGGTTATCCGCCATGATTGACACAGATTTCAGGATCTGCTCTGGAAAACACGGATCCCATCTCCCGCACGTTTTATCGCTGCTGCGGCAGCATGCGAGGCTCCCCATGTCCACAAGTGCTCCTTCCATCCACATCCCGACCCGGCCCTCTGACACCCTGGTCGCGCCATCGGGGCAGTCCTTCCCCGTGACAACCGGGAGCCCCCATGCCGCGCAACTGGAGCAGGTGCACCGGGAATTGGAGCGAATGACGGCGTACGCCCGGGCGCTGGAGACCCGATGCAACGTGCTGAGGGTCTATGTGCCAGGGAACCAGGGCAGCCAGGATCCGATAGTCCCCTTCCTTGCCGACGACCTCGGGATCACAGCCACCACGGTGACGCATGTGGAGATCCTGGCCAGCCACGACTGATCGGGGAGCTGTCCGGGAACTCGGCCCGGGAGTTGAGGACAACAAGGTCGTCTTCCAAGCATCGGCCATTCACATCGATAGTTCCAGACACGGCCCTCGATACATCCGGGGACATGGTCTTTCGCGCCAGCTGCTTCGTCGAGTCTGACGACCGGCATGACGGGTGGCCGCACGCATATACGGTAAGCACGGAACGCATGACACTCCACGGTGATCGCGTTAACATCTTCGGCCGCTCCGGTAGCCGCATTTCACGCCGCAGGGCGATCGGATACGGCAGCCTGGCACTTGCCGGGGCACTCATCGGGCCCAGCGTCGTGCAGCCAGTGGCGGCACAGGCAAGTGCGGCGACCCCGATAAGCTCTGCAATCCTGGCCTGGGAAGAAATCGACCAGCAGCTGGCAGAGGTCGCTCCAACAACCGCATTACTGGCAGCTGAACTGATTGGCGACAGGATCGAGTCGATCCATGAAACCAATGCCGACCAGGCTCTCCCGATCGGGTCAACTTTCAAACTCTGGATTCTCGGCGCCCTGTCGTTGCAGGTCGAGGCGGGCACGCTCGATTGGGAGCAGATGGTTGAAATCCAGGACGCGCACCGGAGTGTGCCCGGCGGTGACCTCCGGTATGTCAGGGCCGGTAGCAGCTTCACCCTGCGGTATCTCGCCGAGCGAATGATCCAGAAGAGCGACAACACCGCGACCGACCACCTGCTTTTCCTGGCTGGTCGCGAGAACGTCGATCAGGCGATGGCGACCATGGGTCATAGCGATCCGGCCCACAATATTCCCCTGCTGTCTACGCGAGAGCTCGAGATGCTCAAGTTCGCGTATCCCCAGGAACAACTCGATGCCTATTACGCTGCCAGTGTGGATGAGCGTCGCCGGATCCTTGCCGAGGAGATTGCGGCGATCCCATAC
>DASYWM010000121.1:0-5442 GCA_035936075.1 Thermomicrobiales bacterium
GAGCATACCCGAGTGACCAGGCAGTACCAGTCCGGACAATCGAGTTGCCGGGATGCAGATAGCGCAGGGCGCGACGGGCCTGGGCAATAATGGCTTCTTCATCGTTTTGGATGACAGCCAGCGTGGCTCGCAGGGATGCGATGCGCCCGATCAGATCGCGGGTGCTGTCGTCCAGCTCGACGCCGTGCAGGGCCGCTTCGGCAGACTGAAGTTTCTGTTCGACGGCGGTATGGTCGACAAACAATACCCCTGAGGCATACATCACCCACAATGAGGGTCTGGCATCCAGCACTGGTCGGGGTAGCGACTCGAGCCACTTCAGGACTGGTGCCACTGTGCCCCGGAAGTACAGTGGCACTCCGTCGCCCTCAATCAGGCGCTCGGCGCGCGCGACATCATGGGCCGCAGCGGCGTGCTGAAACGCATCGACCTCCAGGCCATGCTCCTCATACCAGACGCTGGCTCGATGGTGTAACCCGACGACATCCGCCACCTCATCTCCTGATTTCGAGGCACTCCCCTGATGCAGTCGCTGCCGTAGCAGCTCAGCGAAGAGATGGTGATAGCGGTACCAGCGTCGCTCGTCGTCCAAAGGGATGAGGAAGAGATTGGCCCACTCGAGATATTCCAGCGTTTGCTGGCTGGAAGCAGAGGGGTCGAGCACAACGGCATCGCATAGAGGGCCACACAGCTGGTCGAGGATAGAGGTACTCAGCAGGAATGACTGGACATATTCGGGCTGCTGGCGCAGGACTTCCTCCACCAGATAGTCCATCACGAAATGGTGGCTGCCAGTGAACGACTGGATGAAGCCGGTGGCGTCCTGATGGCCCTGCATTGAAAGCGCGGCCAACTGCAGACCAGCAATCCAGCCTTCGGTGCGGCCTTCCAGGGCGGCGATGTCGGCCGCAGAAAGATCCAGTCCCATCACCGGGTTGAGAAACTCGGTTGCTTCCGATGCGGTAAAACGCAAGTCAGCGACGCGCAACTCGGTCAGTTGGCCCCGGGCGGGCGAGGGGGATCTGTGGATCCTCGCGGGTGGTAATCACCAGATGCATCTGCGGAGGCAGGTGCTCGAGCAGGAACGTGACGGCGGCGTCGATCGCTATCGACTCGATGCGGTGATAGTCGTCGAGGACGAGCACCGCCTGGGACTCCAGCGCGCTGATGTCATTGAGCAGGGTCGTGAGGATCGACTCAGTCGGAGGCAGCTGCGGGAGCTGCAAGGCCCTCGCGACCCTTTCACCGATCGTCGGCCCGATCGTCTGCAGGGCTGCGACAAGGTACGCAAGGAATCGCGAGAGGTCGTTGTCACCCTCGTCCAGCGAGAGCCACGCGGCCGGTCGACCGGAAGCAATCCATTCGCTGACCAACGTGGTCTTGCCGAAACCGGCGGGCGCCGAGATCAGGGTCAGCTTGCGATCCATGCCCTCGTTCAGGCGCTCGACCAGACGGCGGCGAAGGATAGCCCTCGTCCGGGGCGGCGGGACATACAGCTTGGTGACCAGCACTTGAGTTGACATTGTCTGTATTTGGCCCCTGGGATCGTGATCAAGGGGATCTGGACCATGGAGCATTTGCCCGGACGTGCTGTTTTGCAGTCGGCGTGACCAAGTCACAAGAGATTTGCGAAGCTACCCATCAGTGGGCCCATACCTGCCATGCTTACCAGGACGCTTGAGTACGAAGACAGATGAAGATCGCGAAGGGGAGAATGCCCTATTCGTGGAGCATGGCTTGGAGGTCCTGATTCATTATCGTGGATTGGACGCGGTTATGCATCGGCCAAAGGGTGGAGAGATGCCTCCCTCGAGTGGCAAGGCAGAGACCTTCATCCCTCGTCGCACCGTCCCGAGTACACACGTGACGGCCGGGTGCCTCTCTATCACCACGAAATTGTTGCCCTAGGATGCAGGTGTCCAGGGTCTTCCATTGGACAGCCCAAGTGGTAATGTCCTCATCATTGACGCCTCTTCACACAGGATGCCTTCCATGTCCTTCCCAATGGCCGATGCCCGCAGTGAGGTGTTTCACCGGTTTACGACCGCCTGCCAGGACGATGCTCGCATCCAGGCCGCCTTTCTCGGTGGGTCCCATGGTGCAGGCACGGCCGACGCGTATTCCGATCTCGATCTCTACCTGTTCATTGCCGACGAGAGCTACGAGGATTTCTTCGCCGACCGGGCCAATTTCCTGCGCCGCCTCGGCGAACCCGTCTTCCAGGAAGATTTTAACGGGTTCGGCTTCGACTTGATGGCCTTCATCCTGGCTAACGGCGTGGACGGCGAGTTGGTGCTGGAGCGATCGTCCCGTGCCGACAACATCCAAAATGGTCCCTTCGTGCCGGTCGTCGACCGTGGTGGGCTTTTGCAGGAGAGGGATTTCCCGATCCGCCTGCCATCGGCCGCCGAACGTGCGGATGTCCTTCGCATGGCCCTCCTCTGGTTCTGGCGCGACATTATCCACATCACCAGGGCCATTGCCCGTGACCGGCCCTGGACCGCCTATGGGTATCTCGAAGAGATGCGGCACAAGTGTGTCGATCTGCTCACCCTGGCGCAGGGACGGGATGAGGAATCACCAGAGCCGTTCGTGCCGGTGAATGGCTTTGCGGTGCTGGAACGGGTGACATACGAGGCGGAACTGGCGCTCCTGCGGTCGAGTCTTGGTCCGCTCGACCGATCCGCACTGCTTGCCTCCACACGCGCGTTGATTCAGATTTACCAGCGGCTGGGGCCGCCTTTAGCGAAGCACCACGGGCTCCCCTACCCCAATCAACTTGCCGCGCTGACGCTGAAGCAGTTCGATGGGATGGATGCAGCCATGAGAGGCGAATAAGGGGACCAACGTTCTGGAAGGACACCGGTTTCTGCGGTCCGGCAGTTCCTTGCACGTGTGAGAAGGATCTCCAGACACGTTATGCGGAGCATTTCCCATCTTATATCTCCCGGCGCATCATAGCCCTCGATGTGTCGCACCCGGATAACCACGTTTCAGGCGATGCGGGTGCCAGCGGCCAGGGAGGACGAGGTGCCCGGTAGTTGCGCTGGTGGGCGCGTTCTGCATGAACCGGCCCCCATCCGGGACATGATTTGCCCTTCATACAAAGGAGAGGTCGATGTCGGTGACGTTCGATGTGATCGGGATCGCCGTAAGGGATATGAGGGCGTCGCTTCAATTCTACCGGCGGCTCGGGCTCCCAGTCCCCGACGGGATGGAGGGGGAGATGCATGTGGAGATGAGCCTCGGTGGTATCCGCCTGGCGTGGGATACGGTGGAGATGCTCCAGGACGTTTACAACGGGTGGGACGAACCATCTGGGCACTGCGTCGAACTCGCCTTTCGCTGCGACACCCGAGAGGAGGTCGACGAGGTGTATGATCGGCTCATGCAGGACGGCTATCGCGGGCACAAGGAGCCATGGGATGCTTTGTGGAGGCAGCGCTATGCCATTGTGAAAGATCCGGACGGCAACCTCATGAGCCTGTACGCGTAACCCGACATCGTGCGAGGTGATGTCTCTGAGCATGATGGGACCTCAACGGTCCGTACCTGCATATGGAAGGGCTCACCGACAGACGTTACCCCCCGCGGAGCAGGATCGACCAGCGACAGGGTGTCCCCTCTCACGGGTGCCACGCCTGAGTGGTGCGGAAAGCGCGAAAACGCCGGACGAAGGGGGCGTCCGGCGTCTTCCTGTGGGTGGAGGAAGGGGGAATAGATTGTCATCCCTGTCGGACTCCGGCAACGGAGCCTCTCCTCGACAGGACACCGACCACGCGCATCAGGATCCAGCACCACACGAGATCATGTGATGTCGCGTCCGGCGACTCGGGAGAGGATCCGCTGGCACCACGGTGGCTGGGTCCGTGTTCGGTGCCGGGTCGCCTCCCCGTCTCCGGAAGGGTCACCCCTAGTGTGCCTGGTTCCCCGACATGGGGCATCCGTAAAAATACGTATTTCCCCGCCGACCAATTACGTAGACCCCACGCAAAGGAAGGACCGACAACTCTCGCAGACGCAGAAAAGACCGGATGAGGGGTCATCGTGCCAGCCGCACTCGCCCTCATCCGGTCTTCTCCGGGAGAGAATGGTATGCCCTTTCGCTCGGTCCCGTGGTATGGGTGTGGTGCTCACGGTACCCGCGACTAGTAGAGGTGGCTGGACTCGAACCAACATCCGTGGCCATGCGGTTGCCGCCCGCCACACTCGTCCATTGAGCTACACCTCTTGCAAGTTCAGTGACGCGGATGCATCCGCGTCTCCAAGTTTCCTCACGATCTCCTGAACGTCCGGGACCCTTCGGAAGTTCCCATGTGGTCCCTCATGGTGCGCAATCCGATCATCACCGTGATGTGACTGCGTCTCCTCCCTTGCGGACAATAGAGATTGCCGGTGTCCCTTTTCGCATCATAGCAGACGAGCAGGCCAAATAGATAGAGGTGTTCCCCATCAATTGTCATGACAGTGGCCCTCGCGGAACTCCCAGACGCTATGTACAACAGCTCAGCAGCATAGGTCAGCCAGGAAACAACTTCTTCTCGCCGGCATACCAGCCCCTCTGACTGCGTCGCGGAGATGGAGCAGCCGGGGACGCGGATGGCGGGGCCGACTTCACCAGGCGGGACACCGGCTGGTGTATCTCTCCTGCGGAGGCGAACTGGCACCAGCGATCGTAGCGGTCTGCTTTCAGATTCCCGTGTTGAGGGACCGTTTCCAGCCGAATGGGGCTAAGATGCCATCTGACTGAGCCGGTGGTGGATCTCCCCAGAGGTGGATGGTTGATACCAGCGGGCCGCAGGACAGGTCATACCCCCTACCCTGTTGCCGTTCCACATGGGAATCGTGAGCTTCGTGTTGGTTCGGATGATGGCCGGAAAGTGACAGATCAAGCGGAAGGATATTTCCCCGATGACCGATACCTCCAAGAGGGTCCTGCTGACTGGAGCGACCGGCTACATTGCCGGGCAGCTACTCCCCGCACTTCGAGAGCGCTATGACCTTCGCCTCATCGATGTCAGGAAGGAAAACCGGGATGGCGAACCGGTTCCCGGTGTGGAGACCGTTGATCTGATGCACGCCGACCGATCAACGCTGGAGGAGCTATTCAGCGGTGTCGACACGGTCATTCACACCGGCTACATCCGTCCCCGGCCCGAGGCGGTCTATGAGGACGAACGCAAGAACGTGGACATGATGCAGCGGGTGTACGATGTCGCCCTCGGTACCGGGGTCAAGCGCGTCGTCGCCGCGAGCACCAACCAGGCGGCGAAGTGGTACGAGCAGCCCTATTACGCGGGACGGCGTGACCGCGTCACGCCAGAGGATTACCCTCGGCCGGACTCCTTCTACGGATGGGCGAAGGCTGCCTATGAATCGCTCGGCTTTCTCTATGCATCTGGATCGCTGGGCCGCAAACTGGAGGTCATCCAGATTCGGATT
>DASYWM010000122.1:0-10325 GCA_035936075.1 Thermomicrobiales bacterium
GGCTTAACAATTCCACTATCTCGATGCGCTAAGATCAGAAACATCGTGGTTACACCAGATACGTCCAGTTGTCGGACCCGATCCAGGCACCGCCCCCATGCATTCCGCGATCGCATGCGATGCGTGCGCGGCTTCACGCACTGCCGCACCCAATGAGCCGTGATTCGGGTGCGTCCCAGCCATACGGCAGCGAGCCGTAACGCCATGGACCGTGCGCCATAAAAAAGAAGGGAAGTCGGATACCGATGACACTCCAGCACCAGGGGACCCAGTGGCCGACCCTTCCCTATGATGAATGGCAAGCAACCCAGGCAACCCTCCATCGATGGATGCAGATCGTGGGCAAGGTGACGCTCGAGGGCACACCGTTCCTCAACGAGTGGTGGAACGTCGGGCTCACGGTGACGTCCCGGGGCATGACCACCCCCTTGATCCCGTATGGCCAGGAGGCGTTCACCATCGCCTTTGACTTCATCGATCACACGCTCTCCATCGATGTAACCGATGGGCGGACCGGGAGACTACCGCTGCGTCCTCAGTCGGTCGCCAGCTTCTACCTTGAATTCTTCAACACGCTCGAAGCGCTCGGGATCGACATGCCGATCAATCCGATGCCCGTCGAGATCGTCGACCCGGTTTCCCTCGATTTCGATGAGGGCAACGACGCCTACGACGCTGATGCAGTCTATCGCTGGTGGCGCATCCTGTTCCAGACCGAAAAGGTCCTCCAGCGGTACCGTTCATCCCTCGCCGGCAAAAGCAGCCCTGTCCTCTTCTTCTGGGGATCGTTCGATCTCGCCGCCACCCGCTTCTCGGGGCACCCTGCATCACTCCCGCCAGGTGCGCCGCGCTTCATGCAACTCGCCGAGGATCAGGAGAACATCGCTGTCGGCTTCTGGCCGGGGAACGACAACTACGCCGGTGTCCCTCTTGGGGAGCCGGCCTTCTACGCGTACATCTTCCCTGAACCCCCGGGCTTCAAGGAGGCGACGATACGTCCGGCGGAAGCCGCCTACCGCCCTGAGCTGGGCCAGTTCCTGCTCCCCTACGAGGCAGTCCGGCAGGCACCGGCACCAGAAGGGATGATCCTCGACTTTTTCCAAAGTGTGTACGATGCTGGCTCATCGCTCGCCGGCTGGGATCGGCCGAGACTGGAGATGGAACGAGTTCCCTGAGACGTACGATGCGGCACCTGATGCCGCTCACTCTTCATCTCGCTGCCACAATGCTGAACGGAGTATCTACATGGCACAACAATGCACCCACCTCGACCCGATTCACGAAGTCACCCCGAGTGCCGATGGCTGCGAGGAATGCCTGCAGATGGGCGATACATGGGTTCACCTGCGGCTCTGCCTGATCTGTGGCCATGTTGGTTGCTGTGATTCTTCGAAGAACAAACACGCCTCGAAACACTTCCATGCGGTCGGCCACCCTCTTGTCCGCTCATTAGAGCGAGGCGAGGACTGGATGTGGTGCTACGAGGATCGTGTCATGATGGCATCGCCGCGGTAACGATAGCGTGGATGCCCGGAATCACCTCCAAAACCCGATTCGGGTAACCTCATCCGAAGAGCACATTCCCCGCTTCATCGATTAGCCAACCAAGGTTGTGCGCGATCTCCCAGACGATGCCGTTTGGATCCCTGACATGTCCGTGATAGATACCCCCGAACGCACCCTCCTGCGGTGCCTTCAGGACAGTGGCGCCAAGAGAGGCCAGCCTGTCGATGGTCGTCGCGACCGCTTCGCGGTTGCCCACGTTGTGTGAGAGTGTGACTCCTGAAACCCCTGTGGTCGCGACGGGGCGGTTCAGGTCCTCGGCGAACTTTTCCGCGTCGAAGAAACCGAGGGTAAGTCCGGGCGCGACCTGGAAGAAGATGATCTCTCCGGGCACGTCCAGCAGTGGTTCCCATCCCAGCCCGTCCCTGTAGAAGGTACGCGCCGCGTCAAGATCCTCAGTGGCCAACGTGATGAAATGGAGCTGGGCATTCACGGGGCCCTTCCCTTCCTACCAAGCAGCAGCCAGCCCTGCTGCCCCTGTTCCTTGTGCGGCACCATGCCGGCGATTTTCCCATCTATCGATTCACCGTAGCGACCGGGCAGCATCCCAAGCCTGAAAGCCCCAATGATTCACGGCCTTCCACTCTGCACCCATGTCGACAACCGTTGTGCCACAACCCATCTTCGGATATGCTCCTCGCCATGGACGATATCCACTTCTACGAGCCCTCCACCGGCCACGGCCTGCCGCACGACCCATTCAAGGCAATCGTCGCTCCACGCCCGATCGGGTGGATCTCGACGCTGAGCACCAGCGGGATCCCCAACCTCGCGCCCTACAGCTTCTTCAACGCGATATGCGACACGCCGCCGATTATTGCCTTTTCATCGAGCGGCCCCAAGGATAGCCTCACCAATGCTGAGGCAACCGGCGAGTTCGTCTGGAACATGGCGACCCGCGCGCTGGCTGAGGCGATGAACGCCTCCTCCGCCCCCGTGCCACCGGAGATCGACGAGTTCATGCTCGCCAGGCTCGAGACTGCCCCCAGCCGCATTGTCGCGCCGCCGCGCGTCGCGGCAAGCCCGGCGTCGCTCGAATGCCGGCTGCTGCAGATCGTCGCGCTGCACGATCTCGACGGCCAGCCGGCCGCCTACCAGCTTGTGATCGGCCAGGTTGTCGGCGTCCATATCGATCGCGCTTTCCTGCACGATGGCCTCTTCGATACCGGCGCAGCGCACCCGATCATGCGCGCCGGTTATCGTGATGAATATGTGGAAGCGACCCCGGAAACGATGTTCAGGATGATGAGGCCCGGCGCATAATCCGGACCGCACGCGTCACACTTCGAAAGTAGGCTGGTCGTTCCGAAGACCACCGGTGCTGGTGCCCTCCAGGACCACATCACTGAACCAGGATCCATGCACCGATAACCCGCGGTGCCACAGGATCAGGCAGATCACTCAAGGCGACAGCGAGCCCGCCAAGCCCCACCGAGATCTTCGCACTCGTAGAAATACTCGACCGATGAACTATCGGCCGGGATTTTGCGATGTATCCGGGGCCGGGATGATACTCGGTGCAAAGGTGATTCAGCGATGTTGACACCATACGAGCAGTGGATAGCCGCCGCCTCCAGGAGATGTGATGGACGAAACGACGGTGGTTACGATCTGGTTTGTCATAATCGGATTCTTGCTGGTAGTCATGGCGGTCGGGCGTACGCTGCTCAGGCCGCTTCCTCTTTCTACCCCGCTCCTCTATCTCATCGTCGGGATCGTCTTCGGCGAGGCGGGGTTCGAGCTGCTCTCGATCGACCCCTTCAACAATGCCGCTCTGCTGGAGCGCGTGACTGAGATCGCCGTCATCGTCTCGCTCTTCACCGCGGGCCTGAAGCTCCGAGTGCCTTTGCGTGATGCCGCCTGGCGACTGCCGCTGTCGCTCGCGTCCCTGTCTATGGTGGTCACCGTGGGCCTGATTGCCCTGACGGGGTACTACGGTTTGGGCTTAACCCTCGGCGCCGCGGTGCTCTTTGGGGCGGTGCTTGCTCCCACGGACCCCGTACTTGCCTCGGATGTTCAGGTCACGGAGCCGGGTGACCGCGATCATCTTCGCTTCGCGCTCACCGGCGAGGCAGGGCTCAACGACGGCACCGCCTTCCCCTTCCTCATGCTCGGCCTCGGCCTGATGGGTCACCATGAGCTCGGCGAGAAATGGTCGCGCTGGTGGCTGGTCGATGTCGCCTGGGCAATCCCGGGCGGGTTGGTAATCGGCTTTTCCCTCGGGACGGCGATCGGCATGCTCGTCCTCTACCTGCGGCGGAGGTACCCGAGCGCCATGGGTGGTGAGGACTTTCTCGCCATGGGCCTGATCGCCCTCTCCTACGGCCTGGCGCTCCTGCTGCACACCTACGGGTTTCTCGCGGTATTTGCGGCGGGGCTTGCCATGCGAAAAATCGAGGAGCAGGCAGTGGGGCACGATCGCTCGCCGCAGGAGGTGCTGGAGGAAGTCGCCACGGATGATTTGGAGGAACGGGCAGCGACCGACGAGACGCTCGCTCCGGCGGTGATGACACGGTCCCTGCTGCATTTCAACGAGCAACTGGAGCGGGTTGGCGAGGTCGGGATTATGCTGCTGGTGGGGGCAATGATCTCGACGCGCTACCTCCCGGTCGTGGCGCTCTGGTTCGTGCCGCTTCTCTTCCTGGTGATTCGACCCATCGCAGCGGCGATTGGGGTGCTCGGGTCGGACACCACGCGGGTGCAGCGGGGGTTCATCAGCTGGTTCGGGGTCCGCGGGATCGGCTCGATCTATTACCTGATGTTTGCGGTCGTGCACGGGCTGGAGGAGGCAACGGCACGGGAGCTGATCGGGCTGACACTGACGGTCATCGCCACCTCGGTCGTCATCCACGGCATTTCAGTGACACCGATGATGTCCTGGTACAACCAGCACTATAGGCCCGAAGAGCGATAAATCACATCATTCCTCTATCCGCATGACACTCCCATAGTCATGGACTATCTCATGTTGGCCCAGGAAACGGTGAGCGATAGAGGGGTCAGGGATCGTTGCAGAAGCTGCCCCACCGCGCCTGCCGATAGTGACAAACTGACAACGCCTGACGGTTTTGGGTGGTATATTGGTGAGGCGAAAAGATCTCCGAGGGAGCCATGGTTTCAGGACGATCCATGGAGGACGGGAGGTCGTAGGTCAGGCAGACATTCCAGCCAGCTGGGATGTCATCTTTAGGCTCTATGCGCTGGCCGTGCAACCTGAATACTCACTGGCGCGCGTAGGTGGGGCGTGCGTGTGCCTAACGGAATGAGAGAACCGAAGGATGGCTCGGTCATTATCCGGTGGGAACCTGGCGAGCATGGTGGCACGCGGGTTCGGTTCCCCCTTGGCAACGCTACGTGAGTTCGAGACCAGCCACGTGCTGGATGCAGGCAGCAGACCCTCCCACAGTGCCGGTCCCCAGGCAATACAGCGGCTCCGACGACTCTTTTTCCGCTGGTTTCTCCCGGCGGCAATGGCGTTGCTCTTCCTGCTCGCGATTGGGCTCGTCGTCTTTCGGCTCGCCTACGAGGATCGCCTCTATCCCGCGATCGTCGTAGGTGACGTCGCCGTCGGTGGGCTCACACCAGCCGAGGCGCAAACTCGTATCACCGAGCGCGCAGCTTCTCTGGAGAACGGCACGGTTTCCTTCAGCTTCGGCGGTCAGACCTGGACGCCAACACTGTCGGAGCTGGGTGTCACAGTCCTTCTGGATGAATCCATCGAAGAGGCCCTGTGGCTCGGGCGAGAAGGCTCATCCGCCTCCCGCCTGGCGTTCATGGGAGAGATTCTGGATGCGGACCAGGTAGTCCCGCTACAGACACAGATCAACCAGACCATCCTGAACGCTTGGTTCGACTCGGTTGATCGAGACCTCGGTCAACTTCCTGTCAATGCCCAGATCGTCATCGACGGAACCAGCGTCTCTGTGACGCCTGGCACCGACGGCATGGGGGTCGACCGTGAAGCGGCCACCACCCACCTTGTCCACGCATTGTCGACACTCCAACCACTGGCCGTTTCGCTTCCAACTGCAGTCCTCCACCCTGATATCACCGAGGAGGATCTTGTATCGGTCCGCGCAGAGGTCGAACAAGTAATCAGTAAACCGGTACCAATCACGTTCGAAGATCAGCAGTGGACGATAGAGGGCCCAACGCTGGCTCCCTTTCTCCACGCTGAGACCGTGATGGGATCCGGGGGACCCACTGCCCGGCTCCACGTCGATACCAAAGCACTGGCACGCGAGCTCCGCACGCGGTTCTCGCCCCTGGTGAACCGCAAGCCGATCGATGCCGTACTTGGTTGGAACAACGGTCTCGTCGTGATTGAACCGAGCACGACCGGTGCGGTGGTGAAATCAAACGATTTCGCCGATGCCGTAGAGCAGAGCGTCCTCAATGGCCACACGAGCGTGACAGTCCCGGTTGTGACCGTGGACCCAGAGATCGATGGTGGACAACTTGACGCCTATGGCATCAACACCCTGCTAGGACAAGGAGATTCCAACTTCGATGGTGGGAACGAGGGACGAGACGAAAACGTACGAGTAAGCACCGAATTTCTCAACGGTACTCTCGTCCCCCCGCGCGGCACCTTTTCGTTCAACGAGGCCATAGGCGAGATCACGTATGAGAAGGGCTACAAGGATGCACTTGTGGCAACGGCGGAAATGGTTGGCCCAGGTGTGGGCGGTGGTGTCTGCCAGCTTTCGACCACCGTCTTTCGCGCCGCCATCTATTCCGGCATGTCGATCAAGGAATGGTACCCACACACCAATCGGCTTCCCGACTACGAGCGTGATGGATGGGGACCGGGGTTCGATGCGTCGATCCTTCAGGTAGGCCCGACGATGGATGATTGGGCAGACTTCAAGTTCGAGAACAACACCGACAACTGGCTTCTCATTGAAGCGACGATCTCCTACCCCTATGTCTACGTCAACATCTACGGTTCCGATGACGGCCGATCAGTGGACACGAACGCCTATGAGATGGGCGACAACGCCTTCGCCTTTACCCGCGTCATCTACGATGCCCAAGGCACGGTGATCGAGGAGCGCACGTTCGAGTCTCCCTTCCAGTAGAGCGCCGCAGGCGAAAAATCCCGTGATGCTGCCCGACAACGGTGATGGGAATACCTTCCCTTGATCATGTCTGAGGGACGTTCTAGGGCTATTTTCAGAGAGGTTGCAGGTCTGTAGCGGAGGACTTACGGTGCAGGCAGCCCGTTCGCGGCCACGATGCAGCACTAGCCTGCCCTGAACCTGTCGAACAGGTCCTCCTGGCAGGACGCAGGGGACGACGTTGCTGCGGCGACGGGCTGCTACACCCTCCCCTGGTGGATCAATCTCATTGCAAATCGCTCTAGGGGATAGCTTCTCTAGATCGTGCCTGAGGGCTGTCCAAATAGCACGTAGCCTGGACAGCCCTCAGGAACATCTCCGGCCGGTTGCACACGCGTCGATTTCTGCCACCTGGGCCACCAACTGGCCATCCTGGTGCGCATCCCTCGACACTTATGATCGCCAGATGAGCTCGTCCGGCTCCTACCCAACCGCTTCCTGCAATGCCTGCCGGATGAGCGCTGTCACCAGTGGCACCTTGTACCCGTTATGCTGCAGCGGTTCCGCGTTCGCGACCGCCGCGTCCGCTGCCAAGGCAACCACCTCCGCATCCAGCCTCGACCCAACCAGCAGCTGCTCCGCCTGCGACGACCGCACCGGCGTCGGCGCGACACCGCTCAACACGACGTTCGCCTTCGCGACCGTGTCGCTCTCCATCTCGAGCGAGATGGCCACACCGACCAGGGCGAACGCCCACACCTTCCGATCCATCGCCTTCAGGTAGACGCTCCGGTTACTCGAAGACGGCGTCGGGATGGTGATCCCGGTGATCACCGCGTTCTCCGGCAGAACGTTCTCGGTCCGGCGCTCCGGGGTGGGCGGCTGGAAGAATGCTTCAACACCGATCTCATGCTCCCCAGCGTCCCGGTACTGGATCGTCGCGTCATAGGCCACGAGCACCGATGCCATATCGGAGGGGTGGACCGCCACGCAGGGGCTCACATCGAAGATCGCGTGATACCGGTTGTCGCCTCCGCGCGCGTAACACTCATCGCCACCCTGGAGCCAGCAGGTCACCTCATCGTTGCGGTAATACCAGCAGCGCGGCCGTTGCAGCACATTGCCGCCGATCGTCGCCATGTTCCTCAGCTGGGGCGTTGCCGCCAACGAGGCCGCCTGCCCCAGTGCCGGCAGGTGCTCGCGGATCAACGGGTCATGCTCTATCTGCGACAGCGTGGTCAGCGATCCAAGTGAGATCGCTCCATCGGCCTGGGCAATGTCGTGCGAAAGCTCCGGCAACCGCTTGATATCGACCAGATGCCCTGGCGTGACGATCTCGCCCTTCATCAGCGTCAGCAGGTCGGTGCCCCCTGCCAACGGCCGGGTCTCCCCGTCCAGGAGCGTCAGGGCCTCCTCAATACTCTCGGGCCGGGTATAGGCAAAGGGTCTCATGAGGGTTGCTCCTGGCCGGAGGTCATGTGCTGCGCGTGCAGCAGCTCAAGCATCCGCTGTCGCGAAATCGGCGCGTCGAGCACGCGAATGCCAACGGCGTCATGGATGGCGTTGGCGATCGCCGGCGCGGTCGGGATAAGCGGTGGCTCACCGATGCCCTTCGCCCCGGTCGGGTTCGCATCCGGGTCGGGCACATTGACCGGCACGTTGATGATCTCGGGGATGTCCGCGATGGTGGGTATCTTGTAGTCCTCGAGGTTGGGGTTCATCACCATACCGAGCCGGTGATCGATGATCCGCTCCTCCATCAAGGCGAAACCGAGCCCCTGCGTCACCGCCCCGATCACCTGGCTCTCAACCATCATCGGGTTGACCACGCGCCCGCATTCGTGCGAGGCGACCACGCGTTTCACCGTCACCTCACCGGTCTCGGTGTCAACCTCCACCTCGACGATCTGGGAGCCGAACGTCCGCGCCGCCTTATCCTCGGGGTTCGTCCCCCTCGCACCCTGGGCGCGCAGCGTATGGGGTGCGACCTCCTGCATCACGTCCTTCACCGTCATCGCGCGCTTCGGGTCGCCATCCACCATCACCTTGCCCTGCCGCACCGAGAGGCGGTTCGCGGGCATCTCCATCGCCGCGGATGCTACCTGCAACAGCTGCGCCTTGACGTCGATCGCCGCTGCCCGGATGGCAGGCCCGATCGTCGCCTGCGTCGCGCTACCGGAGCTTACGGGTGAGTAAGGCCCCGTGGCCGTGTCGCCGAGATGGAATGACACGTCGTCCAACGGTAACCCCAGCTCTTCCGCGGCGACCTGGGCCAGCCCTGTCCGTGTACCTGTGCCGATATCCTGGGTGCCTGTCACCACATCGGCCGTGCCGTCCTCATTGAGCTCGATCCATGCATACCCCGGAGGGCTGCCGCTGCCACCTATCCAGTCGTGCGCGGCGAACCCGAAGCCCCTCCGCACCCTTCCGGTGTTGGAGGAGGACCGTCTCTCATCCCAGCCCGCCGCCTGGCGCACCCGGTCGTAGCTAAGGCGCAAGCCTTCGGGGAGGGTATATGGCTTGTTCTCGAGCTGCTCTGTCTCACTGTAGTTCCGCATCCGCAGCTCGATCGGATCGAGGTCCAAAATGCGCGCCAGTTCATCCATCGCCTGCTCGAGCGCCCAGGCGGACTCAACATGCCCCGGTGCCCGGAAGGCGACACCCGGCCCGGCATTGACATAGAACGGCGTCTGTACCGTGCGGACGTTCTCGCAGCGATAGAGTGTCTGGTACATGCCGCTGACGTTGCTCGCCTCGCCGCCGGTCATGTAGGCGCCAATGGTCTGCTCGATATCGACATCGATCGCCGTTAGCGTGCCGTCTCTCCTCGCCCCAAGCCGCAGCCGTTGGCGGGAAGCTGGCCGGTTTCCGACCACCAGGTTCTCTCCTTCGCGATCCACCATGAGCTGCACCGGACGTCCGGCCCTCCTCGACAGCAGTGCCGCCATGACCTCCGGCTTCCAGGCGATCTGCTTTGCCCCGAAGCCACCGCCCATATGATGCTTGATCACCCGCACCTTCGTCTCGGGCATCCCGAGCGCCTCGGCGACCTGCTGCCGAACCGTGAAGATCGACTGGGTCGACACCCACAATGTCAGGTGATCGTCCTCCCAAGATGCCGTACACCCGTGCGGCTCCAAACTGTTATGGACGGCCGCCTGCGTTGTGTAGGTCCTCGTGATGAGGACTTCCGCCTGCCGCAATCCGGCCTCGACATCGCCGCGCTCGTACTCCTTCGGCTCCCCCGCGGTGTTCCCCTCACCTTCGGCATCGCTCCGGACCTGCGGCGCATCTGGCGCCTTCGTGCCATCAAGCGAGGTCACGTGCGGCAGCACCTCATAGGTCACGCGGATGCGGCGCAGCGCATCCTCCGCGACCTCCTCCGATTCTGCGGCGACCGCGGCGACCTCATCGCCGATCAGCCGCACCGTCGGATCAAAGAGCCGGCTCCCGTTGTACCACTCGATGTTTTCGATGTTGCCGGCGTGGATAATGGCATGGACGCCCAGCATCGCTTCCGCCCCGGCGATATCGATCGAGGTAACCCGTGCATACGGGTGGGGGCTCCGCAGCACCTTCGCGTAGCTCTGTCGCGTCAGTCGCACGTCGGAGCTGTACTGGGCGTGGCCAGTCACCTTCTCGAACGCTTCCAGCCGGGAGGTTCCCTTGCCAACAATATCGAGGCTGGTGGCCGCGTCCCAC
>DASYWM010000123.1:0-6012 GCA_035936075.1 Thermomicrobiales bacterium
GACGCAGCAGCATACGGGCAAGCGTTGATTTGCCGCTGCCACTTTCGCCGACGATCGAGATGATCCCGCCTTGGGTAACAGTGAACGACACATCATCTACCGCCCGCACCTCGTTGTCACGTGAGCCAAAGGTCTTGGTCAGATGCTTCACGTCAAGGAGCGGTTGCAGTGTGTTCTCCTGTGACACCATTCTCTCCCTCAGGCTCGTCGTGCCCATCCACCTGTTACTTCACCCAGCAGGCTGCGTCATGGTGCTCTGAGCCGATCTTTAGGGGTAGCTTGCGAGAAAACGCCCATCGCAACTTCACAAAGCCGATGGAACCTTGCGAGCATGCGGCGGATACCTCGTCTCAGGAGAACTCCCCTGCCGTCCCTTATTTGTGCGTTGACGCAATCCTTCATCCAGTGCAAGGGTGGAGCCAATGAGCGTCTTGGAATACTCATGTTTCGGTTGTAGTACCACTTGCCGGGTCGTGCCTATTTCCACAATCTCACCCGCATACATCACAGCGATGCGAGATGCGATGGTGCTGAGCAATGGCAAGTCATGGGTAATGAAGATGATCCGGGAGATCATCCCCTCGCTCATCATCTGTTGGAGCATCAGGATCAGTGCTTTCTGGGATGAAACATCCAGAGCGGATGTCGGCTCATCGGCGATCAGCACGGTCGGGTTGAGCAACGTTGCAATGACAGTCACTACACGCTGGCGCATGCCACCACTGAGCTGATGAGGATAGTTGTGGAGCACGCGCGAGGGGAGACCGAGCTCCTCCAGTCGTCCACCCGCCAACTCCAGCGCTTCACGACGGTGGAGCCTGGAGTTATGCGCTCGCATCACATCGAAGGCGTAGTCACCGATCCGCGCGGTAGGATTAAGTGAGTTCAGCGCGCGCTGGGGCAGCAAGGAAACGACCTTGCCACGCCAATCGCGCGGCGTTCCCCGAGCCTTGGCGATATCGATCGTCTCGCGATCATCGAGCGTCAACAGCCCGCTCTGGATCTTGAGGTTGGGGGCGGCGTTGCTGGAGAGTATCGACGCGAGCGTAGATTTTCCAGACCCGGATTCACCGACGATTCCCAAAATCTCACCATGCACGAGATTAAAGGAGACATCGCTGACCGCCTTGATCGGCGCCCCGTGTCGGATTTGATAATAAGCGCGTACGTCACGGACTTCCATAAACTTTATCCCTAACTTCGGCGGAGGCGCGGATTGAAGACTTCATCGAGACTGGATTGCAACAACAGCAGCGTGAACGCAATCAACGTCAGGAAGATCGTCGGCGGCACGAACGCCCACCAGGCGCCCGTCCGAATGGACTCCCACAGCAGCGCCCAGAAGAGCATGATGCCGAGTGAGATCGAATTCGACGGTCCGAGTCCGAGCATGCTGAGGGCTGCCTCCTGCAAGATGCCGCTGGTTAGCTGCAGCACGAAGGCCATCACGATGTAGGAAAGCATGTACGGCAGCACCTCCCATATCATCAGCGAGAAGGTATTCGCGCCGGTAAGCCGCGCGAGGTCGACATGCTCCCGGGTGCGCACACTGCTCGCCTGCGCCCGAACCGCACGGGCGGTCCACGGCCAACTCGTGACGCCGATGATGATGGCAATGGAATAGATCGAGCGAGAACCGATAGCAATCGATAGCAAAATGAGCACGACGATTGAGGGAATGGTAATCACCACGTTGGTAATGCCCATCATTACCTCTTCGATTATGCCTCCATAAAACCCTGCGGAGATCCCGATGATCACGCCGATGAGCGTCGCAATCAGTCCCGAGATGACGCCGATGATGAGCGAAGTCCGGGTGCCGTACATGAGCTGCGTGAAGACATCCTTGCCGAAGTTGTCAGTGCCCAACCACGCCTCCGCCGACGGCTCCAGGTAGAGCCCGCCCACGATGCGATCAGGATTTTCAATGCTGGTCAGGAAGGGGCCCAGGAAGGCGAAGAGCACGACGCCGATCGTGAGCGCCAGCGCAAACCAGAAGCGACCCGAGAACTGGCTCGGCAGTGAGCGCAATCGCCCCTTGATCGAGCTCTTCGCGTCGGGGTCGATGGCGGCATCGGGTGCCGTTGCAGGGAGTGTGCTCATGGCGGTCTCCTAGGTCCCGGTCTGTGCAGAGCGAATCCGCGGGTCAATGACACCATACGCAATGTCGACGAGGAAATTCGCCAGGAGCACTGCTACCATGATCAGCAGCGTGATTGCCTGGATCACCGGATAGTCGTTCTGGCGGATGGCGGTGAACAGGAGGCTGCCGATGCCGGGGTACGAAAAGACCACTTCGGTGATCAATGCACCTCCCACAAGCGACCCGATCGAGAGCGCGAGGCCGGTGATCTGCGGCAGCATCGCGTTGCGGAAGATATACCGGACGATGCGGCTGTCAGAGATACCCAAACCGCGACTGAAATCTACATAGTCGGCACCGAGCTCGTAGATAGCCATCGAACGCATGCCGATCGCCTGTCCACCAATAAAGATCAGCACGAGTGAGAGGAACGGCAGCAAGTAGTGCTCGGCGGCGTTGGAGACAAACGACCAGGTAAAACTCGGCTCGGTACCAAAAGAATACCCTCCAGCAGCCGGCAGCACATCCCAGCGGACCGCGACCAGGTAGAGCAACAGGATCGCAAAGGCGTAGTACGGCATGCTCGAAAGGAGCAGGGATGCCAGGAACCCACCCCGATCGAACCAGCCGCCCTTGTAGGCAGCGATAGCGCCGAGCGCATTGCCAAGGATCCAACCGACCAGGATCGCGGGTAGCTGCAGCGCTAACGTCCACGGCAAGGCATCGGCAATTAATCCGGTGACCTCTGCGGGATAGAGGGCAAATGAGGTGCCCAGATCACCGCGCAGCACATTCCCTGCATAGGTGAAGAACTGCAGAAGGAGCGGCTCGTCAAGCCCGAATTCGCTGATGTACGTTTCATAGATGGCTGCCATCGACGCCGCATCGGCGCCCCCCTGGGACATCTGCGAGACGATGCTATCGACGGGATTGCCGGGAACAAGCCGGGGCAGATAGAAGTTGAGCACCAGCGCCGCAAGAAATGCGGCGAGGAACCAGGCGGCCTTTCGCAGGATATAGCGTTGGAATTGCGTCATCGTGCTGTCCCCGATGGTGCGGTGTCCATCGTCCGTCTCTTCCCGGGCGCGGTGGAAGCGACGGGCGAATGGCCGGTCCTGCGCCGGTGTGCCGAAGGGGACCGGGCTAAACTGCCCTGTCCCCTTCATCAGCATGGTCTTGGATTATTCCCCCGCCGGCTCAAGGCCGTAGAGAATCTTTATGCCCGAACCGTAGTGCATCGGCGGAGCGTAGGGGTTCTCCTCGGTCGGGAAGTTCGTCCAGACCGATTCGTTGAATTCGTAGAACTGGAGCGGGCGGTACATCAGCGGAATGGTCGGCACGTTCTCGCGGAAGATCGCGTCCAGTTGAGAATAGAGCTCGACTAGCTCTTCACCCTCGGCCGTCGCCGCCTGGTCAAGTAGCGCTTCCGCCTCGTCGTTGTTGAAGCGGTTGTAATTCCAAAACGCGGTCTGGCCGAAGTCCGGCACACCGCGGTTGTCAAGCACGTCCCGGAAGCGTAGCCAGGGGCCAGCAGCCGAGGTGCCGGCGACCCCCCAGAGCACCAGATCGAAATCACCATTCTGCACTGCGGTGGTTACCACTGGCGCTTCAGGGAACTGGGTCGTGATGTCGAACCCGACCTCCTGCGCACCTTGCGCGACCAACTCCAGCGCGGTCATCCAGTCCGTCCAGCCGTACGGGCACTGCACCGTCCATGGCCCCAGGCGGGTGCCATCCTCAAGTACGTAGACGCCGTCCTCCAGTGTTGCGCCGAGCTCCTCCTCAAGGATCTGCCGTGCAACATCCGGGTTGTACTCCCAGCCGCCAGTTTCGGCGAGCTCGTCCGCTCTAAAGAACTCCTCCTCCGCACCTTGGGGAATCAGGAGGCTGGGATTCACTGGAACGGAATACCGCGACATCGCGGTTTCGGCGATCTGCGGGTAGTTGATCGAATACGCCAGCGCCCGTCGCACGGCCGGATTGTCCAGGCCGGGTCTGGAAACGTTGATGTGCATCATCGGGATCGACCCCGGCACGTGATATGGTGCGTCGTCGTACCAGGTCCCGACCGGCAAGTCCCGCTCCAGCCACATCTGCCAGATCTGCGGCGCAAACTGCTGGGAGAGATCGACCTCGCCGCGCTGCAGGGCAAGATTGCCAGCATCGTTGGAGTCGAAGATCGGGTGGACAATGTTCTTCGGTACGGGCATGCCGACGACATCGGCGCCCCAGTAGTCCTCATACCGGGTGATCACCACCTGCTCGGCCGAGGAGATGGAGAGGGTATACGGCCCAGAGCCGACCGGTTCCATGTCCACGACACTGGCAACGCCCTCCGCCTCGCGCTCCTCCCAGATGTGCTGTGGCAATACATGAATCTGGGTCAGCAGATGCCGCACCATGCCGGGATGCCGGCGTTCCGGATTGTAGGTGAGCCGTACCGTGCGCTCGTCAACCGCCTCCACCTCGGAGACGTAGTCGGTGACCGTGCTGTACGGAATCCCTTCCTGCCGCTGCGGTAGGGTGATGCTGTACACCACGTCCTCGGCCGTGAGCGGTTCGCCATCCTGGAACGCCGTGCCCTCGTGCAGCGTGATGGTCACTCCCTCGTCAGTCTCTTCAGGAAGATCAGCCGCGAGCAACGGCTCGATCTCGCCTGTGACAACGTTGAAGGTGTAGAGCGTCTCGTAGATATGGACGAAGTAGGTGTCAACTGGCCACGGGGCATTCGCTGAAAGCGGGTTGAAGGTCGTCGGGGGTCCCCACTGCATGCCGGCTACGTAGAGCGTTTCGCTGCGAGCCAGCTGTGCGGCGGATGCGCCAGGCGCGTATCTGGTGAACGAAGCGGCCCCAACGGCTGCCATTGAGCCAAGCGCCGCACCATGTTTGATGATATCGCGACGAGAGGATAAGTAGCCTTTCGACATCCTGAAACCTCCTGATGTATCACCAAAGCCGATATATCTAGATGATTGGGCGCATTTGAAAGCAAATGGCGGCCCAACAGCAGAAATATCTCGGCCTTCAGTCTGATCTATTGTGTACGGGCATCATAACATCAGGCATTGTATGTGTCCACTGGAGATGTGAGAGTTCTGTTGCTGTTGGAAGTTGCCTCGGACAGAGCCCAGAGTAACGTACTGGGAGCACACGCCGCACGAAGGTCAACAGCGCGCCGGTGCGAGGCAAACACCGGTGTAGCTCGCCGCTTTTGGACCCACCCAGGTATACGTTTGGAACCCCTATGACGCCCGGACGCTCCATAGTCATGGTTTAACCTTGCTTGCAGAAGGCGTTTGGAGGTCTCACCTATCTATGTCTTTGCCTCAGGCTCCATCCGGCGACGCAAAACAGGGCACACCAGATGCTCCGCAGATCGAGGGGACGCTGCCCGCCGCGCTCACCCCGTTGATCGGTCGCCAGGAAGAGATCACCCGCATAAGCCGCGTCCTGCGCGAACGAGCAGCCAGGCTCCTTGTGCTCACGGGTCCCGGGGGCGTGGGCAAGACACGCCTGGCCCTGGCCATCGCCGAAGCCACCAGCGATGCCTATCAGGATGGGGTGGCTCTCGTCAATCTGGGTCCGGTCATCACCTCCGATGGCGTGCTGCCTGCCATCTCCGCCGTCCTCGGTGTACGTGAGGCCAGCCAGGATCACCTCTATGCCGCTGTACGGGAATCCCTGAACAACCGCGAGATGCTCCTGGTGCTTGATAACTTCGAGCAGGTCGTGGAAGCAGCACCGATCCTGACTGACCTGCTTACCGTGAGTCCTGCGCTCACGATACTGGTCACGAGCCGTTCGGTGCTTGGCGTGTATGGGGAATTTGTCTTCCCCGTTCCTCCCATGAAGGTGCCGGCCACGACGGAGAGCTCGATGGAGACGATCGAGTCATCCGAAGCCGTGCAGCTCTTCGTCAATCGCGTGCG
>DASYWM010000124.1:0-1663 GCA_035936075.1 Thermomicrobiales bacterium
GTGCGACGGTCGTTGCGGGGCCGATCTACTCCCCTACCGGGCAGACCGGCACGATCCCGCCCGACGAACGAGCACGAAAGCTGGAAACTCTGGTTCGGAATCTCTCTCCAATCCTGGAGGTCGCCGACGCGCACGGAATCCGCCTTGCCGTCGAGCCGCTCAATCGCTTTGAGACAAGCCTCT
Organism: Thermomicrobiales bacterium; assembly: GCA_035936075.1. Lineage (GTDB taxonomy): Bacteria > Chloroflexota > Chloroflexia > Thermomicrobiales > UBA6265 > UBA6265. The sequence continues at coordinate 184 of DASYWM010000124.1, forward strand.
TCAACACCGTCAGGCAGGCAATGGAGTTGCTGGAGTTGGTGGACCATCCGTCCCTGGGGCTCCTGCTCGATACCTTCCACATGAATATCGAGGAGCGAGACATCGGCGATGCGATTCGTTTTGCCGGGGATCGGCTCTTCCACTTCCATGCCTGCGGCAACGATCGGGGTGCACCGGGGAACGACAATATCGACTGGATCGCCGTTCGCGACGCCTTGCGGGCAGTGAACTACACCGGAACCGTCACTATCGAGTCATTCACGAGCGCGAACCAAACGATCGCGACCGCCGCCTCGATCTGGCGGCCGCTCGCCGAGACCCAGGATGCCCTTGCCACCGATGGCCTCGCCTTCCTGCGGAATCTGTTCGGGTCAAGCCAGAAATAAGTCGTAGGGGCGAACCCATAGGCGATTGCACAGTAATCGAGCGAATGCGTCCCCTTCATGTTTGCCCTTGATTGCGCCTGCAGGGTGAACATGAGGGGGGCCACTCTGCTCGGTGCATGGCACCGCGTACTTGTTTGCCCCTACGCCTCCATGATGCAGTTGCCCCTCATGCCCGAACAATGACCTGGCCATTCCTCGCAAGGATGAGGCACTCCTTCGCGGTTCGCCGGAACTGGACCTCCACGCCAGGGACGAGATCCACTGTCTGGACATCGGTGAAGACGACCGTGGCGGGGCCGGAGACGACATCCACCCTGCGGATGCCGGGCCAGAGCGTGACCATCGCTGTCGGCCGGCCGTTCACGCCAGGAATCGTCATCTGGTAGACCGTCGAACTGGGCAGCCGGAAATCCGCCGTGCCCACTTCCACCTCCAGCAGGTCGCCGATCGGAGTGATCGCCTGCTCGTTGTACGGGATGGTCCTGATGCGCGGATTGCGCGGCAGCGATGTCACGTCCCTGGATGTCATACGGGCATCTTTCCCTGGAGAGCAATTCGTCGTCCCGAAAGCTTCGGTATACTGACGCATCCGGGTCTACCCGGGTGGATGGATGATGGCGAGGAACAGGGCTTATGTCGGAATGGAATGCGCCCTGTTGTCATCAGTTCTACACGTCGTGTCGTGTGCCACAGCCTGGGCTCGGGGCACCTACCAGTATCGTTGACAGGGAGAGTGCAGGATGTTCGCTGAAGGTATGCCGGAAGAATTCGGGGCAATGGACTCCGATATCCGGAGCGCAGTGGACATTATCGGCGCGAGCTCCCGCACGCACGACAAACCCGCCTCCCCTCTGAATGATGACAGCAAGCCACTGTGGCAGCAGGTCACCCTCGACGATGTTCGCGCCGCCCGCGAGCGTGTCATGCCCCATCTTCACCGGACGCCCATGCTTCGTAACCGGTCGCTGAGCCGGATGACCGGCACGACGATCGGGCTCAAGGCAGAGGTTTTCCAGCGGACCGGTTCCTTCAAGGCCCGTGGCGCGCTCAATGCCGCCATGCAGCTCACCGATGAGCAGAAGGCACGTGGCGTC
>DASYWM010000125.1:0-2886 GCA_035936075.1 Thermomicrobiales bacterium
GCGGAGCATCTGCTCGATCTGCGGGCACTGAAGAAGCAAACACAGGAGGATCCCTCCGACAAGGAGATCATGGTCAGCTAGGGGTGGTTTGCAGCGCGTGACAGCGCTCGACCTCTCTCCGGGTGAAGGGCGCCGGGGAACTGGACACCGCGGGATGAGCCAGGCGCGACAATCGATAGAGCTCCGAAGAGCCTCCATGTGCATCTATGCGGGGCGCCGCTCCCGGTCGGCAGCGGCGCATCCATCGGAGGAGTTCTTCATTCATGGTCCAGCGCTCCCATCTCACGGCTGATCCGGACGGTTCGTCGTTACACGACCTGATATCGGTCCGAATTGTCTCTTCATTGCTTGCCGGGCGGCCCCGCCATCTCGCTCCTGCGAGGGCTCGCTCGCTGCTGCCGGTCATCGGGGCGGACGATGTCATCCTGCCCGCGTTCGACGATATGCTCGGCGATCTCGCCATTCGCGCGCAGGAGGGTGACCAGGAGGCGCGCGACGCGCTCTATGCCGCCTTCCTGCCGAAGCTGACGCGGCTGATGTCCCCCGTGCGGACTCCCTTCGCGCCGCCCGGCTCCCAGGGGATCTGGAACCGTGACGATGTCGCGCAGGAGGCCTACCTGGTCTTCGTTGAGCTGATCGAGGCGTGGTCGGGCGATGTCTCGTTCACGGCCTATGTGCTCTCGCGCTTTCCGTGGCGCCTGAAGGATGTGATCCGCAGGGGGATCGGCAAGTCGCCTGTTCCGCCACGGCAGTATGGCGTGCCGATGGAGCATGCTGAGCCGGTAGCTGATCAGGAGGGCAATGCCGAGGGCGTGAACGCGATGCTCGACGCCCTCCAGGAGGTCTTGCCGGAGCCGCTCGGTGTCGTTCTCATCGCCCACGTCGTCCATGGGATGACAAAGACAGAGATTGCGGCGGAGCTGGGCGTGAGCCGGAGGACAATGGTGCGGTACTGGCAGGAGATCCGGGTCTATACCAACTGCTTGCTCCGCGATGATGCGCGGACGGGTACCGATGAGCCGCGATCCCGTCGTCGACGGGGCAGGTAACGTCAGGCGGAGTTATCCTCGCCGTCGTGCGTGCAGGTCGCCACTCTTCAGGGTTGCCGGGAACGTTGGCTGAGCGGGGACGTCAATCAGCCATCAGATGAGGATGATGCAGGCATCGACCGTGGCGATGGAGCCGGAGACGACCGCCTCCACCGTATGTTTCACCATTGGCACCGGGCATGCAAACGACCCCATTGACACTACGAGGCAGCCCTTCGATGGCCGCCGCAGGGGCACATTGGCAACTCTTTTGCCTTTTGTTACCATTTTCACAATAAGATGGATTTCCATGACAGGAGCGCACGAGGAGGTGCGACATGTCGCCGATCCGACGCGATGACGATTTCCAGCGCACAGAGATCGAGGACTGGGATACTTGGATTCAGGAGCAGATCCAGGAAGCGCAGGAGCGAGGCGAGTTCGACAACCTGCCGCACGCCGGAAAGCCGATCCAGATCTGGCGGACGGAGGTGAACCCGGAGTACGACCTCGCCTTCAGCCGGATGAAGAATGCGGATGTGCTCCCGGTCTGGATGGAGCTGGATCGGGATATCTCCCGGATGTCTCGCGATCTCGATGATTTCCTGGAGCGATCGACGGCATGGCTGCTTGCCGAGCGGGATGAGGCCATCCAGGCGCGGGTGCAGGAGGATCCGGCTGAACCAGACCCGTCCGTCCCGAAGCGCCATTGGTGGCAGATTTGGCAACGGCTGATGGACTGGTTCAGGATCGAACCGGATGAGGCCGATTCTCGACAGGAGCCCCGCTCGATCGGCGATCTCCTGCGCCTGAGGGAGCATATCCGCACCCAATACCTGGCACGCGCGGCAGCACTCGACAAGAAGATCGAGAGCTACCACAACTCCCTGCCCGAGGGGCTTTCGCATCTGCAGCGTCTTCGCATGCTGCCCAATCGGGCCGCGAAGCGGTTCGATGCGCGCTTTCCGGTCCGGCTCCTGCTTGGCGAGACGTCGGATGACGATCTCCCGGAGGCACGATCCGCCTGATCTCGAGCCACATGCCGGTCGGATACGATGCCCCCTTTGGGAACATCCGAACCATGCCAGGGATCAAAGGGAGAGGCGGCGTTGCAAACAGTGCAATGCCGCCTCTGTGATTCGTGCCATCCTGTCTGGCGAATCCTGTTACCCCTGGCTCAGGGCCATCGGCCCTTCGCTCAACCTGGGTTCACCGCTGGTGCCAAGTCAGCAGTCAGCCAGCAAACGAATCGGTGCCCTTACTCAACGGTGACGACACCCTTCATGTCCGGATGAAAATAGCAGAAGTACTCGTAGGTGCCAGCTGTGTCGAACGCCTGGGTATAGGACTGCCCCTGATCCAGGTTCCCTGACTGGAGGACCTCCCGGTCCTGGCCCGTCGCGGTATGCGGGGCCGAGTCCTGGTTGGTCCAGGTCACACTCTCCCCCACCTTGATCGTGACCGGGTCGGGGTTGTAGGCGAAGTCCTTGATCTCGACCTCGACCGCTGCTGCGGTATCGCTCTGCCCAGAAGCCGCAGGTGTGCCTGCACCAGTGCCCATTGTCATCAGGGTGACCGTCACGGTGGTCGTGCCATCGCCGTTGTCGACCAAATGGGCCTGGCCCGTGTAGCCGGAGTCGTTCAGCTCCTCCAGGTCAATGTGGAGCTCACCATCGGTCGCCGGACCTGTGGGGTTGCCACAGGCGATGTAGTTTCCGATGTTTTCCGCGCTCTCGTGCACATTGATGGCGTACTCCTCGGAGGCAAGGAGCTCCTCAAAAGAGGCGTCCACCTCGGTGGTGCTCTCGGCGACCACGTCACCGGCACTGCCTGCAACGGGGGAAGCGGCAGGTGAGGC
>DASYWM010000126.1:0-14555 GCA_035936075.1 Thermomicrobiales bacterium
CGGACCTGCTCGATGCGGACCTGCTCAGCCATGATCCTCTGCTGCTGCACACTCGCCTGGATCTCGTAAGCCTTGTCGGCCTGCGCCCGCTGCTCCTGTACCGAGCGGTCGAACTCCGCCCGCTTCAGCTCGAGATCCCGGACGGCCTCGGCCTGTTTGGTCTGGCTCATTGATTCAGCCGTCACCTTCTCCTGCTCGGCGGCGGCTTCGGCAATTCGGGCCTCACGACTCGCCTGTGCCCGCCGAATCGCTGTATCGCGGTCGGCTTCTGCCGTCGCGATATCCGCCACGCGCCTCACATTTGCGATGTCGGGTTTGCCCATGTTGAGAATATATTCATTGGAATCCTTGACCTCGCGGATGGTGAACGACACCACCTCGAGCCCCATCTTTGCCATATCCTCTGCGACGTTAGCTCGCATCCGGTCGGCAACCATCTCCGGCTCTTTCACGATCGCCTCAACCGTGAGCTGGCCAGTGATGCCACGCAGGTGACCTTCCATGACCAGACGGATCAATCCATTGCGCTCCTGGCTGTTCATGCTGAGGAACTGCTCGGAGGCGGTCAGGATGCTTACCGGGTCCGACTTCACTTTGATCTGGGCAACAGCCTCGACATTAACCGCCACACCCTGGTTGGTATAGAGATCCTGGGTCGGTGCGACATCGAAGCTCATGAGCTCCAGCGAGAGCTCACGGCTTTGCTGGATCATGGGCCAGATAACCTTGCCGCTGCCCTTGATGACCTTGGTTCCACCGAAGCCATAGACAATCAGGGCCATGTTCGGCCCGACCTTCCGATAGAGACGCGCCGCCAGGGCGATAATCAGCAACAGCACCAAAACCAGTACAGCGACAATAATGAGCAGTGAAAGCAGATCCATTATGTTTCCTTCCGATCACGACCAGGCCTCTGCCAGCCGTGATCCTTCATACTTGCCGCGGCGCCTCGCGAGTACCTCGCTTGGGAGGAGTCTCACCGCAGCCTTGATGTATCCCCATAGTGGCAACGACGAAAGCCCCGGTACGGTTCGATGTGGCGGTTATCGACCTTCCCTGCAGGTGACCCGAAGCAACCCGATCTCGATACAGCGTCCTCAAGCTGAAGCCTAGTCGTGCTCGCGTAGCAGATCCTCAAATGGCTCCACAATCGCGACACCCCGCTCCACCCGCAGCACGACCACCTCGGTATTCCGCGGAATTGCCGATGCACCCGATGCTTTCGCTGAGGCAACCTGCCTGATCCCATGCTGCTCGTACACGATCTCGCCATACCCCTGCGAACGAATCGATGATGTGACCCTGCCGATAACACCAACCTGGCTCCACGCCGCCGGGTTCATGGCTTCGCTGTCCTCCTGCACCAGCTTCAGGATGACCCAGGTCACAATTGCAGCTCCCCCGATCCCTCCGAGTACCCCGAGGATCAGGGAGAGCCACGTCCCAAACTCCAGCCCGTTGCGCACCACATACCCGATCCCACCAAACCAGGTAATAAACGCCAGGAGGGAACTGACGTTAAACAGGCCCTCCAGCATGCCGTGTCCGCCGTGCCCACCATGCCCTCCGGCATCGCCAGCGTCAGCATGCGCTCCCAAGTCCGCGAACCCCAGCAGGAGTGCGCCCACGGAGAAGAGCAACCCAAAGAGAAATCCGCCGAGAAGAATGGCATCCAATGCGTCGTTGATTGGAAACATCGCGAGCTCCCGGTGCATCTGAATGAGCATGTACAGATAGTGTACGCTTTTGGATTGACCGCGTTACACGGTCACGCTCTGGATGCGACCGACCTCTTCAAACTTCGCGTCACCACTCACAGCTAATGATGGCGGCTGGACAGTTTCTCGCCATCCCTGCAGGAGTCCCATGAGTCCCGACCATGCCGATATCCCGGCCGCCGACGTATCGTCAGCCGAGCCAAAATACGACGCCACGCCGATCGACCCGGATAGCGTCACCGACGAGGTACGCACCCGGGCCAGTCTCTCCTTCGAGGCAGTAAAGGGCGATCCGGAGGTCAGGGAGCTCATCTCATCCGCCAACCGCAACCTGGGCGTGTTGGGGTTTACCGAGCACGGATTCCGCCATGTCGGTCTGGTCGCGAATATTGCCCACAACGTCATGGCGCGGCTGCATTACGACGAGCGCCATCAGGAGCTTTCCCAAATCGCCGGGTACATGCACGACATCGGCAACGTCATCTCCCGGCACGGACATGCATCTACCAGCGCGCTCCTGGCACACACCATCCTGACGCGGATGGGCATGAACCCGGAGGACGTCATCGTTGTGATGAGCGCGATCGGCTCGCATGGGGACGACTCCGGGAGGTTGGGTGAACCGGTGCATCCGGTGTCTGCAGCACTGATTCTCGCGGACAAGTCGGATGTTCACCGGTCGCGTGTCCGGATCACGGACCCGGCAGACTTCGATGAGCACGACCAGATGAACTACGCCACCACATCGTCGTTCCTCCGGGTGGACGAGGAAACGGCTACAGTAACGCTGGAACTCCAGATCGACACGTCGATGGCCTCCGTGATGAAGTACTTCGAGCTCTTCCTGCCGCGTATGCAGATGTGTCGTCGCGCCGCGAACCTGCTCGACCAGACGTTCCGCATTACAATCAATGACGTTGCGGTGCTTTAGTAGGCGTTATTCTGCCCGTTCATACCTTGGGGATGTGGTGGACACAACCAGGTGCCAACGAGCAGATGCGGTGCTCATACTGACGGCACCCGAGTATATTCCCGCCCTACCCGAACCAATCTCCTGACATCAAGCTTCATCGTCTGGGCAACCAGGGACACACGATCATGATTTCTTCACGCCAACGCAAGGTGACCGTCCCAGGCTACAGCGTCAGTATCGATCGCTGGAAGGATTTCGATCCGATGCTTTTCGTCACGGTCGTCGTCCTCATGGGGTTCGGCATCGTATCCATCTGGAGCGCCGTCGGTCTTCCGCCGCTCCTCAGCAATAACGACGGGACGAAGCAGGCCATCTATGGCCTCATCGGCCTTGGACTGATGTTCTTCTTCGCCTCATTCGATTACCGCTATCTGGAATCCATGACATGGCCGCTCTACATAGCAGGCATTCTGCTGCTGGTCGCGGTGCAAAGTCCGCTTGGCGTGACGATCGCCGGCGCACAAAACTGGATCGATGTCGGGTTTACTCTCATCCAGCCGTCCGAGTTCACCAAAATCACCACCATCCTGGCACTGGCGAGCTTCGTTGCCTCTCAGGGCGACGAAATGAAGCGGTTCAGTAACTTCGTCATTGCGGGCATGATCGTCGCACTTCCCTCAGGGCTCATCCTGATCGGTCCGGACCTTGGCCAGACGATGGTCTACGTCGCCCTTTGGACGTCCTCTCTCCTCGTAATGAGAACGAGCCGGCTCTGGCTTTTCGGCCTCTTCGTCACGATGCCGCTTCTCGTCTGGTTTGCATGGAACTTCGTGATGGCGGACTACCAGAAGCTCCGCTTCATCGTCTCCTATCAGCCGGAGCTGGATCCGCTCGACAAGGGGTATCAAATCATCCAGGCGAGGATTGCCATAGGTGCCGGAGGGGTCTTCGGCGAAGGGCTGCGTGGTGGCACACAAAGCACACTCAACCTCGTCGGCGTCACCGAGTCGGATTTCATCTTCGCCCATGCCAGCGGCATGTTTGGCTTCATCGGCATGCTTGGTTTGCTGATTGCCCAGGTCATCCTTCTCTGGCGCTGCCTCACTGTGGCGGAGGTTGCCCGCGACCACTTTGGCCAGATGATCGCGGTCGCGACAACCGGCGTGGTCTTCTTCCAGGCCGTCCTCAACATCGGCATGAACGTTGGCCTGATGCCGGTCGCCGGTATCACCCTTCCTTTCGTCAGCGCCGGCGTCTCCTCCCTCTGGTCGTTCATGATCCTGATCGGGATCCTCCAGAGTATCCGGATGCACCACCGGAAACTCGCGTTCCAACCGCTCTAGTCCCTTTCCGTGCTTACCTCACGGACGAGGGCGTAGGCTTCATCGCCCGGGATACCGGCGATGGCAGCGACTTCCCGCGCGGCCTTGCTCGGCTTGATCCCGTCCGCGAGAAGGCGGCGCGCTAGCGCTCGCACGTCGGTGCCGCCGATCCCTCCCGCTGCCGCAGGGCCAACCACGATGACAATCTCGCCCCGAACCTCTTGCCCTGCATAACGATCCCGTAGCGCCTGAAGACTGTCCGTAACCAGTTCCTCGTGCAGCTTCGTCAACTCCCTGGCTACTGTAGCTTCGCGGTCGCCAACCGCTGCATGGAGATCGGCCAGCGTGGCGGCCAGCCGGACTGGGGACTCGAAAAGGACAAGCGGCCAACCCGATGCCGCTGCCTTTCCAAGCTCGGCTCGTCGCTCCTCGCCCTTCCGCGTCAGAAAGCCGAGAAAAATGAACGGCCCCTCAACCAGTCCGGACGCGCTGACGGCAGCGACGACAGAGGACGCTCCGGGAATCGGCACCGTTCGATGTCCCGCCTGGCGCGCCGCCTCGACGATCTCCCGTCCAGGATCTGCGATCCCGGGTGTTCCGGCGTCGGAGATGAGTGCCACATCACCCGCCTCCAGTTCCCGAAGCAATTGACTTTCCCGTTGGCTGCGGTTGTGGTGATGGTATGAGACCATTCTGGTCCCGATCCCATACGCCTTCAGCAACGTGCCGCTGTGCCGCGTGTCCTCGGCCGCGATGAGACTCACTGAGCGCAGCGTTTCCACCGCCCTCGGTGTGAGGTCCTGCAGGTTCCCGATCGGCGTTGCGACCACATAGAGCGTGCCCATACAGCAGATCGACCTTCATTGAGGGGTGAACGTATAGCCGGGTATACTTGTCCCCTATCTCACCACACGCTGGCTCCATATGCCATGCCCGGTGAATCCCGCGCTTTCCCGGAATGAAGTACATAGCGGAGACAGATCAGCACCGATGACGGACGGCTCGCTTTTTAATCTTGATGCCCTTGAAACACGCCCCGTAGCGGAGCCATCCGCTCCGGAGCCATATACCCCTACGCCGTCTTCTGCGGGAACGACGCCTGCCGCCCGCGACGCCGCTGCCCCGAGATCGCTATATCGGAAGTACCGACCCCAGAGCTTTGATTCCGATGATCTCTTCGGGCAGGAACACATCGTCAACACATTGCGCAATGCGATCGCGCTGGATCGCATTGCGCATGCCTATCTCTTCTGTGGTCCTCGGGGCACTGGCAAGACAACGACTGCTCGACTGCTGGCGAAGGCCGTCAATTGCCTTGATCCTGATCCTGGCAACCGGCCCTGTAATCAGTGCGAGGCCTGTATCGCGATAAATACCGGCGCGAGCACCGATGTGATCGAGATTGATGCCGCCAGCAATCGCGGTATCGATGACATCCGGGATTTGCGTGAGCGCGTCAAGTACGCACCAAGCCAACTCCAGACCAAGTTCTATATCATTGACGAGGCCCACCAGATCACCGGCGCTGCCGCCAATGCCTTTCTGAAAACGCTCGAGGAGCCCCCCGCTCATACCAAATTCATTCTCGCCACGACGGACCCCGAAGAGCTCCTTCAGACGATTGTTTCCCGCTGCCAGCGTTTCGACTTTCGTCGTATCAGCTTGGACGCCATGACGGCCTGTCTGGCCAAAGTGGCGGCAGCCGAGAATATCGACATCGACCAGGACGCCAAGACCGCGATCGCTCGCCACGCGACAGGTTCCATGCGCGATGCGCTCGGCCTGCTTGACCAGATTGCGGTCTATCGCGAACGAGTCGATGACGAAGGCACCCGCGTCACGGTTGACCTCATGCGCACGGTTCTTGGTGTCAGCAAGAATGAACGGGTCGAGGAGATCGCTACGGCTCTCGCTGACAGGGATGCCGGTGCCGGGCTTCGCGTCGTCGGACAGGCAGTTGAGGCGGGTGACGACATTCGGCAGCTGGCACGCCAACTCCTTGCCTATTTGCGCCTTCTTCTCCTGGAACGCGCTGGTGGAACGTCAGACCTGGACGAAACCGGCAAGGTGTTGGCCAAGCGGTTCGAACTGGGCGAGCTGGCGGAGCTTACGCGGTTGATGGGCGAGATCGACTTCAAGGTCAAGCACGCAACAATCTCGCAGCTCCCACTGGAGATCGCAATCGTCGAAGGCGCCCTCCGCGGCCAGCACACGCAACAGTCGGCCGATTCTCAGGATCGACGCACCGCGCCTTCCGCTCCCCAGGCACAGGAAGAACGCTCCCAATACACACCGCCGACTGCCGCTCCCCAGCCAGAGCCGATCGTGCCCAAGACGTCCTGGCGAGACAAGGTGCGGGGAGAGGACCGCGGGTCACGGTCGGCGTCACCGGAACGTCCCCGCGAGGAAGTGAAGCCGCCGGGAAACGAGACTCCGCCTCCACCTTGGGAGGAACAGCCGACCCAGCCGGCACCGGAGAGGGTTTCAGCCTCCGCACCGGTCACAGTGCCCACTCCGGCCGTGTTAGCCAACGGGGCACTTCAGCTGGAAGCGGTGGTCGATGGCTGGGGCCGTATCAAGGCAGACGTGAAGGCGGTGAATCGCCGGATCGAGGCGCTGCTCCAGCAAATTGACCCTATCGCGATCAACGGCAACAAGATCACGCTGGTGACCCCGTACGAGTTCCATCGCAACCGTGTGAATACTGACGAGGTGCGCGCGGTCATCGAGGAGGTTATCGCGCGCCAGTTCGGTGCGAAGGTTACTGTTGGCTGCATCACAAGAAGTGAATGGTCGAGCACGCCCCAGATTCAGCAAGCGCCCAGCGCTCAGGAACCCGACATCCCGCAACCCAGGCAAAGCGCGGCGTCTCCAGGGCCCCAGGTCGAGGGGCCCCCTGCCGTGGAAGAAGCGACGGACCCACCTCAGGTGATAGATACCGAGCGGCAGATTGAAGCCATGAAGAACATCTTTGACGCGGAGATCGAAGAGACGGAGTAGCTTGGGCCTCTGCACCAGCCCATGACAACTCAGGGCCTCCCAGGCCCAACTACTCCCCCAAGGGCGTCTATTCCGCAGGAGTTGCGCCGGGGGTCCCAATCGGCGTGGCTACGGGACTTGCGCCGGGTGTTCCCTGCAATGGGACTACCGGACTGGCACCCGGGGTTCCCACCGGTGTCGCTTCTGATGGTGCCGGTGCGAGCAGCAACGCCGCGTCCTGGTCCCATCTCAGGAACATGATGTCGCCGACCTCGTTCATCGATGACGCGCGCTGCTCCCAGGCGATACCGCGATCGATCCATGCCAGTTGCGTCACTACGCCCCTGGGGTCGACAGGCACCTGGTAGCTCATGTTCCCGTCCATTGAGCGCACCCACATACTATGGAAGGCCCACTCGGTCCCGTCCAGCACCGAGATCACATAGGCGACCGAGTCTCCGTCCGGCGCAACAGCAAGGTCCGTGATCGTTGCGGTTGGACCGCCTTGCCCCGAGGTGGCAACTAGCCGCGGTACTTCCTCGGAGAGCGGATAAACGAAAACCTGGCCGCGTAGCGCCACACCGTTGACCATCTGGCCCCGAACAAAAACCAGACCCGAGCCGTCCGGCAGCCACTGCAGCTCTTGCAACTCTGTTGAGCCACTTGTTTGCAGTGCTTCTACCTCACGCGTTTTATCTTCCTCGAGGTCGCGCACATAGACTCGCTGCGATCCATCCTCCTGAAGAAGCTGAAGCAGGATCCGCGTTCCCTGAGGGGACCACGCCGCCCGTTGCAGCGTGCCTTCTATATCGCCCAACGGGACAGGCTCAGCCCCACCCTCGACATCTACTCGCTCGAGAGCGGTGGAGCTGCTTAGAAGGACACCCGTTCCTTGCGGCGACCAGGAAACGGTATAGGATTGTTGAGATTCCGCAGTGTCGGGCGTTGCAGTCATGCCCTCCTGCATGAAGACCTGTTGCTCCTCGCCTACCTGCTCGCCCGTGGATCGATAGAATGCGACGAACAGCGCATCGTCCGTCTCGGATGCCACCAGCACCGCTACGCTGTCTCCAGTGGGGGAACCGTCGAAGTCCAGGATGCGCCGATTCTTGGGTAGCGCAATCCCTTCCCGCTGCCCCTCACCGCTGTCCACAGTGACCGCCGTCAAGGTATCGTTCGACAAGGTGTAGAGAGTGTCCGGAGCTCCCCGCGAACGCAGGAGCGTCTCGGGGGACACCTCAACGATGGGCCTCGCCGATGCGGGCGTAGCCAGTTCAGTCGGCCCGACCATCGGTGTAAGGGGCCTCTCCGTCACCGGATCGTTAGCGAACTTGCGATCTTCGGGCACATCGTCCGTTTCCGCCGCCGGGCCGCAAGCAGCAAACACCACCGAGCAAACCAGCGTCATGAGGAACACCGCCAGCCAGGGCCTGGGCCGTCCGGGATCATGTTTATTTGGTTCGTTTGTACACACCTTCAAGGATGGGATTACTCGCTCATGTATGGGAATGACTGAACAGGATTCACTGGCAGAAATACTGGTCCGCTCTAGGGTTGAGCCTGAATATACCATGGGTGCCCTGGCTCACCAGACAGGTGTGCCTGCAGATACTCTTCGCTCATGGGAGCGCAGGTACGGCTTTCCCACGCCTGCACGGACTGAGACCAATCAGCGTCGATATTCGGAGCGCGACATCGCCGCCGTCCGATGGTTACGAGCACAAAAGGAGCGTGGCCAGGGTATCAGTGAAGCCATCGCCATGGTCACGTCTCGACTGGTTGCGGGACCGACCACAGCTTCGGAAAGGTTCCCGGATTCATTCAATACCTCAACGCAAACGCCGCCACTCCAGGGATTGGTGGAGGCGCTCATCTCCGGTCAACTCGATGCAGCGCAAAATGCCTGGGACGACATCGTGGTCGCTCTCTCTCCCGGGGCTATCGGCAGTGACGTGATCCTTCCGGCGCACCAACGTATCGAACAGACGGTCGGGGCAACAACAGGTACATCTCCATCACGTGACCGCGCCCACGCCTTCCTGCTCCGCAAGGCAACTGTGCTCCTAGATCACGCCGGTCCAGACGCCGGCCAGATTTCATTCTGCATCCTGACGTCAGGAACCCAAGAGGACGCCGTGCCCGCTACAGTACTTGCGACCGCGCTTGCGCGTGCCGGCTTCCGGCTCTATACGCCATTTCTCAACGCCGCCTCGTTGGAGAGCGTGCATGCCCTCCATGACCTGCGCCCAGACCACGTAATTTTTGTAGGCGGATCAGCTGATGACGCACGCACCGTCGCCCGGCTGCTCCCTGGACAGTGCATCTATCGTTGGTCCCCCGACCCCTCAACCACCCCGGATCAATACCCCACTATCCTGCCAGCTTCGCTCACAGCGGTCGAAGCGTTTTTTCAGCAAGATCACTGATCCCGATTGCATCCCCCCACCTCTCGGGGCACACTCTCAACAGGCGTGACAGAACTGGCCACGAGAGGAAGTGAGGCACCGAGATCCCATGAGTTCACCACATGAAGGACAGGAAACAGCGGAGATCGATCTCTCCCGCGTCTCGACGGAGCAGCGGAATCCCCTAACCGCGGATATCGATACTGTCGACACCACGCAGATGCTCCGGATAATCAATGCCGAGGATGCTCGCGTTCCGGGTGCGGTCGCCGCGCAAATACCGGCCATTGCCAGGGCAGTCGACGGCATAGTCGAGCGCATCCGAAACGGTGGCCGTCTTGTCTATATAGGCGCAGGAACCTCAGGGAGACTCGGTGTGCTGGACGCATCCGAGTGCCCCCCCACCTTCAGTACCCCACCGGAACTCGTCGTTGGCCTGATTGCTGGCGGCGACCACGCGCTTCGCCACTCCGTCGAGCACGTCGAGGATCAACCGGAATCAGGCGCCGATGCCCTGCGCTCGATCAAAGTCAGCGACAAGGACACCGTCGTTGGCATCGCCGCGTCCGGCCGCACCCCTTTTGTCCTCGGCGCCATTGCCTATGCGAATGAAATCGGCGCGTTAACCGTCGGTATCTGCAACTCCGACCATGCGAAGCTGTCCGATCTCGTCCATATTGCTATCCCGGTCATCACCGGACCAGAGGTGATTACTGGCTCGACCCGGCTCAAGGCTGGCACGGCGCAAAAGCTTGTCCTGAACATGCTGACGACCGGCGCAATGATCCAGGTTGGCAAGACCTACGGGAACCTGATGGTGGATCTGCAGCCAGTGAACCAGAAGCTGCGCGTCCGTGCCATTGGTATCGTGCGTGATGCCGCAGGGATTCCCGAGGACGAGGCCGCTACCGCGCTTCAGCATGCGGACGGAGACGTCAAGACGGCAATCGTCAGTACCCTTCTCGGCGTCTCCCCGGAGCAAGCCCGCAATCGCCTGACGGCTGCGCAGGGACGAATCCGGAACGCATTGAAAAGCGGTCCTGCATGACCGTTCCCCTCTTCGCCGGGATCGATGGAGGTGGCACCAAGACAGCCATCGTCGTCGTCGATGCGGAAGGCATCCCTGTCTTTCGCGGTCAAACCAGCACCTCGAATGCAGCCGTCATCGGTCATGAACGCGCCGCGGAGACCCTGCACCGGCTCATGCTGTCTGCCGCATCCGCGTGCAACACCGACCTGCCCTTCACCGCCGCCTGGTTCGGGCTCTCTGGCTCCGACCGGCCGGAGGATCACCGCATCCTCCGGCCCCGGCTCGCGGACACCGCGACGGAAATCATGATGACGAACGATGCCGAACTAGCACTTGGTGGCCTGCTCGGCAGGGTCGGCGTCGCGATCGTCGCCGGCACCGGCTCAATCTGCTTTGGCCAGAACAGTGAGGGGATGCATGCGCGTGCCGGAGGATGGGGACACATTTTCAGCGATGAAGGCAGCGGGTACGGCATCGCGGTGCAGGCGCTGCGTGCATTCGCGGCTCAGCACGATGGACTCGGCCCAGAGACGAGCCTGACGTCCCGGTTGACGGAGCATTGGGAGATTGAAGACCCCTTCTCTATCATCACCCACGTCTATCACCCGGAGACCACCAAGGGGGATATCGCTCTGCTGTCGAAGATTCTCGTGGAGGAGGCAGCAAAAGGAGATACGGTATCCCTTCAAATCATGGAACAGGGCGCGGAGTGCCTGGCGGCTTACGGCACCTCGGTGGCCCGGCGCCTTGACCTCGGCCCCGAGCTCGCACTTGTTTTCGTCGGTGGCATGCTGGTTCCCGTGAAACCCTACCGGGAGCGCGTGCTCCACCTTCTGCGTGAGCACTGGGTGATCCCGGAAGTCACGCTCGTCGAGGATCCCGCGCTATCCGCAGCCCAGTCTCTCGCTCAGACATACCGGAGTGCCGCTTCATGACCCAGCTATCCGCGTTTGCCGTCCGCGGCAAACTGCTCCTCGGGACGCATCTGGAAGAAGGCACGCTCGTTGTCGAGGACGGGCTGCTGACCAACGTCCACCGGGGACACATCCGGGACGGAAATCTTCCCGAGACAGTGATCGACGCCGCCATAATCTCACCCGGCCTCATCGACTTGCAGGTTAACGGCGCCTATGGCAGGGAGGTGACGGCGAATCCCGACGACATCGACGATATCTCGCGAAATCTGCTCTCAACGGGATGTACGGCGTGGCTGCCAACGGTCGTCACCGCACCGGCCGAGTTTTACCCACCTATCTTCGAAGGCTGGCTCAATCATCGTGTCGAGGCGGGCGCGGTGCCGCTCGGGTTCCATCTCGAGGGCCCATTCATCTCCACTGAGAAAAAGGGCGCGCACCGCATCGAATGCATTGAGGCTGCAAGCGAGAAGCTCTTCGAATCGTGGCTCGAGCAGGAATCGATTCTGCTCGTAACGCTGGCCCCGGAGCGTAAAGGAGCGACCGGACGCATTCGGCGGCTCACCCAGCGCGGGGTCCTCGTGAGCCTCGGCCACACGAATGCCACGTATGAGGAGTTCGTCTGTGGCATTGATGCCGGAGCCCGCAAGGCAACCCACCTCTTCAATACGATGACCTCGATCCATCATCGGGCGCCGGGGGCGATGGTGGCCACGTTGGTGGATGACCGCATCACAGCGGGGCTGATTCCCGACGGCGTTCACTCGCACCCGGCGACGATTCGCCTGGCGCTGAAGAGCAAGGGCGCTGATGGCATTGTGATCGTCTCGGACATGATGTCCGCTTGCGGGCTTGGTCCCGGCATCTACTCGCTGTCCACAAAACAGGTCACCGTCGACGCTACATCAGCGCGCCTCGCGGATGGCACCCTCGCCGGGAGCATCCTCACCATGGACCAGGCACTGCGCAACCTCGTTGGCTGGTCAGATGCGACGCCCGCAGAGGCGCTGCACATGATGACGGCCGTCCCGGCACGCCTGTTGGGAGATGAACAGCGCGGACGCATCGTCGCCGGCACACGCGCCGACCTCACGCTGTGGGACCCAGCCCTTCAGCCAATCAGGACGATTGTTGGCGGCCGCGTTGGTTGGGAACGGGAGCGTGCGACCACCGGATAGAGACTTGCTTCTGCTAGACTCACGGGCAGAAACACTACGCCTCACGGGCGTATCCACCACATCTGGAGGACCAATGAGCCTTACCCGCAAAGACGTAGAACACGTCGCCTCGCTTGCCCGGCTGGGCCTGAGCGACGATGAGATCGATATGCTGCAAGACCAGCTCTCCTCAATCCTTGGCCATATCGAGGTCCTCAACCAGCTCGATACTGAGGCGATCCCGCCGACCGCCCAGGTCATTCAGCTTGAGAACGTTCTTCGTCCAGACGAAATGCGACCGTCACTGCCCCAGGAAACGGTAGTCACCATGGCACCCAAAACACGGGACGGCTTCATCGCCGTCGCTGCTGTCATGGGCGGCAACCATGACGGGGGGGTGGCGTGAGTCTTCCCGCCGATTTGACCCTGATGACCGCCGCACAAGCGCGATCCCTCCTTGATAACCGCGAGATCTCATCCGTGGAACTGACACGCGCCTATTTCGAACGCATCGAGGAAGTCGAGCCCGAGATCCATTCCTACCTGCACGTCATGACGGATGTTGCCCTCACACAGGCCTCCGATGCCGACCGCCGAATAGAGGAGGGAGATATCGATCTCCTGACCGGCGTGCCGATCGCCCTCAAGGACATCCTCTGCACGACCGATGCGCCAACCACGGCTGCGTCGAAGATCCTCGAGGGATATGTCTCTCCCTATGACGCCACGGTCGTCACGCGCCTGCGCGACCAGGGTGCCGTCTTCCTCGGCAAGACCAACACCGATGAATTCGCAATGGGCTCCTCCACTGAAAACTCCGCCTACGGAGAGACCCACAACCCGTGGGACACGAGCCGTGTGCCGGGTGGCTCCTCCGGTGGATCAGCAGCCGCCATCGCTGCACGGGAGGCAACCGTATCGCTGGGCTCGGATACGGGCGGATCGGTACGTCAACCAGCCGGCTTCTGCGGCATCGTCGGTCTTAAGCCCACGTACGGTCGGGTCTCCCGCTACGGACTGCTCCCGTTTGCCAGCAGCCTCGACCAGATCGGACCCTTTGCGCGAACAGTTGAGGATGCGGCGATCATGCTGCGTGCGATTGCCGGCAAGGACCCCCTCGATTCCACCTCTGTTCCCGTTGAGGTGCCGGATTACCTGGCGGACTTGAGGCAGGACTTGAAGGGTGTTCGCATCGGCGTTGCACCACAGTACACCGTCAGCGGTATGGAGCCCGGCGTTGAAGCCGCGGTGAAAGTTGCCATCAAGCAACTGGAGGACTTGGGCGCGGAGATCGTGGAAGTGTCGTTGCCACACACGGAGTACGCGCTGGCCACCTACTACATCACCGCCCCCGCCGAGGCAAGCGCCAACCTGGCGCGTTACGATGGCGTCCGATACGGCAACCGTGTCGAGGGAGACAACCTCATCGACACCTATCTCAAGACACGCGGACGGGGATTCGGGCCGGAGGTCAAACGACGCATCATGCTCGGGACGCATGCTCTCAGCAGCGGTTACTACGATGCCTACTATGTCAAGGCCCAGAAGGTCCGCACGCTCATCAAGCAGGATTTCGACGTCGCCTTTGAATCATGTGATGTCGTCGTAGCCCCTACGTCGCCGACAATCGCCTTCAAGTCTGGATCCCGGACGAGCGATCCCTACCAGATGTACCTCGCGGACATCTTCACGATCCCGGCAAATATGGTCGGTATTCCTGGCATCTCGGTTCCTTGCGGATTCAGCGACGGCATGCCGGTGGGGCTTCAGTTCCTCGGTAAAGCCTTCGACGAATCGCGCTTGCTTGGCGTTGCTCACGCATACGAGCAGGCCGCCGGTTGGTATCTCAAGCTGCCGGAGATTCCGGCAGGCTGAGCGCAGGAGATGGCCTGTGACGCATCCCCGGTTGCTACCCCCATCCTTGAAAACCCGGGCGGGCTCACTTACTCTTGCGGGTGGGCCTCTAGCTCAACGGCAGAGCAACGGACTCTTAATCCGCAGGTTCAGGGTTCGAATCCCTGGGGGCCCACCATCCAAAAAGCCCATGATATCAGGGCAAACAGCCTCATTGATGGGGTCGCTGTTTGCCCTTTTACACGCCCTTGTCAGAGTAGATG
>DASYWM010000127.1:0-1867 GCA_035936075.1 Thermomicrobiales bacterium
GAGTTCCGGAGGAACACCTCGACAGGCGGACAGGTAGAAGTGATTGTCCTCGCCATGTAGCATGATAGCGCCGCAGTCAGCATCCAACTCCTGCGTCAGCCGTCTCAGGGCGGTGTCAACGACTGTCTGTCGATCCCGACCCGTGTTGATCTCCACCACGAGGTTGGCGATAGCCTGGGATCGGTGGGCCGCGCGCTCCAGCTGCTGCAGTTGCTGCCTGTCCCGAATCTCAGCGCGATGCTCCGGGGTGACGTCGCGCGAGACAGAGATGGCACCAACGATCTTGTCATGGGCGATGATCGGGCGTGTACTCGTCCTCAGCAGGAGTGTCTCCCCATTATTCCGGGTGATCACCTGGTCCAAAGTCTCAGGCCGCTCGCCGTGGAGCACTTGCATCACTGGAGAATCGTTAATGTCGGTTCCAGTTGCGTCCAGACCGTGCCGGAACTTGGTCCTGAGGTACTCGGTGGCATGCTGGCCCAGCCGGGATTCCTCCTCGCTGAGATCGAACAGGGCACGCTCAGATGAATTGGAGAGGGTCAGGAACCCCTGCTCATCGAATGCCGAAACCGCGTTGGCGAGCTCATCGAGAATCGCTTCCATCTGCAGCCGGCGTCGGCGCTCGTTCTGACGCAGCCTGGTGTTGTCCAGGGCGATAGCGACCTGGCTTGCCACCCCATCAGCAAGGGCCAATTGCTCCTCGGTGAAGTCAATATCATCCCCGTAACGGTCGCCGAACATGACGCCCACGATTCGATTCTTGCGGAGGAGCGGGACTATCAAAAGCGGGCCAGACGGAAAGGTGTAACCTGCTTCAAGTGCGACGTCTTGCAGCGGATCGGCTGTGATCCTTGCACTCGGCTCCTCCGTGAGCGCGGAGAATATCGGAAACCCGTCCAGTGCCACCGTATCGGGGAGGTTCGAAAGAGGTTCGCGGACGACTGCCAGACGCGTCCCTTGGTTGACCTCTGCGTCGACCAGCCAGAGAGACATGCGTTTCAGATACAATGCTTCAGACACCTGCTCGGTCGCGATCTGGGCCACTTCTTCGATGGTTCCGTCACTTGCTACTGAATGGATGCCTTCATAGAGTGCTGCCAGGCGTCTCGCCAGCGTGACCTGATCGGGAGTCAGGAGGCTCACGTCCGATCCGGGCTCGTTGCCCTCGGCGTGCTCACTGCGATATTTGCGCGGTGCGCGGTCCTTCATTGGGCGCCAGGCCTGGAGATCGCGTGCCGAGATTAGCGCCATACGCCCCCGGCGTTCCACAGGCAAACGCCCCTTCCGTACCGCGCGCGAGACGGTATGGTAGGAAACACCCTTGAGCCGGGCGGCCTCGGCCATCGTAAGGCGATCTCTATCCAGATTCACATTCCCATCAGAATGGCGTTGAGTTCCGTTGTTCATGAGCAACCAGCCCTTGACTGGTGAGACCTGTTGGCCATCACCACCCCGAGGATCACAAACAGGTCTTGCCCGGATACACCAGGATGTGTCGAGCGACAACAAGTGGGCAGATGCACGCTCCTCCGTGCCCACCTTGCGCAGACCCGTACGTTCCTCAGCACATCGCATGTGTCCACAGTTTTGCACACCTGTGGCAATGTTGCTAGAGTACCGGATGGCTCTCTCAAACTGCCCCGGGTTTACGTTAGTCCAGCATCTGGTCGGCGGCACGATTAAAGCGTGCCGAGACCGCTTCATTCTTGGCGAGAACCATGTCGTGAAGCTGGCGCTGAAACTGCTCCATACGGGAGCGCAGGGTGGCATCGCTCGCCGCCAGGATACGCACGGCCAGCAATCCCGCATTCCGGGCATTGCCGATCGCGACCGTTGCCACCGGCACGCCCGCCGGCATCTGCGCGAT
>DASYWM010000128.1:0-2718 GCA_035936075.1 Thermomicrobiales bacterium
CGGCAACAACGGATCCCCAGGCGCCCTGAGTGGTAATGATCGGCAGCGCCTGGCCCTCGGCCACGGCATTGCGTGCACCGAGCCGCACGGCGTTCGACGCCGGTGGGCGACTCAGGTCGAACCAGTAGAACGCATGCGGCCCAAGGGTGAGCCTGTAAGGCTCCGCACCGACAGGCCAGAACTGCGAGCGACCAAACACCTCAATCGGGGCGCGTCCCTTGTAGGCGCCGAGATCCAACTCAACGGCCTGGCTGAAGCGGGAGAGATTGGCAACGATGAGGATGGATTCCTCCTCATGTTCGCGCATGAACGCCAGGACACGGTGATTCATTGGTTGCAGAAGCTGAAGACTCCCGCGGCCGAACGCGTGATGCCGTTTGCGCAGTGCAAGAAGGCGCTTCATGAACCCCAACAGGGAGTGGGGATTCTGTTCCTGCGCCTCGACATGCACCGTCTCATGGTGATACTCGTAGTCGACGATGAGCGGATTGTAGAGGCGCTGCTGGGGAGCAGCCGAGAAACCCGCGTTGCGGTCCGCACTCCACTGCATGGGGGTGCGGACGCCGTCGCGGTCGCCAAGATAGATATTGTCGCCCATGCCGATCTCGTCACCGTAATAGATCACCGGTGTGCCGGGAAGGGAGCATATCAGTGCGTTCATCAACTCCATCCGGCGTCGGCTGTTTCCCAGAAGCGGAGCCAGCCGACGCCGGATGCCAAGATTGATGCGCGACTCCTCGGCAGGTGCAAAAGCCCGGTACATATAGAGCCGCTCTTCCTCGGTCACCATCTCCAGCGTCAATTCATCGTGATTGCGGAGGAAGATGGCCCACTGGCAGGAATCCGGAATCGGTGGTGTCTGCTGCATGATATCGACCACTGGCAGCCGGTCCTCGGTTCGGAGTGCCATGAAGAGGCGAGGCATCAACGGAAAGTGAAATGCCATGTGGCACTCGTCGCCGTCGCCGAAGTAGGCAACGGCATCCTCCGGCCACTGGTTGGCCTCTGCCAGCAGCATACGGCCGACAAAGCGGGTATCGATGTGGTTTCGCAGCATCTTGAGCACCTGATGCGTCCCGGGCAAATTCTCTGAAGACGTGCGCTCGCGTTCGACGAGATAGGGCACGGCGTCCAGGCGCAAGCCGTCAACCCCCATCTCCAGCCAGAAGTCGACGCTATTGAAGATCGCCTCGCGCACGGGCGGATGATCGTAGTTGAGGTCTGGCTGATGGCTATAGAAACGATGCCAATAGTAGGCATCGGCGACGGGATCCCACGACCAGTTCGACTGCTCGTAATCCTGGAAGATGACGCGGGCTTGCTTGTACCTCTCGGGCGTGTCGCTCCAGACATAGAAATTGCGCTCGCAGCTGCCCTTGGGCGCTCGTCGAGCGCGCTGGAACCACGGGTGCTGCTCCGAGGTATGGTTCAGCACCAGCTCGATGATCACTTTCAGGTCTCGCTGATGCGCCTCGTTCAGGAATCTCTGAAAATCGCCGATGTTGCCATACGCAGGATGAACCGCGGTGTAGTCCGAGATATCGTAGCCATCGTCCCGAAGTGGTGAGGGAAAGAAGGGCAAGAGCCAGATGGCCGTGATGCCGAGATCCCGGAGATAGTCCAGCTTCCCGATTAAGCCCTGAAAGTCGCCGATACCATCGCCGTTGCTGTCGGCGAATGCCCGCACATGGACCTCATAGAACACCGCATCCTTGTACCAGGTCGTTCCGGCTGCACTTCCGGGTTCTCCAACGTCTTTCATGTCACTACCTTGTGGCGCCTGACCCCTGTGCTGTGGATGGGAGTATGGCATGGACGGACAAGCGCTCAGCCGCGGCGTTCTCTCGCCACGGCTCCCCGAGACGCGGATGGTCCTGCCACCGGGGCCGGTTACGGTCGAGCGCATACTGCTGGAAGCCCGATATCCCTGCTTCACCGTCAGGGTCTCGCCGGCTCACCCCGTGAGATCGGGGCGGCGTGGCGCGGGATCCGACACAAAGAGGAGCTTGCCCTCCATGACGCCACTGGTCGCCACAGCCGGGTGAAAGACCACGCTTCTCCCCTTACTCGCTGAGGAATGAGTAGTAACAACGCACGGCATTGCCGCTAATGCGCCTCGGCCGCCTTCTCGATCTCGGCGCGGATAAGCTGGTAATCCTCCACAGGAACGTTGTGGACGTTTCCCTGAAATGCAAGCGTCCAGTGCTCGGGCGCCCATTTCGAGGCATAGGTCATCTGCCGTGCGAGCGGCTCGGCGGCGACCAGATTGTCATCCTCGAGCGCCAGATCGGCCCCAATCCGGAAGCGGTAAGGATAATCCTCTTCCTTCTTTTTCTTGTTGCCGCTGAGCCAGATAGTCGAGTGGTCCTCGAAGACGGTCGATTGCACCGTTGTGATACCCGCGAAGGACTTCACTCCGGTGCAGTAGTAGATGAACTTGTCCCCGGGCTTCATCTGATCCGCCTTCTTGCGATGGCGCGACTTGATCCCCTGCACGGTGAAATCGTGCTCGACGGTCTTGTGCCAGTTCTCCAACGAACTGACGAGGATCCAGTACTGCGGTTGCGACTCCTCGGCCACGTGGGTGCTGCTCCTTCCATTAGTAGTAGATAGCCGTGTCCTGCCAGAGACACCATACGGTTCGCATTATCGTTCACCTCGCGTCCCGCTGGAGCTCACTCAGACGGGAGGCTGCGTCAGCATCCAGCCACCATCCAC
>DASYWM010000129.1:0-12547 GCA_035936075.1 Thermomicrobiales bacterium
CACAGGTCACAGCCAGGTTGCTGGGCGTCCCGAGAGCTACGGCGGATAGTGAGGCAGTGATAGCCGATCCGGACATCGACGCGGTCATCATCGCGTCGTCGACGGAGACGCATGCTCCTTATATCGAGCTCGCGGCTTCGCACGGCAAGGACATCTTCACGGAGAAGCCGATTGCCCTCGACCTCGAGACGACGCAGCGGGCGCTGGCAGCGGTCGAGCGAGCAGGTGTGCGGCTCCAGGTGGGGTTCCAGCGACGTTTTGACGCTGGCTATGTCGCCGCGAAGCAGGCCATCGAAGGCGCCGAACTGGGCGCGATCGAGATGATTCGGGATGCGATGCGTGACCCAGAGCCGCCACCAACCGACTACATCAAACGATCTGGCGGCCTGTATCGCGACATGACGGTTCATAATTTCGATTGTGTCCGCTGGCTCATGGGTGAAGACCCGATTGAGCTGCATGCCACCGCCAGCACACTGATTAGTGATGAGTTTCGCGAGGCGAACGATTTTGATACCAGCATCGTCACCCTCCGATTCCCGTCGGGAGCACTCGCCTCGATTGAAAACAGCCGCAGATCGGGCTTCGGCTACGATGTCCGCACCGAAATTTTCGGGTCAGAAGGTGCCCTAATGGTCGGTGAGTCCCGGGCCCTGCCGGTTCGCCGCCTCTCAGCGTCTGGCGTGCTGGAAGACCATCAGTACTTCTTCCTTGAACGCTTCCGCGACGCCTACCGGGAGGAACTGGTCGCGTTCCTTACGGCACTACGCGATGACACTCCCGTTGCGGTCACCGGAGAGGACGGCCGCGCGGCCCTCGTGCTCGCCTATGCTGCAGAGCGCTCGCTCCTCGAACACCGGCCGGTGCCAATCGACCTGAAGGAGGTTTCCTATGCCTGACACCGAGAAGATGCTGATCCATCCAGAGTTACCCGAAGGGACTGGTCGTGTGCTTGAGGTAACCCCTGAAAGCGCCGGCTGGGAATACGTCGGTTTGACCGTCCAGAAGGTCGCACCGGGAGGCGTCTGGAACTTCTCATCACCCGACGACGAAATCTGCATCGTACCTCTTCGCGGCTCGGCAGTCATCACCGACGGCAAGGAGGAGTGGACCGTCTCCCGACCTGGCACCATATTCGACGGAAAGCCGACGGCCCTCTATCTACCAGTGGGCAGTAGCTTCAAGGCAACGTCTGATGACGGCGCCGAGCTCGCCGTGACGTCGTCCCGGGCGACGCGCACGTTCCCGGCAAAGCTGATCGAGCCGGATGATATCGATGTCGAGATCCGTGGCGCCGGGAACGCTGCCCGCCAAATCAGCCATATAATCAAGCCCGGGTTTCCCGCCGATAAACTTCTCGTCGTCGAAGTGTTCACACCATCAGGCAACTGGTCAAGCTTCCCGCCGCACAAGCACGATGTGAGTAACATGCCGGAGGAAGCGGATCTGGAGGAGATCTACTATTATCGGATCCAGCCGAACGACGGCTTCGGCCTGCAGCGGCTTTACTACGCCGATGGCTCCTTCGATCATGCCTGGGTGATCAAGGACGGCGATCTCCTGCTGGTCCCCGAGGGATACCATGCCTTCGCCGTCGCCCATGGTTACACGGGGTACTACCTCAACATCCTCGCCGGCGACGAACCAGAGCGGACCATGCAGCCCGCGGACGACCCTGCCTACGCATGGGTACGATCCACGTGGAACGATGCCATGAACGAGGGAATTTCCAGTTGGCGTGATATCGATGACCGGGTCAATGGGGACGCGGGCAAGCGAAAGGACCTTTGATCGTCATGATTCGCGTCACCGCCGCACAGGCAGTCGTGCGCTTTCTGGCTGCCCAGTACACCGAGCGGGACGGCGTTGAGCAGCCCCTCTTTGCTGGCATGTTCGGCATCTTCGGGCACGGCAATGTGACCGGTATCGGACAGGCTCTTGAGGAGCATCGGGGCCTCCTCACCTACTACCGATCACAAAACGAGCAGGCGATGGTCCATACCGCGGTCGCCTACGCGAAGATGAAGAACAGGCTCCAGACGTTTGCCTGCACCTCAAGCGTGGGACCCGGCGCCACGAACATGGTGACGGGCGCCGCCCTCGCGACGGTAAACCGCTTGCCTGTCCTGCTCCTTCCGGGGGACATCTTTGCAAGTCGCCGTCCCCACCCCGTGCTGCAGCAGCTGGAATTTCCTGGATCGCAGGATGTGAGCGTCAACGACGCCTTCCGGCCCGTGTCGAGGTATTTCGATCGGATCTACCGCCCGGAACAGCTCTTCTCCGCGTTGCCTGAAGCGATACGCGTTCTTACCGATCCGGCAGAAACCGGGGCCGTCACCCTCGCTATGCCCGAGGATGTCCAGACTGAGGCCTTCGACGTGCCGGAATCCTTTTTCAGGAAGCGGGTCTGGCACGTGCGGCGCCCGACACCTCCTGAAGAGGTTCTGATCGAGGCGGCGCGCTTGATCGCCGCGTCAGAGAAGCCGCTCATCATCAGCGGTGGCGGTACCATTTACTCTGACGGCAGCGAAGCGCTCGACGAATTCGCCACCCAGTGCGGAATCCCCGTCTCCGAGACCCAGGCAGGGAAAGGCGCTCTACCATGGGACCACCCCTGGAACGTCGGACCAATCGGCGCAAATGGTAGTGTCGCCGCAAACCGCATTGCGAAGGATGCCGATCTCGTCATCGCCGTAGGCACACGGCTCGCAGATTTCGTCACCTCCTCGAAAGCGGCATTCCAGAATCCTGACGTCCGCTTCATCGGCATCAATGTCTCAAGCATGGACGCGCACAAGATGGGTGCCGTATCGCTGATTGGAGATGCACGAGCGACGCTTTCGGCACTCCAGAAACTCGTGCTCGAGGAAGGCATCACCCGAAACGTCACGGATCTCGCATCCCAGGTCCAGGTCCTTCAGCAGGAATGGAACAGTCTTGTCGACACCCAGCGGGCACTGGACACAATGCTGAGACAACCCAGGCCCAGGTAATCGGCATGGTGAACGACGCCTCGAATCCTCAGGATGTCGTGGTCTGTGCCGCAGGTGGCATGCCGGGCGACCTCCTTAAGCTCTGGCGCACCGAGGATCCCAAGGGGTACCACGTCGAATACGGCTATTCATGCATGGGGTACGAGATCGCCGGCGGACTAGGCGTGAAGATGGCCATGCCGGACCGCGAGGTCTTCATCATGGTCGGCGACGGTAGCTACCTGATGCTTCACACGGAGATCGTCACGGCGGTCCAGGAGGGGCAGAAGCTGATTATCGTCCTCGTGGACAACAGTGGATTCCAGTGCATCCGCGGCCTTCAGATGAATTCTGGCTCTCCCTCGTTCGGCAATGAGCTCCGCTTCCGGGAGGACACAACCAACGCCCTCACTGGTGCCTTTGTGCCGGTCGATTTCGCGAAGAACGCCGAAAGCCTCGGCGCCCGGGCGATCGCCGCCACAACGCCGGACGAGTTCCGATCCGCACTGGAGGAAGCAAAGGCGGAATCGCGGACGACCCTCATCTACGTCCGCGTCGACACCGAAGGGCGGGTACCGAACTATGAGGGCTGGTGGGATGTCCCGATCGCCGAAGTGAGCGATGAGGAATCGGTGCGGGAGGCTCGCGCCCAGTACGAGGAAGATATTCAGAAGCAACGTCTCTTCGTCTGATCCTTGTCGCAACGCAGAAGGGCCTGGGCGGATCCGCCCCGGCCCTTCTGAGCGTTCGTCCGGTTAGACGGTCTCTTTGACTCCACGGACGTCTAGTGTGTCACGCAAACCATCGCCGAGGAGATTGAGGCCGAGCACCGTCACCATAATCGCAAGACCAGGGAAAACACTGATCCACCAAGCCTGACGGATGAAATCCCTTCCCTCGTTCAGGGTGAGCCCCCAGGTCGGTGTTGAAGGTGAGACGCCAAGGCCAAGAAACGTGAGGCCGGATTCCGCAAGGATGCCCAGCCCAACCGCGAAGGTCGCCTGGACGATGACCGGTGCAAGCGTATTCGGGAGGATATGCATCAACATGATGCGACGGTGAGATGCACCGATCGCCTTCGCCGCCAGCGCATACTCTTCTTCCCGCAACCGTAGCACCTCGGCACGCACCACTCGCGCAAAGTCGTCAAGATAGGCAACAGCAATGGCGATGATGATATTGCGAATACCGGCCCCAAATACCGCAACCATGCCGACGGCGAGGATGATTTCAGGAAACGCCCACAGCAGGTCCATGAATCGCATGATGAGAGAATCCAGCCATCCCCCGAAATATCCTGCAATGAGCCCGAGCGTGACCCCAACTACCATGGAGAGCACCGCAACAGAGATCCCGACGGTAAACGAGATCCGTGTTCCGGCCATCATCCTGCTCAGGATGTCACGGCCAAAAGAATCCGTTCCGAACAGATGATCCAGGCTCGGAGCAGCAAAGAGCTCATAGTCGTCAGCTTCAGGATCATATGGCGCGAGCAGGGGCCCAAAAATCGCTATGAACGCTAGGATAGCGACGATGACCAGACCGATCAACACCTTGCGCTCGCTTCGCAGCCGGCGCCAGAAGCGGCGCCGGGTCGATGGCGCAGACTCTGCAGCAGCCGATACATCCGTTGCGACATCCGGGGACATATTAATCATATTTGATCCTGGGATCGATGAGCGTATAGAGGATGTCAACGAGCAGGTTCGCAAATACGAAGATGACGGCTACGACGAGGATGGCACCCTGAACCATGGGATAGTCCTTGTCGAAGATGGCACCAACCAGTAATCGGCCAATTCCGCGAATGGCGAAGACTGTCTCGATGACGACGGTTCCACTCAGGAGCAAGGCGACCTGAATCCCGGCAACCGTCACAACGGGGATAAGCGAATTACGCAGCCCGTGCCCGATGATGACCCGCTTCTCCGCCAGCCCCTTGGCCCGGGCAGTACGAATGTAATCGCTGCCCATCGCCTCGAGAAGTCCCGCCCGCACGAACCGCATAAGAATCGCGGCGTATCCGGCACCAATGGCCAGGCTCGGCAAGATGAGGTGTTTAAACCATTCCAGCAATCCGTCATCGCTGATGGAGGCATAACCTAGGGAGGGCAGCCACCCGAGGTTCACGGCGAAGACCAGGATCAGGATGATGCCGAACCAGAAACTCGGCATGCTGACACCGAGGAACGCGAAAAGACTTACCGCGAAATCAGCGAAAGAGTTCCGCTTCAGCGCCGCCAAAATACCAGCGGGGACCGCGATCGTCGTCGCGATGACAAAAGAAAGCGCAGCGATACTCATGGTCTTGGGGAGGCCTGAAAGAATCGCACTCCGCACGCTCTCCGCGCCGGTAATCGAAGAACCCAAATCTCCGCGCAGGATGTCACCCATCCATTGGACGTACTGGATCAGTACATGCTCATCGAGTCCCAGTTTGCGACGGAGGGCGTCCGCTGCTTCCGGGGTGTACTCGGGACCGAGCATCTGGATGATTGGATCGCCCGGAATTGCCCTCATCAGGAAGAAGACCAGGGTCGCACAGCCCCAGACAATGATGACGCTATGGATCAGCCGGCGGATGATGTATTGCGTCAAGTGACCGCCTCCCCACGTTCTGCCTGGCCAGCAATGACCAGGCAGAACGCCCCACGAGGTTTCCGGATTTTACTGATCGAGCCAGACCGTCTCCAGGTAGCGCTGCTCGGGAACGGGAACGTAGCCCTGAACATAGTTGTAAAACGCAGTCACATCGGGCAGATGGTAGAAGAACCGGTATACGGCATCGTTGGCGACAAGCGTCTGGAGTTCCTGAAGAAGACGCGTTCGTTCCGCTTCGTCCGCAGTTTCCCTCTGTGCGTCGACGAGCCTGTCGGCTTCCGGATTGTTGTACCCCTCAGGATTGGATGGACCAGTCGAGTGGAAGTAGTTCCACACGCCGTCGTCCGGATCGGCATCAACCACACTACCCAGCATTGTCATGTCGAAGTCACCTGCTGTGCGGCGTTCGACATAGGCGTTGGTCTGCATCTGGTCCACCTGCACGTCCAGGCCGATTTCACTAAGTTGGCTACGGATTGTCTCCGTCACTCGCTGGTCCGCCGGAGTCCCGATGAGCTGGGGCTGTACTCCCTCAAGGCCTGCTTTCTGGGCCAGTTGCTTGGCTTCATCAAGATTGAAGGTTTGGGGGCTATCCACCTCATCTGCCGGGACATACACCCAGCCGAACGCAGGTGCGAGGGGGCCGATACTTCGGATAGCTCGACCGAAAAAGGCCTTCTTGTTCAGGTCATCGAAATCGATAGCCTTCACAACTGCCATCCGGGCGTCGAGATTGTCCCATGGCGGCCGGTTGTAATTCATCGTCAGGCCGTACCAGTTAGTTCCCGCGGCCTCAACCATGGTGATGTCCTCGACCGAGGAGATTTGCTCATACCCAATGAGCGGCACGATGTCCACCATGTCGACATCGCCGGCTTCCAGCGCGCTTACGAGCGTCGAAGGCTCTGCCACCAACTGGACCGTTACCTTATCCAATAGTGGTCGTCCGGCGTACCAGTTCTCGAAAGCCACCATCTCGAAACCGCCACCCGTCTCAACGGTTTCAGGGACGATCATGAAGGGACCGCATCCGACCGGAGCCTGCCCAAATTGCTCGTCGCCCATTTCTTCAACGGCGCGTTGCGGGACTGGCGCGAGTGCACGCCCGGGTCCCCGGCTACAGGCCGTAGCAAGGAAAGGTGCGTAGGGGGCGCTTTGCTTGATGACCAGGGTGGTGTCGTCAGGTGCGGTGATATCTGTGATCAGGGCCAGCTTATTGGCCTGTGGTGAGGCAAAGTCGGGATCTATGGTTCGCTCGTATGTATATATGTATAGATGAAATCGTTGGCGGTAAGCGGATCATCGTTGTGGAAAGTGAGACCGGAGCGCAGGTTGAACGTGTATTGGAGTCCGTCCTCAGTTACTTCCCAGTCCTCGGCGAGATCTGGAATAATCCCCAGCTCCTGATCAAACTGCACAAGGCCAGAAAAGAGGTTGGACAGCAGCTCACCGGCGACGATCCCAAGGTTCACCTGTGCCGGGTCAAGCGTTGGAATCTGGCCGAGTCCGAATCCCCAACGTAGTTCACCGCCCTGTTTGGCTTCCTGGCGGAGCGCGCCCATTACTCGCTGCGTCGTTGAACTTGAGGCCGCGGCATTCGACAGCTGTGCCGCGTATGCCGTCGCGCCGCTTGCGGCGGCAAGCTGTAACAGGGTACGCCGACTCACCCGTGGTCCACTGAGAACGCTCCAGTTGATCGTGCCGCGGTCCTTCATCTATAGACTCCTTTGCGGGACTGCCACGTGGCATCCGATACGAGGCGTATCCATGAGATTGGTGTAGAAAGCAGTCTCACATGGGGTAAAAATATTGTCAATGAACTGCACCGGGACACAAACCTCATCAGTCGTGGACCTGATCTGAAACAGGCATTCTTCTCCGATCGGTGATCGCTCCTAATCACAGCTGCCCATGACGTACCACCTCCTGGACTCCGATACCCTACGCACTGGTTCGAGCCGACCATAGACCCTCTCCATGTAGTTTTTCCTGCGTAGCCGACGTAAGCGCTTTCAACTTCTGCAGGAACGTGCATGGCGGAGCCAGCGATTGTCCACGTCATGAGTGGCTTCCACTGCCTCGGGACGAAACATCTTCCCTCCGCTCCCACTGCGGTCCTTAAGCCGAAATCCATGTGCGTTCTGCTCAACGTCCCATGCATGTTCACCAGTCCGACACCGAGTTGTCCTCCCGTCGGAGCGCCATCAAGCCCTGGGGTTGATACGGATGGGCCAAAGCCGCCTCTTCATCCAGTTCCACACCGAGACCCGGTGTGCCACCACTGAAGAGATTGCCGCCCTCAAGCCTCATATCAGTCGGCACGATGTTGGACATGACGTCGGATCGCCAAACCAGTTCCTGGACAGCAAAGAGGGGGGTAGAAAGGTCAAAGTGGAGACATGCCGCAGTGGAGACTGGTCCTAAAGGATTGTGCGGGACTTGCTCAATGTAATGTGTCTCGCACCAACCGGCGACCTTCCTCGCCTCGGTCAACCCGCCACCAATACACAGGTCAATGCGGCAGTAATCCATCAGGTCGCCCTCGATGAGTGGCTGCCAGTCCCACTTGCTGGCCAACTGCTCACCTGTCGCGATGGGGACGTCGATATGCTGCCGGAGATACGAGAACTGCGATGCGTTTTCTGCCCGCACAGGATCCTCGACGAAAAACGGCCGCATCGGCTCGAGCGCTCGCGCCAACTGGATCGCGTAGGCGGGCGTGGTTCGTTGATGAAAATCGACACAGATCTCGATATCCGGCCCGACGGCATCGCGCAGGGCGGCAAAGGCATCGATGCTCCACTGGACGGCTTTCGACTGCTCATGGATGCCGTCTCGCTCCGGCTCACTACCCTCACCAACACCGTAACGAAGGAATTCCCACCCATCCGCGACCCGCTCTCTGGCGGAGGCCACCATGGCGTCGATTCCTCCGGGCTGCTGCACGTGGCAATAGCACCGGGCGTGGTCCCGAGTCTTCCCGCCGAGCAAGTCATACACGGGCACGCCGAGTGCCTTGCCCCGGAGATCCCAAAGCGCTAGGTCGATGGCGGCAACAGCCGCCCCATGGATATGACCACCGCGAAAGAATTGCCCTCGCCAGAGTGTCTGCCAGATATGTTCGATTCGGGACGGGTCCATACCGATCAGGAATTCCCGGTACGTGGCTATCAATCCCTCGATAGCCAGTTCCTTGCCTGTCACTCCCGCTTCGCCAAGTCCTGTCAGTCCCTGGTCGGTATAAACCTTCACGAAGGTGAAGTTCCGCCCCCTCTCAGGAGCGTAGACGATAAACGTCTTGACGTCTGTAATCCTCATCTTGTCTCCCCTTCTGACAGGCAATCCCCAAGATTGGTAGCGCGAGCCTGTCGACGCAGCTCCCGGCTCGACTTCGGTAGCATCAGCTGTTGCCTAGGCGATTTTCCGGCAGCAGCGCGGTGACAACTGTAAATCTGGACCGGTTGCAAAAAGGCAAAATGACTTTCGCGATTGTCGCCGTGAGGATCGAGGAGGTCAACGCCGCCGAGAGTCCCTGTACCACAGGGAACGGGTGGCAGGGAGCCGCTCGAAGGCCATGTAATGAATTCGCCCAGGCCGCCGGTCACTCCCAAGGCTATGCGGCGTGGGACGGGATGACGCACAGCCGGAACGACCTTCGCTTGAATCTTCACCCGGTTGCCCAATCTCCCCAAACATCTGCCCCATATACACGGGTACAACCTCAGTTAGAGGTGGCCCCTTTCTTGCGCCTATAACGTCGAGAGTCGCCCACCTGTTGTTGCGGTGACCGACGATGAGAAGGGGAGATCCGTTCATGGCCAATGACAACTCTGCCGGAACACGAGACGTTACCTACAATCTGATCAGCGTCGTCTATCACGCCCTCCAGGGCGCGGACACGTACCATACCTATGTTCGCGATGCAGAGACGGAAGGCGACGAAGAGCTCACCGGATTCTTCCGCGAAGCCGAGCAGCAGAGTGAGCAACTGGCCGCCCGTGCGAAGGAGCTACTCGGGCAGCGAATGAAGTAGAATCGCGACCCTTGAAGTCCTTGAGGGCGCGCTTTATATAGACATTGACATTGAAAGAACGGCCGGCTTCGCGAACGCGAAGCCGGCCGTTCAGTTTCGCCCCTTGTCCTACATTTTCCGCTGAATCAACTGCGGAGGTCATGCGTTGTGGAAGCAAAGCGCCGACCGCGATCAGCGCCGGAAAGCGATCATTTTCTCTCTGCAGTCACTACCTGGGACGCCCACCTACTCCTCCACCCGCCCAACGCGAACACGCTGAGCATTACCACAGCGGTTCCTATGCTCACTGGTATCCCGACGCGCAATGCCAAGGGTTCGTAACGCATCTCTACCGTGGCATCCCCTGCAGGAATCGGCACACCGCGCAGGGCGTGGTGGGTCGGCAGAATCTCCGTCTCTCTGCCATTGACAAAGGCACGCCAACCGTCCGCGTAGACCTCACTGACTACCAGGAATCCCGGCGCATCCGAGTGCGTCTCGATTGTGACCTTTTCCGCGTCGTACTGCGTTACAATCGCCTGATCGCCGCTGGCGGCGGGTACGGCCTCAATATCGGGAGTATCCCCCTCGACCAATGCGGTCCTGTACGGATCGACCTCCCCCTCTACGATCAGCGGTAGGGCATCACCCCGCTTGACTGGGCGAACATCGTGGACGATCCATGCATGAGGGACCGGGTCCTGACGCTGATGGACGACAACAAAGTTAGTGCGAAAGACTTCCTCGTATCCGGATGTAAGGGCCTCCACGTCTGCCCTGTCCTGCGGCAGCGAAGCATCTACGAGAATGTATCGAACATGGAGCAGGCTGATAAGCGGAGATCCGACCCCTTCATCAGAAACGAAGGCCGTGTGGTAGTCCTGCCCCTTGCCATTGATCGCGGCAACATATTCCACGTATCGGGCAAGCTGAACCGGGTCATATCCCTGTATCTCGTAGAGACCGAGAAACATCGGTCGGCCGTTGACCAGGATAGCCTGGGCATACGAGTCAAAACGGCGGTCCATGTAGGACCTTGCATTCCATCCGCCATCGGGGTGTCCAACTCCACCATACCCGAGGTAACGAAAGGGGCCGGAATCGTCGAGCTGATTCTGGAGGTACTCGCCGGCTCCGCCAGGGTCCTCACTCCTGACCTCGATTTCCCTCGCCTGCTCGGTCACTGCGTCCGGATTCCAGCGTCGTTCCCACCTCTTGTCCTCCGGCCATCCAAACCATGAACCGGTCAACTCAAGCCCCGTTGGCTGGATAAAGATTACAGCGACGACAAGTGCTAACGCTGCCTGGGGAATCCACCTTAATGGCAGCCGGAGATCTCGGTCTCTGGGAACCGCGATAATGACCACGAGGAGTTCAGTTATCGCTGCGGCAGCAATGATCGGGGCCCAGCCCGCCACACCCTCCACAGGGCCAAGAACAGTATCGATCGCCATCACCCCTAGTGGAAGCGCGACCACAACCGGAAGGATGCGATACCTGCCGCGTAGTTGCCCCAACACTTCCACGGCAGCGGCGCTCAACATGGCGGGACCGATCGATGCGAGGGCGACAACACGCCAGGGATCATGCTCGTGCAGATTTCGGTAGCCGGGGATGAGGTAGAAGAAATAGTGGACCGGATTCGCCTCGAGCGTCAGGATCAGTGCCACGCTCGTCAGTCCAGCGAAAAAGGGGACAGCGAAGCTGCTGCGAGCGAGGAGTAGCGCCAGGAGCATCAGGACGACGATCGCTCCGCCCAGACCTGCTGCCCGGTGGTGATACCCGGTCCCCATCCCCATAATCTGGGTGAGGAGGTAGCCGACATCCCACGGCGAGTTGAGGGAGCCACCTCCCTCCAGGTCGGCATAGGCCCCCCCGGCCAGGTTAGTTTGCGCATTCACAGCAAACCGAGGCAGGATTCCAGCGGCACCCAGCAACATTCCACTTCCCAGCGCGGCTGTGCCGGTGGCGACGCCAGCGATAAGCCGGTGCCTCATTCCTAGACTGGATTGCCATGGAGCGAAGACCGCTCGATACCCGGCATAAACACCGGTGATAAGCGCCGCATAGATCCATCCCTCGCCGACCCAGCCGGCAAACATCTGGCTGATCCCGATGCCGGCCACACACCACGGGACGAGCCGACCTCGCCATTGTGGTGTCCGGAGCGCGAGTTCGATTCCGAGCAACACTAGAGGAACCCACACGGTGAACTGGGCGAACTGCAGTGACGTATACGTGTTCCATTCGAGGAAGGGCCCGAAGGCGAAGACCACCGCACCGACAAGGCCTGCGAGCGGCCCCATCCCGAGTACCCGGGCAAGTGCATAGACACCTAGACCTGCGATCACGAGGTGGCTAACAATCAAGACCTTGAATGCAGTGATGACGGGGAAAAGCGCAAAAGCGATCATCGCCGGCAGGTACATCCAGCCGGAAAGGGGATGGCCGGCGAAAGGGGTGCCGCTGAGCATGTGCGGGTTCCATCCCGGCACATCGAATTCCCTGGTCCGGTCCCCAAGATAGTCATACCAGGGCAGGAACTGGGTATAGATGTCGAATCGGGATAGCCAGGAGTCGAAGGCGAATCGGTTCCAGGCGACAAGCGCAACCATAAACAGGAAAACGGCAATTGCCCGTCCATCGCCAGGGCCTATCAACACGTTGGCGCATTCTCGTCGTCGGTCCGGATTCAACAAGACCGGTGCATCAGGCTGCATTATTCGTCATGGTGTCCGGTATTGTGACGGCTCAAGGGCCGTTGCCTACGGTGGGCACCAGCCGCCCACTTCACTGCCAGTGCAAGGGCACAATCACTGCCACGCTCGATGGCAGCATCCGAATGCACCGATCGATGAAAGAGTCGGAAAAGCTCGGAATATGCTGGTGCCGAACCTGCTTCGGCAGCGGGAAGACACAAGAACGGTCAC
This sequence comes from Thermomicrobiales bacterium, assembly GCA_035936075.1. Taxonomy (GTDB): domain Bacteria; phylum Chloroflexota; class Chloroflexia; order Thermomicrobiales; family UBA6265; genus UBA6265. The sequence continues at coordinate 12,516 of DASYWM010000129.1, forward strand.
GGCTCAGGAGCCACGACCGTTTCTCTCCAGCG
>DASYWM010000130.1:0-6114 GCA_035936075.1 Thermomicrobiales bacterium
GCCTGGAGGTTGATGGCGGGATAAACCTCGGCACTATAGGGGCAGTGGTCGACGCTGGCGCGGATATGATCGTCGCAGGAAGCGCTGTATTCAGCGCCGGTAAATCCCCGTCAGAAAACCTCGCGGCACTCCGCAACGCGATTCGTTAGTCGCCCTCCTCGGCGTGGCGCATAAGCACAACAGGGACGATGGCTAGCGCCACCAGGACGCCCGCCGCCAGAAACGTTTCCTGCATTACCTGAACCCCGAGCGGGACGACATGGTCGTCGATGAACTGTTGCTGTCGGGCAAGATATTCCGCGGTAGACTCCTCGGCTTCCTGAATCACCGGATCCAGGCGACCCGTGAGCTGCTGAAGCCGGCGCACTCCCGCAGCAGTCAGCAAAGACATACCAATAGTCATTCCCAAAAGTCGAAAGACAAGGGCTGTTGACGCGGCTGCTCCCCTATTCTCTCCACTCGATGCATCAAGGGCCACGGCGCTCAAGGGAGCCAGCAGCAAACCGATACCCATGCCAGCCAATGCCAACCCTATAGTCATTTTTGTAATGTTGTCGCGATCTACAACCAGATAGAGTACGCAATACCCGAGAACCGTCAAGGTTACACCAACGGCGGTCATAGGGAAGGTGCCGATGCGCTCGGAGATCGGGCCAGAGAGCAGCGCAAAAACGGCAATGAAGAGCGTCAACGGAGCGAGTAGAAGGGCGCTATCCCGGCTCACAGTATCGGGATTCCGAACGAGGGCCACGAGGACAGGGACGTTGACCATTCCTACCATGAGCGCTGAGCCCACCAGGAAATTCGCGGTAATCGTTGCGGCGAAGAAGCCCCGTCGGAGCAGGTCAACGGGGAGAATCGGTAGCCTGACGCGCCGCTCCCAGAGCACGAGCGCGACAATCGCCACAGCGGTGATACCTAGCAGCAAGGGGATGTGATCAGCAAATGGATTGGGCGTGCCGCCAAGCGCACGGAGCCCAGATCCCGCCTTTGCGCCGAACTCGCCCCCGGAAGCCAACGCCAAATTAACGCAGATCAGGGCAATCGCGAGAAGCAAAGCGCCGGGGACATCGACAGCCCTGGCGGCTTCACGTTTCCGCAGATGCGAACGGTGTGGAAAGCCCTTTAAAATAGCAACCAAGGCAACGAGCAGGAAAGGGAGGTTGAGCCAGAAGACCCATCGCCATCGTTCGTCTGTGCCGGGCAAAAGGCCAACGATGACTGCGCCCCACGTCGGCCCAAGGACCCAGCCGAGTGTGTCAACGGCGCTCACCAGGCCGATCCCGGCCAGCCTCATCCGCCGAGGAAGGACATCGCTCGCGAGCGCTATGGTGACGGGTAAGAGTCCTCCACCGCCGAGACCCTGAATCGTCCGCCCGGCGACAAGCTCCGAGAGGGACTCGGCAGTCGCGCAGAGAATCGAGCCAACAGCGAAGATGGCCAGGCAGGCAAAAAACGCAGCTTGGCGTCCGAAGACATCCGAGAGCCTGCCGACGAGCGGGATTGCGACGATGTAAGCAATGAGATACCCGTTGACAACCCAAATATAGCGGTCGATGTCTGCCGTATTGACGCCGAGGTCTGGAATAATGGTCGAAAGAATCGAGGCTATAACGGTCAGATCGATTGCGCCCAGGAAGACGCAGATCAACCCCGCTGTCAGTGCCCGCGAGGAAAGGATGTTCCTGAAATCGATCCGCTCTGCGGCGTCATGTCGGAGGTTCAATGTCCACCTGCTCGCCGTGGTTCGAAAGCGTCATTGTCCAGGTCGCGGGATCGTCAACTTCGGGCGCATCAGGCTCCGAAACGACAACCCGTATCAGATTCCAGGTTTCGCCATCGATCCAAAGGTCGAGACCAATGTTGTCGCCTTGCATCGTGCCGCTGGTGATCGGCTTCATCACCTCACCTGGGCTTGTTCCACGAACATGGTACGTTTGATGGTCGTCAATCTCCTCGATTCCAACAATCTCGGCATTGTCCACCTTTCCCATTACCGGCCCAAGACCGTTTTGATTGTCGTAGAGGATCGTCGGGTCATATCCGAACTCGCTCGGCGCAGGGACCCAATCGCCCGTAACGAGATCGGTGGTCCAGGACTCTGTTCCAATTGAGATCATGCGGATGGAGATGGTCTTCGAACCGAGCACCTCGACCTGAAATTCCACCTGCACCCGGTCCGGACGGGCCATATCGCCCTCGGCGTTCAGCAATCGAAACGTGCCCGCGGGGTCGATCAGGGTTTCTCCCTCGACGTCCATCCGGAAATGCATCGATTCAGTTTCAGCGAGTTGGGCACTCGCGTTCTCAAGCACTCGTTCGGCGGAGATGTTCTCGTCGAGTGATGCGGATTCCTCCGACCCACACGCGGTCGCGGTGAGGAGCAGCAAGAGCGCCAGGAAAGCGGCGGCAAATCTGGGAACGTTCGAGCGCAATGGAGATCCTGACGCTAATCCGGGCACAAGAAGAACAAACAGGAAAATGGCTTCCTGCCTCAAGCCGGCAAACCGGGGTCATCCAGAGTTTATCATCTGCTTTCGGTATGCTTGTCACCGAACGCTGATGGTACTAATCAGGTTCGGCAAGCGGAGCCATTCGTTCTTTCAACACGATCATCACTCTAATTGGACGGCGAAGTGCGGACCCTCCCGTCCGTGATCGCCTTGAAACAATCGGGAGCCCCATTTTGAGCGCTGCAGCACACGACCTCCAGCTTACGGTTGGCAGCATGACGCACACCGGAGGGCGGGAGAACAACGAGGATTCAATCCTCGTCGAGTCGTTACCGCCAATGACTCCTGGATCCGGTCCGGGTTATCTTCTCGCGGTCGCGGACGGCATGGGGGGCTACGAGGGAGGTGAGATTGCCAGCAAGTTGGCGATTGATCTGGTCCGTGATCTCTTTGCCCGAGACCAACCTGCGGACGTTGCACTCGCGTTGAAGCAGGCCTATCGCCGGGCGAACGATGCGATCTACTCGCAGGGAGCGGGAACTACCGACGCTCCGCCGATGGGCACGACCCTCGTAACGGCAGTTGTACGAGGCAAATACGTGACGATTGCCAATGTCGGTGACAGTCGCGCGTACCTCATGCGAGCGAATCAGATCACCCAGGTGACGCAGGACCATTCGCTGGTCGCTGAGCAAGTGCAGCAAGGACAGATCTCCGAGGACCAGGCCCGCAAGAGCAGGCAACGGAACGTCTTGACCCAGGCGCTCGGGACGAAGGAGACGCTCGACAAGCGGATGCCAAGTATCTATGAGCTGGCTCTTCTGCCAGAGGATCGGCTGCTGCTCTGCACCGATGGTTTTTTTGATGTCCTTACCCATGATGACTATTTGCAGCTTATGTCAGGAAATGACCCGAACGAGGCGGCGGCGCAGCTGACGTCGCTCGCCGTGGAGAGGAGAACCACCGACAACGTGAGTGCGATTGTCCTCGCGGTAGGGGCATCGCTTACAACCGTGCAGCGTCAGCAGATAAGCGCGGAGTTGGCAGAACAGCGCGGAAATGCCATGGGAGCGATGCTCATCCCGCTACTCGTGTTGATTGTCGTGATCATCGCCATCGTGGCGGGCATTTATTTCTATATGTAGCGCGAACGGGAAGACTAGAGCGCGAACGTCACTACTAAAAATCAATCCCCTCACCCCGTGTGTGAGGGAATCATGATCCTCGCACACAGGCATTACAGTGCTTGATTCACTCTGGTCGTCGCTCGCGGACGCCATGATGCTGTGCAAACCTCCGCGCATTCAATGGCGGATTTGTGGGTAGCTCGATATCGGAGTGTTGCGTGATACGCGAGACCGTCGTTCCCGCCCTTGCCGGGATGATTGCCCTTCACAATCGGCAACGGGCGTGCAGGACATCTAGATCTGTACGGCGGTTCCCGAAACAGAAACCAAGAGCATGCCTCCTTGAGATCCGACAGTCTCGTAGTCAAGGTCCACCCCGACGATGGCGTTGGCACCAAGGGAAGCTGCCAGCTCTTCCATTTCCTGCATGGCGATTTCCCGTGCCTTGCCCAGTTCCTTTTCATATGCCTTGGACCGGCCGCCGACGATGTCGCGGACCCCGGCGAAGAGGTCCTTCATGATGTTTGCGCCGAGGATTGCTTCTCCAGAAACGATCCCCAGGTATCGCTGCACGGGGCGACCCTCGACAGCAGGTGTGGTGGTGATAATCATCATTGAGCTCCGTTTATCGCATCCGTTTGATTGGGACCTGAACACCGCATACGGTCGGTGAAGGCGGGGACGGAAATTACCTGGCGCGACCAGAATAGACAACGTCCGTCGGGTACCATTCGTTCCATGAAGACCCTGCCGTCCGAGGCACCCTTGCCTCCTGTCCCGCCCATCGACGCGCATACACATCTCTTTCCACCTGAAATCATCCGCCGCCGGGAACAATTGCTTCGCCGCGATCCATGGTTCGGGCAGGCGTTCGGGACCCCCAAGGCAAAGATGATCGGTGAGGATAGTCTGCTTGCAAGCATGGAAGCGGCCGGCTACGCAATGTCGGTGGTGCTTGGCTGGCCCTGGCGTGATCAGGGACTCTGTCGGGAGCACAACGCGTATCTTGCCGACGTGGCGCGGCGCTATCCGTCCCTTATCGCCTGGCTCGGTATCGTCAATCCATGTCTGCCGGACGCATCCTCCGAGATCCGGTTCTGTGCTGATCGCGGTGCTGCGGGATTCGGCGAGTTGAACGCGGATGGACAGGGATTTGACTGGGCAGATCCGAATCAAACTGCCGAGGCTTTCGGCAGCTTTGCAGGAGCGGGTCTGCCGGTGCTCATCCACACGTCGGAGCCGGTAGGCCACAGCTATGCCGGCAAGGGGTCCGCTACTCCCGATCGGTTGCTGAGATCGCTTGCCGCCTTTCCAGGCGTACAGTTCATCATGGCCCACTGGGGCGGCGGCCTCCCATTCTATGAACTGATGCCTGAGGTTCGGGAGCTGACACGTAATGTGGTGTACGACAGTGCTGCATCAACGTATCTGTTTGACTTCAGGATCTTTCCGGTGCTAGAGCAGATCGTTGGTCCTGAGCGGTTGCTCTTTGCAACCGACTACCCCGTACTGGCCCAGGGGCGATTCCTGCAGCGGGTGTTGTCTTCCGGGTTGAGCGATGCTGCAATGCCGCAAGTGCTTGCCGGGAACTCACGCCGAGTGTTCAATCTCAAGGAGCGGACAGGTTCATGATCGCCGGACTGATTGGGTCGATTCATCGAGCGGAGCAGGACGCCATTCTTGTGAACGTTCACGGAGTTCTTTACCGCGTCTTCACGACAGGGAGAGTCGTTTCGACCGCATCCGAGCAAATAGGGGAACGGGAGTTTTTCACCCACCAGGTCGTCCGTGAAGACGCGCAGCTCCTGTACGGGTTTCTTACACCGGCAGACTTGCAGTGGTTCCAGACGCTGATATCGGTCAACGGGGTGGGGCCGCGTATGGCGCTGGCCGTCCTGACGCGGTTCTCGGCGGACGAACTCCTGTCAGTTATCGCGAACGAGCAGATCGACCTGCTGGTAACGGTGCCCGGTGTAGGCAAGCGTACAGCCTCACGGATGATTCTCGATTTACGCGGAAAGCTGCCGGAGAACCTGGAGACGCCTGTCTCCCTGGCTGGGCTCAGCAATCCGGACGCACTTGAAGCGCTGCAAGCGCTGGGATACACCTTCGCGGAAGCTCGCAGTGCGCTCGGGCATGTGAAGTTGGCTGACGATGCCACAGTCGAGGATCATATCGTTGCCGCGCTGCGGGAGCTTGGCGGTGATTAGCGGTTGCGGTCCAGACGGCGCTCGATCGCCCTCGCATGGCCGCCTAAACCCTCTGCCTCCGCGATCCTCATTGTTGCCGGCCCCAATTCATTGATGGCCTTCTCGTTCCCTGCCAGTAGCGAGATGACTTTTTGGAAGTCTCCGATGTTGACCGGCGAGGAGTATCGTGCGGTTCCCGCCGTGGGCATCACGTGGCTGGGGCCGGCGGTGTAGTCGCCAAGTGCTTCGGGGCTGGACTCGCCAATGAAGACACCTCCCGCATTTCTGACCCGGGGAACCAATGCCCAGGGGTCCTTTACGAGCAGACAGAGATGCTCCGGCGCG
>DASYWM010000131.1:0-4129 GCA_035936075.1 Thermomicrobiales bacterium
GGCCCTGTACGACCAGCTCAAGAACATGATCGGTGGAGATGACGAGAGTACCCCTCCGACGGTAGAGAATGTGGATTACAACGGCACAACGATTGAGACCATCACGGGGACGGGTGACGAGGCCACACCGGCATCGCTCGCCCTCGTCGGTGAAACAGTCGTGCTGGCAGCGAACCCGGCAGACATCGAACCGATTGTCGACACCGTCAATGGTGACTTGGAGCCACTTTCCTCCAACCAGCAGTTTGCAGAGGTTCGACGCTCTCTCGAGGGTCCATCTCTCAGCTTTGGCTATGCGAACGGTGCAGTAATTGTGGAGCAGCTGGCAACAGAAGAGCCGGCTGCGGCGGACTTCACTGAGGGCATGGCGGGCTACTTTGGATGGAACGCCTACGTCGACGACAGCGGCTTCCGCCTGGATACCGTCGCGATTCCCGCTGAGGGTGCTGAGCCAGGCATGGTAGCTGCCTTCGATCCGACGTTTGCAGAGAAGGTTCCTGCTGATACGCTTTACTTCCTGAACGGCAACAACTTGGCCGAATCGGGGATCTTTGACCTCTTCGGATTCGCCCTTCAGGCATCTCTTGCCGGGACGGGCACGGATATCTCAGCTACTCCCGTTGCGACGCCAACGGTCGACGATGTCTATGCCCAGCTCGAATCCCAGCTTGGCTTCAACCTCAAGACAGATCTCTTTGACCAGCTCGATGGTGAGTTCGCCCTCGCCGTGAATGTTGACCAGATCTTCTCCGAAGAGCCGGTGACCGACGCCGTTTTCGTGAGCGATGTGGCGGACGAAATGTCCGTCGCCGACGTTGCCTCCAAGATCTCCTTCATTCTGAACTCCTCTCTTGAGGAGGGCGCGACACTGAGTGAGCGGGAGGTTACGGGCGGCACTGTTACGTCGATTACCATCGACGAGTCAAGCACAGGTGGATTCTCGGTGGTGCTAGAGTATGGCGTTGTCGACGGCCAGCTGCTGATCGGCGTCAATAACGGAATCGACAACTACCTTGATGGCACGACAGATACCCTCGCCCGGGATCCCAACTTCCAGCAGACGATGAGCGCGCTCCCGCAGGAGAACATTGTCGGCGTTCAGTATCTGAGCCTTGCCAAGCTTCTCCCAATGATCGAGGAAGCGGCAATGGGTGTCTCCGCCTCGACCTCGGTGCTGGACAACGACATGGCGTGCGGCGAATATGCCACACAGGAGGAGGCCCAGGCCGCCTATGATGCAGATTCGATAGGCCTCTGGAACCTCGATCTGGACTATGACGGCATGGCGTGTGAGGACTTCTTTACTGTGGCTGCGAGCCCGGTGGCTTCGCCTGCAAGCGTCTCCGAGAATCTCAACCTTGTCTCACTCGGCACGGTATCCTATACCGAAGAGGATACCTACAAGACAAGCACTCTCCTCCTCGTTGGAGAGTAACCGACCCGAGATACCGGCTTCGGTGTAACCTGAAGGGCGATGTGGCGAACGTCACATCGCCCTTCTCGTTGTCCACGGATACACATGGAGTGATGCTCTCGATGAATGAGACCCTGTTGCGCGACCTGACCCAAACTCCTGGCATTCCATCCCGCGAGGACCGCATCCGCGATGTGACCGCCGCCCATATGAGACCCCTGGTGGATGAAATGTATGTCGACGTCCTCGGCAACCTGATCGGGACGAGAAAAGGCAAAGGTGGTCCCCGTGTCGGTATTGCCGCGCACGTGGACGAGATTGGGTTCCTCGTACGCCATGTGGATGACAAGGGCTTCATTCGCGTTCAGCCTGTCGGAGGATTCGACCCACGCGTGCTCGTTGCCCAACGGGCCGAGATCCACTGCCGCGACGGTAGGTCACTTCTCGGCGTCATTCACCCCGGCACCAAGCCGGTACATCTCCTCCAACCAGGAGAGTCAAAAGAGACGAAGCTTGAGGATCTCTTCATTGACCTTGGGCTGGATGCAGCCGCGGTACGGGAACAGGTCAACATTGGGGACATGGTAACCATGCGCCGCGACCTCGAGATGATGGGGGACGTTGTCGTCAGTAAAGCCCTCGATGACCGCCTCGGTGTCTACGTGATGCTTGAAGCAATCAGGGCCGCCGGAGAGACAAACGCAGAGATCATTGCGGTTGCAACTGTTCAGGAGGAAGTTGGACTGCGAGGTGCGACAACGTCCGCCCATGGAGTCAAGGCCGATATAGCGATCGCTCTCGATGTCACGATCGCGGCCGACACGCCCGGTATCCCGGCCGACTCCGCGGTAACGGAGATGCGAGGCGGCACGGCAATCAAGGTCTTCGACAGCTCCCAGTTGCCGAATCCTAAACTGGTCGACCACCTGCGCGAGATCGCGGTAACGAACAGTATCCCCTTTCAGATGGAGATTTTGCCCAAGGGTGGAACAGACGCCGGCGCCTTTCAGCGAACCCGGGACGGTGTGGTCACAGGAACCATCTCCATACCTTGCAGGTACGTCCACAGCGTGAACGAGATGGCGGCCGTCTCGGACATCCAGGCAAGCGTCGACCTCCTCGCGCAATTCCTCCAGGTCGCTGGTACGCGGTCATACGGATACGACCTCCCAGATGAAGGGTAACCATTTCACGGTTGGACGCGTTTGATATGTGAGTAGTCCTCCCGACACACGCGTCATCGGTGGAATCAAACGCCTGCATCATTCACGAGGAGCTGTGAGGTGACATCACGAACTCGTTCAATCCGCCAAAGATCCAGCTTTTCGCAACTGGTCACGGCTGGCGTCGTACCTCATTCTCGCCGCGACTTCATGCGCGCGTCCGCAATCCTGGCCGGGGCGGCTGCCGCCGGTTTCCGTCCCGTCTCTGCCCGCGAATTCCCCGCCTTACCGTTCCGGGGACTCATCCAGGATGACGTCCAAACCGGAGTCGAGATCGCCATTCCCTTCAACCCTTACGGCCAGGACGTGACACTCGACCCTCATCGCGCTCCCAACTGGGGTCCCTTCTGGGTGATGCTGCCCTATGCATGGTCGGGACTCCTTCGCTTCAACGAGGACGGAGGCGTGGAACCTGACCTGGCTGAGAGTGTCACGCCCAATAGTGATGGATCTGTCTGGACGGCAGTCCTGAAGGAGGGAATTTCCTATGGCAATGGTGATCCTGTCCTGGCAGATCACTTCGTCGGATCGTGGAAACGCGCCCTGGATCCCCTGCAGCTCTCTCCCATGGCCCAGTTCATGGAGGCGGTAGAAGGATTCTCTGAGATTGAGGCAGGCGGGGAAGCCGAGCTGGGTTTCTCCGTCATCGACGATCGAACAATAGAGATCACCCTCACTCGTCCGGTGAGCCATTTCCCCTCCTCCCTCGCAACGTTCGTTTGGGCAGTAATGCACCCGGCGTACATGGATCAGGTAAGCGAGTCGGCATTTCCGCTGCAGGATGCGGGAGCGGGCCCATGGAAGATCACTGAGTTTGACGAAGGCAATCGCTTTGTCATGACCCCCAACGAGCACTATTGGGGTAGCCCTTCCCCATCGGTGACCAGCATCGCCTGGCACATACTGCCCGGTGGTGGCGCCGACCAGGCAGCGCTGGATCTTTACGCGCAAAACTTGGCCGTGGTCGCCGATGTGCCGCACTGGTTGCTGCCCGGTGTACGCGACGACGGGACGCTATCGACTGAGCTGGTAGAGATTGAGGACCATGCGTCGACGCTTGCAGTGAGCATGGACTTCCACCAGCCGCCCTTCAATGACGTGCGCGTTCGCCGCGCCATAGCCTCGGCTATTGATACCGGTCGCTGGGCCACAGACATCGTGGGGGGGGCATACGTTTCAGCCATGAGCTTCACGCCACCTGTTCTCAGAACGATCGCGGACTACACCGCTCCGGAGGGTCTGACCTCGGGTGCTGAAGGTCCAGCGACTCTGCCGGACGACGCCGATCTGAAAAGTGAGATCTTCTACTTCCAGCCGGCCACGGACACGCCTGAGCAGATGGAAAGCGCCAGCCTGCTCCTGGGAATGATCGAGGAGGGCACTGGCATCGCCATCACCCATGACACGAGCCTGACGCCGGAGCAGATCACGGCCCTGCGCCAGGACAACGGCGGACTGCAGTTCAACATCGTGCAATGGTGGCTGGCATCGA
>DASYWM010000132.1:0-18222 GCA_035936075.1 Thermomicrobiales bacterium
GGCCGCATGCGTTCTACTGGTTCGACCTGAGTCGCCCACCGGCGTCGAACGCCGTGCGGCTCGGTGCACGCAATGCCGTGGCCGAGGGCCAGGCGCTGCCGATCATTACCACTCAGGGCGCCTGGGGATCCGTTGTTGCCGACCAGGATCGCTACCAACTCGTGCAGCAGCTGCCGGACTTCTTGGGCGATCAGCCCTGGTTCCGTGGACGATCCGATTCCATCTTGAATGTGTCTATTATCGATGCCATCCCCTTGCGTCCGGGGGAAGCATCAACATGGCTCGTTCCGATCTCTGTTGCTTATTCCGACCGTGACGTGGAGAGCTATCTGCTTGCCCTGCAGTCCCTCCCGGTCGACGCAGACGGTAAAACAGGGCATGAGCTGAGATTGCCGATCGCACGGCTTCACTCCGCCGTGGATGGTGAAGCCGTGCTGGTGGATGCGATCGAGGAAGGCATCACCGAGGCATCATTGGCGTGGGTCACCGACAAGCGCAGCGAGCCCCTGCCGGGATCTTTGGGCGAACTAGTCGTGCTGCGGACCGATGAGGGCGAGACGGCGGCTCCCTCCCGCGTCATATCGCATGTGGAGGAGCAATCGGGCAACATCCGCAAAGGTGAAGAGCGCGTGCTCGTGAAAGTCCTGCGCCACATAGGTGATGGCACCCACCCGGAGTGGGAGATCGGCTCGGCGTTGACGAACAACGGTTTTCCTCATGTCCCGGCGGTGCTTGGGGCGCTCGAGTATCGGCGTGCACAGCAACCGCCCATGACCCTCGCAGTGCTGCAGGCCCTTGTGCCCCACGAAGGGAACGCTTGGCAATTCACACTTGGCGTCGTTGACGAGTTCCTGAGCGAGGCTATGAGCCAGGGCGTAGTACTACCGCAGGATTTCCGGCCGACCGCGATGGCCCTGCTCGACGCGACCGACCACCTTCCACCTCAGCCGCTCGCCTCCCTGTTAGCCGCCTATCTTCCCTTCGCCCGGCTTCTGGGTCAGCGGACCGCTGAGTTACATTCGGCGCTCGCGAGCATCCAGGATCGTGCTGCCTTCGCCCCTGAGCCGCAGACGACCTTCTCTCAGCGATCGCTCTACCAGTCGATGCGCGGCCTGACCTCCGGCGTGCTTCGGGCCCTTCGCCACGTCATGGTCAACCTTGACGGAGAAGAGCGTGAACTTGCTGTCAATATCCTGAACAGCGAAGGGGCTCTCTACGATCGCTTCCGGACAGTGCTCATGCAGCCACTCACCGGTGCAAAGATTCGCACGCACGGAGATTTGCACCTGGGCAGGTCCTTCGGGTCGATGATGATATTATGTTCGTTGACTTTGAAGGCGAACCGGATCGCTATCTGGAGGAGCGTCGCCTGAAGGGATCGCCGCTACGCGACCTCGCCAGCATGCTGCACTCATTCCGGGATGCGGCGATGACGGAGGCTGAGCGCCGCTCCGGCACCGTAGCCATGGCATCAGAAGAACGCGCCACAATCGAGGCGTTGGCCCTTGCCTGGTACCGCTGGGGCGCCGCAACGTTCCTCGCAGGCTATCTGGATACCGCCGGGGACGCGGCGTACCTCCCCGCTTCACGGGAGGAGTGGGCCACCCTGCTTGATGCAATGATGCTCGAGAAGACCATCTATGCGCTTGGTTACGCGCTGAATCACGCCCCGAATCAGCTCGGCCGCCCACTCCGGAACGTGCTCCAGCTGCTTTGGGGATAGGAGAGCGACCAATGACTCTATCACCCTAAAAATCATCAGACTGATGCAGCGCGAATTGCTCCCCGGGAACTGCTGGCGGGATCAGGCCTAGTGGGATAGCACCCGACTTTCTGGATACGAAGATGCGAACGGAGATCTGGGAGCAGCCCGCGTAACGCTACGTTCATCGCTGGTCGCCGCCGAGCCACTCGCACGCCAGATGACTATCCTGCGCGATACTGAATACCACCGTTCTCTATTCAGCAATCAGGAGGAACGCATGTCCACTCCAGAGGAGCGTTTGCAGGAACTCGGGATCGAATTGGCGGACTTTACGCCCTTCCACCCGGCGGTCGCGGCCGGCGTCATCACCGGGGGCAACCTGCTCTTTGTGTCGGGATCCACCCCCAGTAGCCCCGATCTTCGGGGACGCGTCGGCGATACGCTGACGATTGAGCAGGGATACCAGGCTGCCCGGGAGTGTGCCATCGGTCAACTTGCTGCGGCGAAGTCGGTGCTGGGAGATCTCTCCCGCATCAGGCGTGTCGTCAAACTCCTCGGGATGGTCAACGCCGCACCCGGTTTCGGCGAGACCCCCGCTGTGATCCACGGTGCATCGGAGTTCTATTACGAAGTGTTCGGAGAGAAGGGTGTCCATGCTCGCTCAGCGGTCGGACTCCAGTCGCTTCCGAACGACGTCGCGGTAGAGATTGAGACGATCTTCGAGATTGAGTAGGCACGGATGCATATCGTTCTGAGACCACGTCGCGACATGATGGACAGTCAAGCTAGGGGGACAGGCAGTGGCTCGCGGCGCGGGAGAGAAAATCGAATGCCAATACCTGGCCGCGCAGTCGGGGCGGCGTTGACCACTATCCGTTCACGTCAGGCCGTCGTAGTTTCCTGCCTGGCTTCCTGAACTGCACTGTCCTCGACATTGTCGTCTTCCGTGCCGTGTTCGGCCTTGTAGATCACTCCATTGATCTCGGCGCCGAACAATAGCACCGCCGACGAGATGAAGAAGTAGAGGAGCAGCACCACGACGCCAGCGAGCGAACCGTAGGTCGCGTTGTAGTTCGCGAAGTTGGAGATGTAGAACGAGAAGCCGATGGTCGCCACCACCCACGTCAGCACGGCCACGACCGACCCTGGCGAAACGATCTGAAACGGTTGGTCGACGTTCGGGAAGAAGTAGTAGACCAGGGCAACGGCCAGCATCATTATCAGAATGGCCGCCGGAATCCGTAGCCACGCCCATATGGTAACGAAGACGTCGCCGAGACCGATCTGACCGGCGAGCCACTCCATGGTCTGAGGGCCGAGGAGCATCAGCGCCACCGCGGCGATGAGCAATGCTGCCAACCCGACGGTATAGACGATCGACAACGGGTACTTCTTCCAGATCGGTCGTGACTCCTCGACATCATAGGCAGCATTGAGGGCGTTCATCGCCGCTCGCACCCCACCGGACGCCGCCCAGAGCGCGAGGATGAGACCGAAGGAGAGCAGGCCGCCATTGGCGCCGCCACGCACCTGCTGGACGATCATTTCGAATTGGGAGTACAGGTCGCTCGGAAAGGCCTTCTGCGCCTGATCCAGCAACCAGTTGAAGAAATTGGTCAATCCGAGGACGTCGAGCAGTGTCAGCATAAAGATCAGGAAGGGGAAAATTGCCAGCAGAATACGAAACGTCAACGCACCAGCGTATGTATTCATGTCATCGTGAATAAAATCCTTGATCGCCCGTTTCCCAACGGCGAACACGCTCAAGTTGTTGAATCCAGGTAGTCCCATGCGCCTCTTTCCGATCCGCGTGTGGTACATGTCGCACCTACTGAGCATGCACCCGATCGGTATTGCCGATGGGGAAGTGCACTCGTCAGGTTGGACATGCCGCACGGACCGTGCCGATCTCATTGTGGGCCGCCGAAGCTGGCGCCTGGCGCCGTGAATCGCTGGCAGGTTCCGGTGCAGCATAAACCCGTATTTGTAAGTGCGATCCAGTCTGTCTGGCCATTTGCTCTACATGGATACGCTCGGGGCCGATGCTCTTGCAGCCCACCGTGATGGGAGACTTGCCGCCGGATACGTAATGGCCCAGGTGCACCGTGCACGGGCCTCCCTATCCGGAATTTTCGGAGGAGGTGTCATATCCCTAATCGATTGAGAGGCCTCATTCTGGTCCCTGCACGAGCGAGCACAGGCTCTCCTGCGATCGACTGTACGTATCCAAGTAGACCAGGCGGTCGTTTTGCTGTCACGTTGTGTGGGCCCATACCTAGTGTGGGTTCACGTCCGAAGGACGTGCCTGTGCATTACACAACATCCTGTTGCCAATTGGGAAGGGTTGTTCTGGAGGTACCCGCTAACCCGTTCGAGGTCATGCTCACCCCAGACAATATGGTCGTGATACCCAACCTGCCAGAGGTGACGGCCTCTTGCCGGTTTCTGGAACACTGCATCGTCATGCTCGTATGTAGTAGACACCAGGAGTAGTTGTGAACAGTCTGTTCACCCGGTCATGGGGCACCATATCACGACCTTCGGTCGTGCACGCGCCTTGGGTGCGAGGTTACAAGATGGGAATGATTCCCCTGTTTGCAAAGAGGTCACCTGGCACATCGACGCCGATGCGTGCATAGATATCCGGTGGGACGCCGATGTCAGCGAGCCAGATCGCACCAGTGATATCAGCGGGAGCAACTATGAGGCCGGTCTTTGGGAGAGCCAGGGTGACCGTCCATCTGGCGCGAATGCAGGGATCGCTGACTTCACCCGACGTGGCGTCCAGGCCGGAGGGCACATCGATCGCCAGGACAGGCGCCGGTTGAGCGTTGGCAAGGGTGATGAGACGTGCCGCCTCATCCCTCGGGTTTCCCTGCAGGCTGAACCCGAACAACCCGTCGATGATCACCTCGGCTGGCGGGGGGTCGTTGTCACCGGGTTCCTGGACCGGGATGCCCATCCGGTCCAGGATCGCCAGTTGATGCGCGGCAATTCCGGAGAATTCTTGACGTGGTTTTAGGAGGACGACTGTAGCCCGGGCACCCCAGGCGTGGAGCAGCCGGGCGGCGACCATCGCATCTCCTCCATTGCCGCCAGTTCCGGCTAGGGCAACGATCGCTGGCTGTTGGGTCAGGTCCAGCCCACAGTGGCGCCGCGCAACGTCAGCGACCGCGAAACCGGCGATTTCCATAAGTTGGAGCATGTCGACACCCATCTCCTGGATCATGATTCTGTCGATTCGAGCCATCGCTGCACCGGTCACTGCCGGGACGTTGTGGTGCATCCGCTTGTGTCTCCATATGTTCTGCGCCAATGCGCAGAAAAAAGCGTCGCAGAGCAGGGCCTCCGAGTTTGGGACGTAGTGATGCCCCTGATAGAAAGCATTCGTTCGACCCCGCACACCGAGCGTAGCAGCCACCAGTTGGAGGAGTGTCGTGCATCCGTAATTCGAGAAGCGGAAGGGTCTTGACACCAGAACATGTAAGTGTACACTCACTAACATACGGTCAGGCTATCACAGACAGGCTAAGTACGAGTGGTTGATGCACAGAAGGTCAAACGGCGTACCGCGGACGAGCGGCGCGAGGAGGTAATCCAGGCTGCGATCGTGGAGTTCGCGACCTACGGCTTTCACGGTGGGTCGACGGAGCGAATCGCAGACGCGGCGGGTATTTCCCAACCCTATGTGCTGCGGCTCTTTGGCACCAAGAAGGCACTCTTCCTGGCCGCGCTCGACCAGGTCAGCACTGACATCATTGATGCCTGGAGCCAGGCGCTGGCGCGACATCCCGGAGGGACATCGGATGAGCGACTCGACGTGCTCCGGGAAACGTACCGGGTCTTCGTCGAGGATGTTGTGCAGCTGAGGCTCGTTCTTCAGGGGTTCAGCTCTTCCGAGGACAGGGAGGTCCGGGTGCAGAGCCAGGAGTGCCTGGGTCGCATGTTCGCCTGGACGCGAGAGGCGACCGGTGCCGACGCCGAGCAGGTTCGGCTCCTCTTCGCGCAGGGAATGACGCTCATGGTGGCGGCATCCATCCGTGCTTGGGAGAGGGCCGGCAGTGAAGAGTGGGCCCGTGCAATGCTGATGATGCCGCTGGATGAGGTGCCGACACTTCGTCAGGGTGTACGGGTCAATCACAGTTGATGGACAAAAATGTCTTGGCGGCGCGTGTAGATAGTGATCAATCACTAATAAAAGGATGGCGCTATGAAAGAGGCAGACACACATTCCCCAAGCAATCCCCAGCAGATTCTGGGAGCAGTCTCATGGGTTCTTCTCATTGCCGTGATGTTCGGCGGGGAGTCCTTGCTGCTGATGCTCTCGTCCGGAGAGGGAATGTCAGCCCACCGGGAGCAGTTCTTCCGCGCAGGACATGGCCATGCGGGCGTGCTGGCAGCGATCGGCATTCTCTACAGCAACTACATCGGCCGGACTTTTCTCCTGGTTCGGGCCCAGGTCATCGCGTGGGTTGCCTACGCCACCGGCGTGTCCATGATCGCAGGTGGCATGTTTCTTCACGCCTATGTCGGCACGGCAGGATCAGGATCGCCTGGAACATTCCTGACGGCAGTTGGCGGCGTGGTACTCGCGGGTGCGGTGCTCTTTCTCGCATGGCAGCTCATCCGCGCCAGGGGAGGTGTTGCATGACGAATGACCAGAGGGGCGCCGACCGGCGATTCCGCGCCGACATGCCGGAGGGCACGGTGGTCTTCCTGATCGGCATGCGGATCAACCGGTTTCCTGCGCTGCGTCAGCGGCTCCCGGTCTTCCAGGCCATGCCGAAAATGCTGGCCGAGCTGAAGCGGCACCCGGAGCTAGGACTGCTCGATGCGTCGAGCTGGTGGGCCGGCAGGAACCTCATGACCGTGCAGTACTGGGCGTCAATGGACCAGTTGATGCGCTACGCAACCGCCAAGGATGCCGAGCATTTTCCGGATTGGCAGCAGTTCATGCGGCGATCCACAGATGCGGATGCTGTGGGTATCTGGCACGAAGTGTATGAGGTTCAGCCGCAATGATCCCATATCGTGTACCGCGACATGCCAGCCTTTGGCATGGGCAAGGCGACGGCCTGGAAGCCGGTCTCAAGCCTTCCGCCCCAGCCGGTGACACGCCACCCGGTGAGCACTATCAAGGCAGCGGCAGAACATCCGTAGGCCCGAAGCTCTCGGAAGTGCAGCTTCCCTCGCAAGTACGTTCGTTCCTGCCGGCAGCGGTAGGATGAACGTCACCGGGTGCAGATGGTAGCGACGATAATGGGGCAGACGAAACTGGCTGCACCGGTTCAGCCTCGTCGTAATTGTGTTCGTCGAGATGGTGCAATAGATGCAACGACCATCAGCAAGCAGGTCGATGCAATTGCGGGGGAACGTGCGGTCGTCAGCAGATTTCGCCTTGATGGGTTGGATATGAGATGAACGCTGTGATGGTGTCGTCGAAGAGAAAAGCAAATCCCGCCCCGATGCAGCATCCGTCGGAGTCTGTGCTGGATTCCGGTAGCAGCGATTCGTTGCTTGCCGACTACCAGCGCCAGATGACCATATGCCGGCGCTGCGTGACGGCAGGTTACCTGAAGGAAGCCAACCCGGTCTTTCATGGTTTTGCGACCCAGCGGGTAATGATCATCGGGCAGGCTCCGGGCGTTCGTGCCCACGCGACAGGTGTACCGTGGAGCGGCAGGTCGGGCGAGATCCTCCGTGGCTGGCTTGAGATCGCCGGTTTCCCACCCGAGCAGTGGCGGGAGACCTGGTACCTGACCAGCCTCACCAAGTGCTTTCCGGGCAAGGCCACTCAGGGAAAGGGAGACCGGGCACCTTCCGGGGCGGAGATCGCGCTCTGCGCTGATCATCTTCAGATGGAGCTTCAACTGGTCCGGCCCGAGGTGATCGTCACGCTCGGCAAGATGGCCGCATCGAGGGTGATCCCCGGTGCCAACCGGCAGTCGCTGGCTACCTTGGTGGGAAGCCTCGCGCAGGTAGATCTACCGCATGGGAGTATGATCGTTGTCCCGCTGCCGCACCCCTCGGGTGTCTCCCGCTGGCTGAACGATCTTGCCAACCGGGCCCGCGTCGACGAGGGGCTGGCGCTCCTCGCCAGGGAGCGGGAACGGCGAGGGCTGTAGGCAACCTGCTTCTGCCGATGGCCCCGGCATTGAGCGAATATCGCCAATCAAGCGCTTCGCAGGGGTCGATGCGCCGCCCTCGCCACTCCCTCCCATGCATCAGTTTCCGCGCGATCCGTCGGTGATGTACCGGCGCCAGGGAAGCAGGAGGTGTTCGAGCAGGGTGACGGCGACAAAAAGCCCGACACCCATGAACGCGAGGATGAAGATCGCGGCAAAGACACGAGCGGTCTCGAACTGCGACGCTGCCCGCTCCATCAGATACCCGAGCCCCTCCTTGGCGCCAACCAGTTCCCCGAACACGGCGCCGATCACGCAGAAGGCGACGGCGATCCGTGCCCCGGAGAAGATCGATGGCAGGGCAGCCGGAACCTTGGCGAGACGGAAGCGCTGCCAGCGGCTCGCACCCATGCTGCGGAGCAGGGCGAGAATCTCCCGGTCACCGGATCTCAGTCCATCCACCGTATTGACGGCAAGTGGGAAGTAGGCGACCAGTGCGGTGATGAGTACTTTCGGCAGCAGGCCATACCCAAACCAGATGAGGAAGAGCGGCGCGAGCACGACCATCGGGATGGTCTGGCTGGCTATCAGCAACGGGTACACGGCGCGCTCGATGATCCGCGAGCTGTCGATGGCGACGCCTGTTGCGATTCCCGCGACGAGTGCCAGCACGAACCCGATCAGCACCTCGACGAGGGTTACGCGGGTGTGTTGCATCAGCAGGCTCCAGTCCTCGTAAAAGGAAGTGAAGACCGCAGACGGCGGGGGAAGCATCCAGCGTGGTGTCTCCGTCAACCGTACCGCGATCTCCCAGCCTAGCCCTAGCGCGATGAGGAGCAACATCGGCCACACCCAGCGGGTGATGGCATTGAAGCGAGTGGTTTTCATGGCGCGGCGCTCACCATCGAAGGGCGAGAATGGTATTCCATAAGGGCTCGAAACGGTAGATCAAAACCCCTGTCATTCTGAGCGCAGCGAAGAATCCTACGCGAAGCGTGTTGGCTGCCTGGGAGCCTCGGATGGAGCGGCGCAATCATTACCGTGTGCCGGCTGACGCTACCGGCTTCACCGGGTAATTCCCACGCTGCGCTCTGGACAGGCTCTTCGCCAGTGCTCAGGATAAAGAGCGCCTCCAACAAGGGAGGGAATACGACCTCTGTACGGGGCATTAGTGCTCTCATACCGGCACCTCCTCCATCTCCAGCAATCCGAGGCCCTCCAGTAGGACCGCTCGATGCCTCAGGAATGCCTCGCTGGTGACCATCTGGCGCGTTCGGGGCCGGGGCAGATCGATGTCTTCGACATGCATGATGTGCCCAGGCCGTGAGGAGAGCACGACCACCCGATCTGCGAGGAAGATCGCTTCGTCAACATCATGGGTGACGAGGACGACACCCTGACGTTCCCGCTCCCACAGCGAGAGCAGCCAGGTCTGGAGGACCACCCGGTTCAGTGCGTCCAGGGCGCCGAAGGGCTCGTCCAGCAACAGCAGGCGACGCTCGGTGAGGACGGTTCGCAGAAAGGCGATGCGCTGGCGCATACCGCCGGAGAGCTGGGCCGGGTAGGCGTCCTCGAAACCGGTGAGACCGAACTCTGGAAAACGCTCCCGGGCGATCTGGCGGGCCTGCTTTTTGGGGAGGCCATGCGCTTCCAGCGCGAGGCAGGCGTTGTCCAGGGCGGTGCGCCAGGGCATGAGCAGGTCGCGCTGACGCATATACGCCGCATGGCCGAGGCGTTGGGAAAGGGTAAGAACCTCTCCATCGATAATGATGGCGCCCCCTGACTGCGGATAGAGACCGGAGATGATGTCCAGCAGCGTGCTCTTGCCGCACCCGGAGGGGCCGATGAGGGCGACGAACTCGCCATCGTCCAGCGTCAGGTTGATATCGTCGAGTGCCTGGAGGATCTGCCCGTCTTCCTCGTAATGAGCAGTGATACTGCGCGCGACGAGCAGGGGTGTCCCCAATTGGGGAGCGTCCATGGAGGGTTGCCTTTCCTACGCCGGTATTACCCGGATCAGGTCGAACGGTCGGTGACGGATGCGTGGCCACCATCTCAGCCCGGCTCCCCGGGCCCCCGTAGCGATCAGTTACGCAATCGCAAGAATGAGGAAGTGAACTGTCCCCCTTCTCTGCCATCATGGTGGAAGTCACCGGTCAATGACTGGAGACCCCAAACACGTGACTCAATTGTAATCAGAAGTCGTTCAGGCACGTTGAGGAAAGGAGCGACAGGCGCACAACGGATAAATGTCCACGCTACCGGGCGGGGCCGGTACGCTTGGACGGGCCGGGTATACTCCACGGCCGAAGGGGCCCATGCAACCCGTCGAGACCATGTGGCGGTCGAACCCTGTGCCTGTGGCACGAGGGGAGTGATCCTACACTCTGGATCGGCGGAATCATCGAGCGGTGTCACAGGTATGACCCGTGCATCACACAACGGATTGGAACCACGATGTCAGTAAGCCAGCGATTTGATGGCGAGCACGCGATTCGTGCTGAGGGGCTGAAAAAGACATTTGGCAAGACGGAGGCGCTGGCCGGGGTCGATCTCTCGGTCCCGACCGGAACGGTCATGGGGTTGCTCGGGCCAAATGGTGCCGGCAAGACGACCACCGTGCGCATCCTGACCACACTGCTCCAGCCGGATGCCGGCTCGGCGGAGGTCGCGGGGATCGACGTGCTGAGGCATCCGGAGCGGGTACGCGCCTCTATCGGATTGACGGGGCAGTATGCCGCGGTCGACGAGATCCTTACCGGCCGCGAGAACCTGGTCATGTTCGGTCAGCTCTATCGCCTCTCCCGGAAGGCCGCGTTCGCTCGTGCGGATGAGCTGCTGGAGCGGTTCAAGCTCACGGACGCGGCGAATCGGTCGCTCAAGACCTATTCCGGCGGTATGCGGCGTCGGCTCGATCTCGCGGCAAGCCTGATCGTCGCGCCGCCGGTGCTCTTTCTCGATGAGCCGACGACCGGGCTTGATCCCCGGAGCCGCAACGATATGTGGTCGGTGATCGAGGACCTGGTGGCCGACGGCACAACCGTCATGTTGACGACGCAGTATCTTGAGGAAGCCGATCGCCTGGCGGACGAGATCGTGGTCGTCGACCAGGGGCGCATCATCGCCCAGGGTACTGCCGATGAGCTCAAGGTCCAGCTGGGCGGTGAGCGTCTCGCGATCAGCGTCCCGGTGGGAACCGATCTCAATCTCGCCGGGAGGGCATTGCTCTCGGCCGTTCATACCAATGACCTTTCCGAGAGCGATCTCGTCGTCGATACCGATGCCCACCAGATGACGGTACCGTTTCCAGCCGGGTCGCGTGGCCTTGCCGAGGCGGTGCGCAAGCTGGATGCGGCAGGCCTGGAGATCACGGACTTCAGCCTGCGGCGGCCAACCCTTGATGACGTGTTCCTGACATTGACCGGACACGTGGCGGAAGACGGTGAAGATGCCGCGAAGGAGAATGCAGCATGAGTGAGCAAACATTAACCCTGCCAGCGGCCCCGATGGCACAGCCGCGTTCGACTACGGTTGACTTGAAGCCTGTCTCGCGCGGGAAGTTAGGCGATGTTCTCATTGATTCGCTGGTCCTGGCGCATCGAAGCCTGCTGCGGGTGCCGCGACAGCTGGACTGGTTGATTGGCGTGACGGTCATGCCGCTGATGTTCCTGCTGATGTTCCGCTACATCTTCGGCGGCACTGTCCAGGCCACGATGCCGGCTGGTGAGAATGCAGTCAATTACCTCGTCGTCGGGATCGTCCTGCAGGGCATTGTCTTCGGCGGCATGAACACCGCGTTGGGGCTCGCGACGGACGCCAAGGAAGGATTGATGGATCGCTTCCGGTCGCTTCCAATGTCCCGCGTCTCGGTGCTCCTGGGTCGCGTGCTGGCCGACATGGCGATCGCGGTCTTTGTCACGACGATCACGCTGCTCGTCGGTCTGCTGGTCGGGTTCCGGCCAACCGGTGACTTCATGAACTGGCTCGCGGCGATCGGGATGCTATTGCTGGTTGCCTTCGCCATGAGCTGGGTCGGGGCCGCGGTTGGCCTTTGGCTCAAGACCATCGAGGCCGTGAACTCCATCGGGTTCAGCCTGATAATGCCACTGACCTTCGTCAGCAGCGCCTTCACCAGGCCGGAGTTCATGCCGTCGTGGCTGCAGGGGTTCGCCAAGAACCAACCGTTTACGCTGGCGGTAGACACCACTCGAGGACTCCTGACCGGTTATCCGGAGGTTGGTAACAAGGGTTGGATCGCGGTCGCATGGCTGGTTGGCACGTTGGTGGTGATGATTCCGTTGTCCGTTTGGCTGTTCGAGCGTCGCGCGAAGTCCTAGCCCATTCCCGTTCCCGCTACCCCAGCCCTCGGTTGTAGCGAAAACAGATATACCGGATACTCCGTTCCTGGAGTATCCGGTATATCTGTGCAATGGCTTGAGGAGCGTGGGAATGAGTTCGAAGGATCGGCGCCCTGAAGGGGCGCAGGCGGCAGAGATCTGCAGTTCCATCATCTGGATGGGACACCTGATCGAGCGCTTCGCGAACACCCGGCTGCCGGAGGCGAACATCGCCCCTGCCATGTCACTGCCGCGGGCCAACCTCCTCTTTGCAGTGCACTCCGCGCAGCGGAATGGCGGCTCCACCCGAATGGTCGACATCGCGTTCGACCTCGGTGTCACCGCCCGCACGATCACGACGATGGTTGACGCCCTGGAGCAGCAAGGGCTGATCGTTCGTGTGCCCGATGCGAAGGACCGCCGAGCGATCCAGTTGGAGATGACCGATGCGGGCCGGTCCTTGATGGAGCCGCTGGCACAGGCCGTGGAATCGGCGAGCGAGGTGATCATGAGTCCGCTCAGTCGCTCCGAGCGGGAGACACTGCTTCACTTGATGACCCGCCTCATTGAGCGAGACATGGGCGACTGAGACTTATCAGGGTGGACGCGTTGGGTAAACTAGCACTCGATATGACGTGGTCGCGCCCGGATCATGTCGCCACCCCAGGAGACGCCCATCGCCCCATGCCCGATCCAACTTCCTCCGCACCGGAATCAGCAACTCAGGTCATGCTTTCGCTGCTCGATCAGTTGAGGCCGGATCAGCGCGTGGTAGTGGCGACGCTCACCGAAGCATTCGCGTCGGCGGGAGCAGAGCTCTATCTGGTGGGCGGGCCGGTGCGGGATCTCCTGCTGGAGCGCCCGGTGCCTAACGATCTTGATTTCGCGACGTCCATCCTGCCTGAGCGCACGAAGGAGATATGTGCGCGGATCAGTCACGCGGGGGTCTATGATGTCGGCGAAAAGTTCGGCACTATCGGTATCGTGATGCCAGCCGGGGTGGCGACAATCCCGGTTGAGATCACGACCTATCGCAGTGAGCAGTACGAGGCCGGAAGCCGGCAACCGGAGGTAGCCTTCGGCTCACGCATTGAGGATGACCTCGCGCGGCGGGATGTCACCGTCAACGCGATTGCCATCGATACCGGATCCGGGCAGGTCGTCGATCCCTTCTATGGACAAGCCGATCTGGCCATGGGGCTGCTGCGTGCCGTGGGAGATCCCGACGAACGGTTTGCCGAGGACCCACTGCGCCTGCTCCGTGTCGCCCGCTTTGTCTCCCAGCTCGGGTTTGCCGTCGAGTCGGGAACCAAGGCGGCAATGACCCGGCAGGCGAAGACGCTGGAAACGATCAGCCGGGAACGAATCCTCGCCGAGCTGACAAAGCTCCTCTGCGGCGACTACGCAGGCCACGGGCTTGATGTGCTGCTGGAAACCGGGCTCTTCATAGTCGCCATGCCGGAGCTGCTGCCGCTTGAAGGGGCCGCAAGCAATCATCCTGGCGTTCATCGTGAGAAGGATCTCTGGGAGCACACCAAAAGAGTCATCATGCAGGCCCCGGCACGGCCAACGGTTCGCTGGGCGGCCCTGTTGCATGATGCCGCCAAGCCGCTGACACGGTCCGTGGACAGCCGGGGTGAGGTCCACTTCTTCGGGCATGAGCGGGTTGGCGCTGATCTCGCCAGCAAGCTACTTCGGCGTCTCAAGGCCGACAAGCGGACCCAACAGGACGTTCGTCGGTTGGTCGAATTGCACCTCCGTCCCGCTTCGTACGATACAGAGACGTGGACTGACAGCGCAGTGCGTCGGCTGGCGCTGGAGGCAGGAGATGTCCTGCACGACCTGCTCGATCTCGCCGCGGCGGATGTCACGTCCGGACGTGCCCACAAGCAGCGAGCGGCGGCCCGGCGCGTTCAGGGGTTGAAGGATCATCTGGCGCGGCTGGAGGAACAGCAGGCGCTCGACGAGCTCCAGAGCCCGCTGGACGGCAACGAGCTGATGGTGATGTTCGACAGGCCGCCCGGTCGCTGGATCGCCGAGGTCAAGGATCACCTGCGCGAGCTGGTAATCGACGGTGAGCTCGCCTCCGACGAGAAGGAGCGGGCCGCCGGGATCGCCCGCGAACTGCTGGCAGGCAACTGATGGTCAACATGTCGGCTTTTGGCAGGGGAGACTGTCGTGATCTCCAGTACCACTGCGGGCAGCAGAAACCGATCCAGCAGGCATATTGTCTGAGGGGGTGAGATATCTGTCGGTACATCCGCACGTTCCGCCAAGGATGCCGTTCGCAGGCAGTACGGGTCTGTCGGCGACGCCTACGTCAGGAGCCCCGGCCATGCGACGGGAACTGACCTGGACCGGATGGTGATCCTGGTGCAGCCAGCCCCGGACGAAACACTGCTCGACATTGCGACGGGCGGCGGGCATGTCACCCGTGTCTTTGCCCCGCATGTCGCATCGGTGGTTGCCACCGACCTGACACCCCCGATCCTGGAGCACGCCGCGAAGGCGTTCGCGGGCTGGGGTATCGGAAACGTCACGACCGCCGTAGCCGACGCCGAGGCACTTCCCTTCGACGATGCCTCGTTCGATATCGTGACCTGCCGCATCGCCCCGCATCATTTTCCGGATCCAGCGGCGTTCGTGCGTGAGGTGGCACGCGTTCTCCGCCTGGGTGGCCGTTTCGTGCTGGTCGATAGCACCGTGCCCGAGGGGGAGGACGGCGCACTCTTCAACAGGTTCGAGAAACTGCGGGATCCCTCGCACGTTCGCTCCCTGACAGCAGGGGAGTGGACATCCCTCCTTGGCGATGCGGGATTCTCGATCGAGGCTATCGAACCCTTTATGAAGCGCCATGACTTCGCCGACTGGACATCCCGTTCCCGGACGAGCGCAGAGGATCGTGAGGAGCTGACCCGAATGATCCTCGGTGCGCCGGGCGTGTTCGGCGCGGAGACGGCCCCGGACGATCCAGGGACCGTGCTGGCGTTCACGGACACGAAGACACTCTTTCTCGGGACGAGGTGATGCACGGTGGTCGGCACGGATGCGATCATGAAGCCACCGTCTCCTGTGGCCGGATCAGCACCGTCCCGGCGAGGATGACCACCCCCAGAATCCCAAACATCAGCGACAGCAATCGCCCGTCAATCACCTGGAGTTGCTTGCGGATAGAGACACTGCCTTGGTCGAGATCAACGTCCTCTCATCGGAGACCTGATACTTCACCCTGGCGCAAGCCGACGGAGAGCACCACTGCATGGAGTGCTTCCATGCGGTCGCCATGCAGAGTGACGATGGGACGCGACGCTACCGTTTTGCAAAGTGTCTTGGGCTGATCGCATCTAACTGTGGTGGATTCACGAGCTTCGGTACATTACGCGGGATCAAGTTTCACTTTGTGGGCACCGGGCACGAGCAACAGCGGCGTAGGACATCACCGGGAGCCGACGTGTGCCGGCTCCCACTCTCCCACTATAGAGGAGCATGCTGGAGGAACCTATGGTCACTATCCGTCCCATTCGGCCCGATGATGAGTCCTTCCTCTGGGACATGGCGTGGGAGGCGGCAGCCGTCTCACCAGAGATGCGTGCACTGGGACGGAACGCGACGCTCGCTGTGCCCGAAATCCGTCGATACCTCGAAGCGTGGGGACGTCCTGGAGACGCGGGAGTGGTGGCCGTCGATGAGAACAATAGACGGTTGGGAGCCGCATGGTATCGGTTGTTTTCGGCCGACGCCAAGGGGTATGGCTTCGTAGCCCCCGATATCCCGGAGCTGTCCATCGGCGTCAGCCCTGCGGCGCGTGGGCGCGGTGTAGGAAGCGCTTTGCTGAACGCCTTGCTAGCGACGGCGCACGACGAGGGGCAGCGAGGTGTCAGCCTCAGCGTAGACCGGCAGATGTCTGCTCGCCGGTTATACGAGCGCCACGGGTTTCGCGATGTCGGTATCTCCAACCCAGACGACACCTCGATCACGATGATGGTCACGCTTTGACAGCGGGGCCGGCACACGTCGGCCCTCATCGTGGAAGGCCAGGGCACACGATCACGACGCCTCACGCCGCACTGAATCCATGGAGATCC
Organism: Thermomicrobiales bacterium; assembly: GCA_035936075.1. Lineage (GTDB taxonomy): Bacteria > Chloroflexota > Chloroflexia > Thermomicrobiales > UBA6265 > UBA6265. The sequence goes on from DASYWM010000132.1 coordinate 16,253, forward strand.
CCGGAAGACCGGGAGAAGATACGGACCACCGAGCCGATGATCGTGCTTTGGTACAACACGGCCGTCGACAACGGTCCGTGCCCCATGTGTGGCGAGCGCAACGATCCAGAAATCGGTCTCGAACGCTTCCCGGTATGGAATGGAACATTCATCCTCACGCCGCTCCGCGACAAGTGCGGGCAACGTTCCGCCCTGGAGTTCAAGTAATACCGGGGGGTCAAGCCACCGGCCTACGTCAGCCCGGGACGACGGTACACCACTGAAGATCTGCGCGAGCTCACCGTCTATGCCGCTATCTGGGGAAAGTGACCGGGTCAGAATCGACGACGGCCCCTGCTTCCTGCGGGGGCCGTTGTTGTGTCCCGTAACGGTGCCCCCGCTGCATCCACCCAATCCACCCCTTACACCCGAGCCATGGCGTTAGGTACGTCGTTCCTGAAGATTCGGTAGGCCAGTTCGGTAGCCCTACCGATGTACCGCCATGCCTCGATCCGCACACTAAGACGTAGGAGATGCAGCAGGGAGCCCGAGTGAGGACCCTCCACCGACGCATCCACGATCACGACGGGAGGCATCCACGGGTATGAACCACATCGATCCGGTCACCAACGTCGAATTGCAAGATGCACGCATTGCTTCACATCAATCGGGGATGACCCCTGGAAAGTACACCACCATGAATCTCGTCGATACCGTCACCAGCCACAATTCGACCAGCATGAACCGGCGCTCACTGCTCAAGCTGATGGGCGTGGGAGTGGCTGCCCTGTCCGTTGGTGCCGTCAGCACCGCGGAGCGCGCCGGGGCCGAGCATACGTCGCAGCTCTACACGGTGAGCACTGCGGCGAACTTCCGGACCGGTCCCAGCACCAGTTACGCAATCATCTCGGTCATCTCCAAGGGGACCACCTTTACCCTCAACGGGCAGACCCAGAACGGATACGCCAGCATCACCTATCAGAGCCGCAGCGGCTGGGTCCTGGCATCACTTGTGGTCGCGGCAGGGTCGTCCGGCTCCCAACCAACTCCGGTGATCTCCGGTGAAGCCTGGACCATCTCCGCCGTCAATCTCCGCTCCGGTCCCTCGACGAGCCACCAAGTTCTGCGGGTAGTTCCCAACGCTGCAAAGATCGGTGTCAGCACCAACGTGCAGAACGACTTCCGGTATGTCACCTATCAGGGGCAGACCGGCTGGATGGCCGATGCCTATATCAGCTTCACCAATGGCGGCGGGGATGACCAGGGCGGCAACTACAAGACGACGACGACCGCGCTGAACCTGCGGGCTGAGCCGAGCACCTCGGCGAAGATCCTGACCGTCATCCCGGAGGGCGCCCGGGTCCAGGTACTGCACTCGCAGGCTGGACAGTACGTCAACGTCAACTACAACAGTCTGCAGGGCTGGGTAGCCCTCGCCTACCTGAAATAACCCGTGTGGGAGCGGGGGATCCCCGCTCCCCTCCCGTCGAGAGGAACGAGGCACCATGTACGCCCACGAATACAAACTGGAACTCCAGGCTACAGCCATCATCGACACGTATCACCGAGAAGCGATCCGGGCAGAGCAGCGTCGCCTCGTCCAGGCAGGACGCCCAAGCCACATCGCGACAGCGGCCCTGGGTCATCGAGATATCAACCTTGATCTGCGTTCCACAACCCAAGGAGCAATCACAATGTTTTCCGTACCAGTCCGTTTCCTTTCTCGTGGGCTGTCGCGTCGCACGACGCTCGCGGCCCAGATCCTCACGATGGTGGTGGTGCTGGTGAGCATCCTCAGCGTCGGGGGCGGTTCTACAGCAGCACAGGGGACGAGGGTTCGACATACCTCGACGACCTCGGCGATCGCTGCCGGAGAAGCCTGTTTCACCGGCTTGGCGGACTGTAGCTGGGTCGATGTCTACATCGGGCCCGGTAAGGTCGCGGGCACGACGGTGCTCTGCCTGGAGATCAACACCGGAGCGGTGTATGAG
>DASYWM010000133.1:0-4878 GCA_035936075.1 Thermomicrobiales bacterium
GCGTATCCAAGGATCTCGTCCCCCTGCGTCACGATCAGCATGCCGACGTTGCGGCCATCGCCGTTATAGAGCGAATTGAAGATATCCGACGCCTCGCGATGCCATTCCCAGTCGAAGTGCTTTTCAAGGAAGGTCAACACCCGGCGCAGTCTACCTTGATGTGATCGCATCGCCTTCCTACGGGTCGCGCGTATTTGCGGTCAACGCTCACTCCACTCCGGGTGCCCGCACGGCGTGGCATACCCACCCCAACGGTCAGACAATCTTCGTCACAGAGGGCGTCGGCCTGTGCCAGCGTCCCGGCGGACCGATCGAGGTTATCCGTCCCGGCGACCGGGTGTACTTTGAGCCCGGTGAGGAGCACTGGCATGGCGCCGCCCCGGACCGATTCATGACCCACCTCGCGATGCTCAAGGTGGACGAGCAAGGCAATACCGCGACCTGGGGCAAGCACGTCATGGATGAGGAATACGGCCAGCAACCCGGTTGCCGCGGTCAGCGACGAGAGGTCGGCGATAGCAGCGTTCACTACCAATCCTCCTCTCGTCGTCTTACTAACGAGGGATTCCGGTATGCCGTGGTTGGTCGATTGTGCGGCATGAAGTCACTCGCCTGAAGCGCTCCGGCCGGTGGACGTCATCATGCGGAATGACCGCATGGGGAACGCGACGAAGACCAGCAACGACAGCACCGTCCAGACGATCTACACCATTGGACATTCGACGCGGCCGATTGAGGAGTTCATCGATCTGCTGCAGCGAAACGGCGTGAGCACGCTCGTCGATATCCGGACGATCCCGAAATCCCGGCGAAATCCCCAATACTGGCACGACACACTCGTGGCGAGTTTGGAAGATGCAGGAATAGTCTACCGCCACCTGCCCGGTCTCGGTGGCCGTCGCAAGCCATTACAGGACTCAATCAACACGGCCTGGAGAAACCACTCGTTCCGCGGCTACGCGGACCACATGCAGACGGAAGAGTTCCATGAAGCGTTGGGTGAGCTGATTGCCCTCGGCGCCGGGTCCACCACCGCCATCATGTGCTCCGAGGCGATGCCGTGGCGATGTCACCGGTCACTCGTGGGGGACGCTCTGCTGGTTCGGGAAGTCGAGGTGCTCGATATCATCAGCGCGACGAGTGTGCGCCCACACCTGCTCACGCCATGGGCTGAAGTGCAGGGCAGGACCATTACGTATCCTGGTGGAGATGCTGATCCCGACGCCGTGGGGTGACCGCGAAGGCATTTAGGTGAAATGGCAAGACATAATCATTTACTGATACCTTCTTCTCATATGACCGTACACTGCCAATTACAAGTCGGGGAAACGCTGATCTTTACAAGGCGAGAACCGGCGCCTAGACTCTTAAGTATGGCAATTGTTCTCTCGGCAGCCGTACGCCGCAAGAGAGTCACCAGGCAGAAACGCGCGCATGTCCCGACTCGCCACTCTTCGCCAACTTTCACCTCATCTCTTTATCGTTTACTCAGAGTTTCCTCATCGCGACAGCGGCAATGTCTACCTGATCACTGGCCGCATCCCTACGCTTATCGATTGTGGAAGTAGCCGCAGCGCGCCCCAGCTTCGGCAGAATCTCGCGCATCTCGGGATCGACGTGCGGGACATTGCTCAGGTCATCGCCACGCATGGTGACTGCGATCACCTTCAGGGGTATCACGAGCTACGTCGAGATCATCCCAACCTACAGCTGCATCTGCACCCCGCCGACTGGTCGCTGGTCCAGAACTCCAATCCCTACCGGAACGCCAATTACCTCTACAGCAACCCGTTTGAGCCAATCGCCCCCGGGCAATGTCTCTCGCTGGTCGACGGCCAGCGTATTGCCGCCGGAGATGGCGAGCTGCGCGTCATCCATACTCCCGGCCACACTGAAGGCTCTGTCTCTCTCTACGGGGAGATCAACGGGCGCAATGTGCTCTTCGCCGGGGATACGGTAGGTGGCGCTATGCGCAGCCTGGAGGGAGCCGATCTGTGGATCTGGGCGCAGGCGGCACGCACCTGGCAGCAATCGCTTCAGCGCCTGGTCCCCCTGGAAATCGACTGGATCCTCAACGGACATGAGCCTGCGGCCGGCCTGCCGCTCAGCCGTGGGTGGTTCAACCGCGCGGTGGCGTCCTTCGGCAAGATGATGAACCCCTGGTTCTTGCTCGATGACGCAGCTGACGACGACGAGCCTGCCCTCAACGTGCAGATCCGGGAAGCGGTGTAGGGACGCATACGGTCGCAGGGATGCCTGTCGCACGTTCTCGCGACCCAGGGTTCACCCAACCATCTTGTCGCGCCCGTGGGTGATCCTACGCGTCGAAGTCGTCATCATCATCGTCATCGTCGTCTCCCATGCTGGCGAGGCTGGTGACACGGTAGGCCGCCTCGATCTCGCGGCGGACCGGCGGCAGCGCCTCGATAATCGTCCCCAGCCCATGTCGCATCTGGGCGATCTGCGCCTTGGTGCGTCCCTCGTTTTGCACGACGGGATAGACGGTGTCGGTCAGGGCTTGGCGGAAGGTCGCGATGAATCGCTCGATCTGGTCGGCCAGCTGGGGCTCCAGCAGGAAGCGCGACTGGTTGAAGACCTGGCCGAAGCTGAAGGCGCGCTCACCCACGTCACTCCAGTTCGACCATTCCAGCGTATCGTCGTAGAGCTCCTCCGGGACATTGAGCGGCTCACCCGGGAGCAGCATCGGGTTGACGACCGCCGCCAGGGTGGACTCCACCTGGGCCAGCTTCCTGTAGAGGTCCGACAGGGCCTCGCTTCGTCGTTGGCCAAACGAGCTCTCCACCACTCGGGTCGTGCGGACCTCGCTCCGGAGCTTGGTGAGACGCCTGCGGGTGCGAACTTCGACATCCTGGACGGTCCTGCCGATCTCCTCGGGGAGGTGTAGCGACGTGCTCAGGTCTGCTTCCAACCGGGTGAGCCGAGCATCGAAGTCCCGGGTGATACCGGCGGCACGGGTAAGCTCGCCCTGCAACTCCTCCCGCAGGCTGCGAAGTGCGCTTTCATCCAGTGCAAGGGGCATCCGTCCGGGCTGCGCAGGGCGCGGATCCGGTCGCTGCTGGCGTTCCGGAGCTGACGTAGGAGCGTCCCGCGTAGTGTCGTCGTCTGCCGGGGTGATGATCCCGCGAAGCTGGCGTGGCCCAGTGAGCCAGAGACGGGCGTTGTCCCAACCTGTCTCGCGGACGAAGAAGTACCCGGCGCCACCGAAGAGGATGAGCAGGACAACAAGGACGAGGATGACAATGATGATTTCCATGGACGGTCTGTGCTTTCACGGCAACTGGTAAGCGATGAGGGCTCCGCTGACGAGCTTGTGTGCTGACAGTATAGGGTTTCGGCGCCCGTGCCGGTCCGGATTCCGGCTGTGAGGTCGCGGTGCTACACTCCAATCCATTGCGCATGTATACCGGAACGATGGCTCTGCCTCGTTCCGAAGGAGACATTCCCCATGGCGATCTTCCGCAGATCGACACCCTCCGATGCCCCCAACCCTGTCACGCCCCCGCCGACCTTTTTTGATCGAACCGAGCGCGCGGAGTATGAGACGGCGAGCGTCCTGCAGGCGGAATTGGCTGCTCGGCTGCAAGGGGAGGTTCGCTTCGACCGGGTGAGCCGGATGCTCTACTCGACCGATGCCTCCAACTACCAGATCGACCCGGTAGGCGTGGTCGTCCCCCGCACGATGGACGATGTGATCGGCGCGATGGACCTCGCCGCAAGCCATGATGTGTCCATCCTGCCGCGCGGCGGCGGATCGTCCCTGGCAGGGCAGGCGGTTGGGTCCGCGCTGGTGATCGATACATCCAAGTACCTCAACAAGGTGCTGACGTTCAACCCCGAGCAAAAGACGGTCACCGTGGAGCCAGGCATCAATCTGGACGCGCTGAATCGCCAGATGAAGCAGCACGGTCTCATGTTCGGCCCCGATCCCTCATCGGCAAATCGGGCGACGGTCGGCGGTGTGGTGGGGAATAACTCGGCCGGCGCACACTCCATCCTCTACGGCATGACGGCGGATCATGTCGTCTCCGCCAGGGTGCAGCTCGGCACCGGCGAGACGGTGGATCTCGGGCCCGGGACGATGGAGGACCACGTCAAGCGCGCCACGGCGAGTGATTCCACGGGCCGCCTGTTGGCGAAGCTGCTTGCCTTCCGCGAGAAGCACAGCGAGCTTATCCGTCGCGATTTTCCTCCACACTGGCGACGCGCGACGGGATACTCCCTGAACCAGTTCATCACCGGGGACGACAGCTTCAACCCTGCCCGGCTGATGGCAGCCTCAGAGGGAACGTTTGGCACGCTCCTGAACGTTACGATCGGTCTTGAGGACTTGCCGGAGCGTACAGCCCTGGTGCTGCTCCAGTTCGAGGACCTCGTGACAGCCATGGAGGCAACGAACACGATCCTGGAAATCAAGCCCTCCGCGATCGAGCTGATGGACCGGATGCTGATCAGCCTCACGCGCGAGCAGCCGGGGTACGCCAACATGATCTCCTTCATTCAGGGAGATCCCGCCGGTATTCTTGCAGTCGAGTTCTATGGCACGTCCGAACGCGAGCTGCAGCAGAAGTGCGACGACCTGGTCATGCACCTCCGGCGGCGCGGCACCCCGCTGATGACCGATCCCCAGGTCTTGCTCGATCCGAAGCAGCAGGCAAACGTCTGGAACGTGCGCAAGGCTGGTCTCGGTCTCCTCATGAGCGTTCGCGGTGATGCCAAGCCGATCCCCGTGATCGAGGATGTCTCCGTACCGGTAGAGCACCTGCCGGCCTTTGTCGCTGCCGTGCAGAAGATGGTCGCGAAGCACAACACTACCGCTGCCTATTACGCGCATGCCTCGGCCGGATGCCTGCATATTCG
>DASYWM010000134.1:0-3554 GCA_035936075.1 Thermomicrobiales bacterium
CGATCTCACCTTCACCTACGACAAGATGAAGCGAGCCTGCGAGGCGATCGATCACGGTGCGCGGTTCATTGCCACGAACGCTGATGATCGCCTGCCGACGGAAACGGGATACCAGCCAGGGGCCGGAGCGGTGGTCGCCGGGATCGAGCGAGCCACACACATCTCACCGATCGTGGTCGGCAAACCGGAGCCGTTGATGATGATCAAGGGTGTCGAACGACTAGGTTGCGAACCTGGAGAGGCGGTGATGGTGGGCGACCGCCTCGACACCGACATTGCCGCCGCCTATCGTGCCGGGCTCATGACGGCACTCGTGCTCACTGGCGTTGCGACACGCGGCGATCTGGGCCGCGCAGAGGTTCTCCCAGACTACGTATTTGCCGACCTGCCCGCACTCCTTCAGGGTATCGTCGGTCACGGCTAGTTACCGTTGCAAAAATTTGACTCCCGCACAGGACGCTAATACGATACCGGTTATGGAAAGAACCACTGTGATAGGGAACGCCATCTAATGCACCGGACCGACACGCCAATTGAGGTACACGGAGACCTTCGGCTCGCCACGGCGCCCGTAAACTGGAACAATAACGACATCCCCGGCTGGCGACCTGTCGTTCCCTTTCCCGAGATTCTCGATCGCATGCAGGAGGCCGGGTATAGCGCAACAGAATACGACTCCTCCTTCGGATGCGACCCTGCAATACTCCGCTCGGCGGTCGAAGACCGGGGAATGACGTGGTGTGGTTCCTACCAATGGGTTGATTTTCTGGATACTGAAGGCCTCGACGCAATTATCCGCTCCCTGACGCCGACACTGGAGCTCCTTGATGCCATCGGCTGTCGCAACCTGCTCGTCGCGGACGCACTTCGGCCCCACCGGGTCTCGATGGCGGGCCGTGTGCCAGCCGACGGTTCAGCGTCATTATCTAGTGACGACCTCCGCAGGCTCGCGGAGGGCGCTCATCGATTGGCCGAATCAGCTGCTGCCCATAACATTGCGATCCATTATCACAACCACGTCGGAAGTTGGATTGAAGCTCCGCACGAGGTAGAGACGCTTCTCACCCATCTCGATTCCGCCCTGGTGGATGTGTGTTTCGATACCGGCCACTACGCGTACGGCGGCGGAAACCCTGCTGATTTCATTGCTCATTATCACGAGCGGATCGGCTATCTGCACCTTAAGGATGTCGATACGGATGCCGTTCAAAACGCCCGCAGGCAATCACTCACCTTCATCGAGGCACTGAAGCACCACGTTTTCAGCCCGGTTGGAGCTGGATCCGCCGACATCCCGGCGATCCTTGATGTCCTGGTTTCAAGCGATTTCGACGGCTGGGTCGTCATCGAGCAGGACACCTGTGAAGGTGATGCCACAGTGACGGCACGTCGCAATCTCGATTTCATCAGGGCCTGGCTCCAGCGCACAGTGGAGAGTCAGCACACAAAGAGAGGACCGGCATGAAGTCCATCACCCGTCCAACGCATGAGACCAAGACCATTCCGGAGCTGAACGCGCTCTCGCGCCAGACACGCCGGCTTATCCTGCAATCGGTGCATACGGCGGGCGCTGGTCATATCGGAGGACCGCTTTCAGTCACCGATATCCTCGTCTCGCTCTACTTCAACGAGCTCCACATCGACCCGTCGAACCCCTCGGCGGAGGATCGGGATCGTCTGATTCTCAGCAAGGGGCATTCGTCGATCGCCCTCTATACCGTTTTGGCGCTGCGAGGCTTCTTTCCTGTCGACGAGCTCTCGACCTTCGACCAGATCGATTCACGACTCCAGGGGCATCCCGACCTGACGAAGCTACCCGGCCTCGATATGTCCACCGGGTCACTCGGTCAGGGGCTTTCCCCGGGGATCGGCATGGCGCTTGGCGCCCGGCTCCGGGGCTCGGATTTCCGTACCTGGGTCATCCTCGGTGATGGCGAGCTGCAGGAGGGACAGATCTGGGAGGCAGCCTTCGTCGCGTCGAGGTACCGTCTCGCGAACCTGACCGCGATCGTTGACGCGAACGGGCTTCCCCAGTTCGGATGGCCGCATGAAAGCGGCCACACCCTTGATGTGCCCATCGACGACCCGGCGGGTAAATTCCGCGCATTCGGCTGGAACGTAATCGAGGTCGATGGGCACGATCACCAGGCGCTACTGGATTCCTGGGCCGCTGCGAAGAATCACACCGATGGACCCACATGCATTGTCGCAAAGACGATCAAGGGCAAGGGCGTCTCATTCATGGAAGGCGACTACCTTTGGCATGCGCAGGTCCCAACACCCGACGACATCGCCAATGCGGGACTTGAACTCGTTGATCCGGAGGAGGTGAAATGAGCCTCACCGAAATCGCCATGCGCGATGCATGGGGCCAGGGCCTTGTCGATCTCGCTGGCACATATGCGAACCTGGTCGTCCTGGATGGGGATTTGGCAAACTCAACTAAGGCAGATATGTTCGCAAAGGCCTACCCTGACCGGTTTTTCGAGATGGGTATCGCCGAGCAGAACATGTTGGGCGTAGCCGCCGGTCTCGCGACAACGGGATACGTACCTTGGATCAGCACATTCGCGGCATTCCTGGCGAAGCGAGCGCTGGACCAGATTCGGGTGGTGATCTCCCAACCGGGTCTCAACGTCAAGATGGCCGGCTCCTATACCGGGATCCTGACCGGAAAAACCGGCAAGACGCACCAGGCGGTGCAGGATATCGCTGTCTTCCGGGCGATGCCACATGTCGTCACCATCGTCCCCGGTGACGCGATGGAGCTCCGCGGCGCTATGGCGGCGATGATGGAAGACGACCGACCCACCTACTTGCGTCTCACCCGCGACCCCAGTCCACTCATTTTCGGAGACGACTACACGTTTGAGATCGGAAAGGGGCATCTCCTGCGTGCTGGTGGTGACATTGGCATCATCAGCACCGGCGTCCAGACCGTACGTGCCCTCGCAGCGGCCGATCTGCTGGCCACTTCCGGCGTGCGCGCGTCGGTACTACATCTTTCCACGATCAAGCCGCTCGACACCGACGCGATCATCGACCTCGCCGACCGGACTGATGCCATAGTCACGGCGGAAGACCACTCGATTATCGGTGGGCTCGGTGGTGCGGTTGCTGAAGTCCTAGGAGAGCATCGCCCAACACGAATGCACCGCATCGGGATCAGGGACACGTACGGGGAATCCGGACCGAACGATGCTCTCCTGGAGAAGTACGGCCTCACTGACCATCACATCGCGGAAGCAGCCGAATCACTCCTTGCCATGCATTCCTTGGAGGGTCGATGAACTCTCTCCCTCGTGTTGCCCTCATAGGGTGCGGGCGCATTGGACAGGTTCATGCACGTACCCTCACATCACTGCGGCACCTGTGCGACTTCGCGGTGATCGATGACTGGAACGTCGAGGCGGCACAGGTCACAGCCAGGTTGCTGGGCGTCCCGAGAGCTACGGCGGATAGTGAGGCAGTGATAGCCGATCCGGACATCGACGCGGTCATCATCGCGTCGTCGACGGAGACGCATGCTCCTTATATCGAGCTCGCGGCTTCGC
>DASYWM010000135.1:0-10614 GCA_035936075.1 Thermomicrobiales bacterium
CGGCAGCCTGCTGGGCTGCCGGCATGAGGCTGGAAAGCATCAGGCTGAGAACCGCAAGAATCAATGCCAGCGTTCCCGCGCCAATATGCCTCGACCGTTGCCGGGTGAGAGATGCCTCACGACCCACCGACGCTACAGAGAAAGCCTTCACCGCCACTCCCCTTCGCTCTTACATCATAACGAGCCATCTTCGAGATCCAGGTTGTCCGCCCGAGCGAGACGGATTTCCCTTGTCCGGACGTATCCCATGCCCTTGCCGGTCACATCACCGGGGGTACAGGAGTTCGTCGCCGTTCCCGAAAAGGCACTTCCCGCAAACGGTACCAGGCGCACGCCGCCTGGCTCTCTGGTGCGGTCCCTACCCTCGATAAACGCATGGAGGAGAGGAACAGTTTCTCCCTCTCCATGGTTACGCAACCATGCCGCTGACACGCACCGCCCCTGACAGGCAGGGCGTCACCGTGCCTTCATGTAGGTGTACGTACACTAAACGTCACCGGGTTCCCTGGGAGAAGAGGGTTTCGACCGATCGGAATCGACCGATGCCAATGGGCACCATACCACGACTGGGAGGGCGCTGTCCCATGGGCTGCTGACTTCAGGTCAACAACAGGTCGAGGCTGATATCGAGCGCCGGGGAAGAGTGCGTCAGCGCACCGACCGAGATGAGATTGACCCCGGTAGCGGCGATCTCCGGAATGCGCTCAAAGGTAATACCCCCGGACGCCTCCAGAAGGGCGGGATGGGCATGCGCGTCGCGGATGCGGACCGCCTCCGCCATAGTGCTCGTCTCCATGTTGTCCAGCATGACGATGTCCGCCCGGCCATCCAGTGCTTCCCGCAGGCCTTCGAGCGAGGTCACTTCGATCTCGATCCTGAGCGTATGAGGTGCCAGCACTCGTGCGCGCTCGATTGCCTCCGTGATCCGCCGGGGACCGCCGATCGCGGCGAGGTGGTTGTCCTTGATCAACACGCCGTCCGCGAGACCAAACCGGTGATTGCGGCCACCTCCATGCATCACCGCGCGTTTTTCCAGCAGGCGCATGCCGGGCGTGGTCTTGCGGGTATCGACGATATGCGCATTGGTGCCCTCGGTCTTGGCGACGTAGCGAGCCGTCTGCGTTGCAACACCAGAGAGGCGCTGCACCAGGTTGAGCGCCGTGCGCTCGGCCGTCAGCAACGACCGGGCCGGGCCAGAAAGCGTGGCGATCTCCATCCGGTGCGAGAGCTGGTCCCCGTCCGCCCTCAAGGCAGTGAAGACGATGGCGGGATCGACCGTGCGGAAGACCTGGCTGGCAACCTCGATGCCGCTCAGCACCCCCTCCGCCTTCGCCAGCATCACTCCCTCGGCCATCCGGTCGGCCGGGACGGTCGCCAGCGAGGTGACATCACCGGTGCCAATGTCCTCTGAGAGCGCCAGGTCGATGATCGCCTGGACATGGGGTTGGAAGGTGGTGGGGCCGGAAATCGTCTGGTTCAGCATGGTGGTTTTCCTCTGGAGAGGGCCAGCTTTTTGCTGCCTGTACGGGACACACTATCTCCTCAGCATGCAACAGGAGAGACCGCACAGGCAAGGGATCTACCCCATTGATCCGTTGACGGATGAAACCACCTCAGGAATGAGGCTTGGGTTTGGCAGGGTCTATCAGCAAGCACCACATGGCGGAGGGGTGTCGACTCCCCACATATAATCGAGCCACTATTCCGAAGGAGATCATGGCTCTTCCCACCCTCTGGATGGTTCACATGACATTTCCGTCACGGGCGCACGTCTTGGCGTTGGTGAAAGTCTTGGTGATTGCGTGAAATGTGTATTGCTCACGGGCATGTCCGGAACCGGCAAATCGACGGTTATCAAGGAACTGTCCGATCAGGGCTACAGGGCCATTGATACGGACTACGATGGGCTGTCGGAGTTGGTGGCTGTCCCTGACGACGAGCTTACCGGCCTGGAGCCCGGGCAAGACTGGGTATGGCGGGAAGACCGCATCCAGGCCCTCCTGTCCACCCACGATGTCGACGTGCTGTTCCTGGGCGGCTGCTCCCCTAATCAGGGGAAGTTCTACCCGAAGTTCGACCACATCATCCTACTCAGTGCGCCGGCAGAGGCGCTCGTTGATCGATTGGCGACCAGGACGAACAACCCCTACGGGAAACAGCCCGAGGAAGTCGCGCGCGTGCTGCAGCTCCAGCATGCCATCGAGCCGCTCTTGAGAGCCACCGCGACGCATGAAATTGATACGAGTATTCCCCTTGATCAGGTGGTGGCGAAGGTATTGGAGTACGCCGACGTATCGGGTTGATCACCCCAAACATGCGTTGAGCATGGGATGGCACATGCTTTCTGTTCGTCCGCAGCCGTCTCATGCGGCCCGGTGTTGATTCCGGAGATTCGCGAGCATTACGAAAAACAACAGTTGCACCTGGGGCGGCTGGGATGCCAGTCTACACTTTCCGTGCTAGAATACGAACATATGTTCGATTTCAGGAAGTGTGAGGGATACGGTGGGGATTCGCATCGAGAACACGCCGCATGGCGCCGGGCCGGTAATCATCTGTGATTACTGTGGAACCCGGATTCATGCTGCCCGGGATGGCAACTATGAATGGGCGGGCTTGAGTACGGCACTCGGTGAGCGAATGGCCATCTATTTTCTCCACAAGTGGTGCTCGCCCGCGCACGAGGCCCAACGGGGGATCGTTCTCGACTCCATGGAACTAGCTGTCATGCTGCCCTACCTGGCCCAGAATCTTCAGCTCGATTTCGACGAGGCCCTGCGCCATGCCGAGACGCTGAGTGAGCTCTGACCGGGCGGGTCGCTGTAGCAACAGAGGCAGTGTGGCCCTGGCTTGGTCAATGTGTCTCCATGCGACCGGTACATCCAATTCTTCTCATGAGCCACACTCCCACAGGTTCACTGCCGAGCAGTAGTGGCCGACTGAGAGAGGACGCAAGTTTGAAGAAGCCAGTGTGTTACGGAAACCCTATGCTGGCGTTCACGTCGATCCATCACAGCCGGTGAGGTCGCAAAGAACGAGGAGAGACCCGTGGCGCAGACAAGCACCTATCTCAATTTGAACGGCACGACGGAAGCTGCATTCACCTTCTACAAATCGGTCTTCGGGACCGAGTTCGATGGTCTCATGCGCATGGGCGATGTTCCGCCTCAGGAGGGGCAGCCGGAGCTGAGCAACGAGGATAAGCAGCTCGTCATGAATGTGCAGTTGCCGATTCTTGGCGGCCACCTGCTCATGGGGACGGACGCCACGGAGTCCATGGGTTTTACGCTCAATCAGGGCAACAACGTCTACATCTGTCTCCAGCCCGACACCCGGGAGGATGCGGACGCGCTCTTTGCGTCCCTCTCTGGAGGCGGTGAGGTTGAGATACCGATGATGGATATGTTCTGGGGTGACTACTTTGGCTCCCTGGTCGATCAGTACGGTATCCGGTGGATGATCAACTGCTCGAGCACAACCTAGGGAGCCTTCCAAGACGGCTGGCGATGTGCACATGTCTCGTAGGGGCGGACCCAACAGGCACATCCGCGGGATGTGACCGGGCTCAGCCCATTGTGTCCTCCCGCTCCCTGCGCAGGTGTGCCGTCAATAGCCATGCAAACCGCGATAAGGCGAAGATCGCAGGTGGCTACTGATCCTTGACCGGCTTGTGTGTCAGGCTGTTGGTGGAGCCGCCCTTGAAGCGGAGACCGGGTGCGTGCCAGCCGATCCGGTAGCGGACAGTCCCGGATGGGTGCTTCCGTCGTCCCACCATCTTGAAGCCACAGGCCTTGTAGAACCCAAGCCCCTCCTCGTCAGTCTCGGCAACGAGAGGGCGACGACCGGACCGGCGAAGGGCATCCTGCAGCAGTGCGCGCCCAATGCCACGGCGCCGGTGGTCCTTCGCCACGGCGATATTGCCGATCCGGTTGGCCATGCCGTCCCGCCGCAGCGTGTAGACGCCAACGAGTTGTCCACCCATTAATCCAGCGAAAACCCGGTCCGGCGCCTCGGCCCGCGCCTCATCGATCGCGCGCTGGCCAGCCTCGGAGCTTCCCTCACCGGTTGAGTCAGCAAGGATCGTGGCGGCCTCGGCATCGCGCAATGCCGGCCATGGGCGGATCTCGAACCCGCTCTGGGGATCGATGAAGACGAGGCTGTCCTCGTTGATCGTGTTCCCGCTCATGTACTGCTCCTGTCCACTCAGGCGTCGAGCGACAGCAATTCGGCGAACTCATCCCGCGAGGTGTATGGGCCGATCAGCGCGAGGTTGAAGCGGTCGTCCCGGATCAACTCACCCGCCAGTTGCTGGACATCTTCGGCGGTCACGGCATCGATGCGCTCCATGATCTGCTCCGGCGTCATGATCTCACCGTAGGTCGCTTCCTGGCCGCCAACCCACGACGCGACGGAGCGGCTGTCCTCGAGGCTCATCAGGAGGCGTCCCTTCCGTAGTGTCTTTGTGTGCTCGAGCTCCTGTGCGGGAACGGTAATGTCCCGCAGCTTTTTCAGCTCACCGATGATCGCCTCGATCGTCTCCTGCACCCGGTCGACATCGGTACCGGCGTAGACTACGCCCTGCCCGACATCCTCGTACCCACGGAAGTAGCCGTAGACCGAGTAGACGAGCCCGCGCTTCTCCCGGATCTCCTGGAAGAGCCGTGAGCTCATGCCGGAGGAGAGAATGGCCTCGATGGTGGATTGCACGTAACGCCGCTCATCGAGATAGGAAAGCGCCGGGAACGAGAGGCAGAGGTGCGCCTGCTCGGTCTCGCGGTTGATCACTTCGACACGGCGCTCGTTCTGGGTGACAAGCGTTGGCACGAAGGTGTCCACGCTATTCCCGGGTTGGAGATCACCGAAGTACCGCTCGGTCAGTGCCACCACATCCTCGTGGCGGATATCCCCACCGGCCGCGACGACTAGGCGCTCTGCCCCATAGTTGCGCTGCCAGAAATCCACCATCAGGTCACGAGTGATATTGCTGACGGTCTCCTCGGAGCCGGCGATCTCGCGCCCAACGGGATCATCGCCCCAGACGACCACATCGATGAGGTCGTGGACGAGATCCTCCGGAACATCCTGAACGGCGCGGATCTCCTCGAAGATGACCTTGCGCTCCTTGTCGAGCTCGGTCGCGTCAAAGGTGGAGTTGCGCAGCATGTCCGCGAGGACATCGTAGGCAAGCTCGAAGTGCGTGCTCGGTACCTTGCACCAGTAAGAGGTAGATTCGCGTCCGGTGCCGGCGTTGAGCATACCCCCGACGCTCTCGATCTCCTCGGAGATCGTCATCGGGTCCGGTCGCTTCGTCGTTCCCTTGAAGAGCATGTGCTCAAGGAAGTGCGAGACGCCGGCGATCAGTGCTGGTTCCACGCGGGAACCGACGTTGTAATAGAAGATCAGGCTGGCCGAGCGCACGCCGGTCATCGGCCCGGTGACGACGCGCACGCCGTTCGGCAGGGTGGACTTTTCGTAGGGTGGGGCATCGGTTAGGGAGGACGAGCCGTTCGGGCCGCCCAGGACTTCAGATGAAGATGACAACGACGTTTGCTCCTGACTCACGCGAATAATCGTGATGTGAGGGTACAGTACCCATTTCGCCCCCGGCGTGCCAGAAATGAGTGCACGAGCATTGCGGGAATCGCCAGCAGTGGCTCATCAGCGGGCCGTTAGCCCTTCGTCATCCTGAGCATCGCGAAGGATCCTACGCGAAGCGTATTTGCCACGGTCCCGTTGGGAACCAGGGCGTTCCACGGCAACAGGTCTTCCGGATCTGCGTCGTATAGGGTTCGTTACAGGTAGTTGCGGCGCTCCGAACGACGGGGAGTTGTGCTGGAGTGGTCGGAAGGATTTGCCCAGCCCACGCATGGATGGGCAACCATAGCAGTTTTCCAAACGCCCTGAGGCACGCCTTTCTCACTGCTCATGCTCAAGTGTTGCTTCCACCTGCTCGACCAGCAGCTCAAGCGCCCGCTCGGCCGCGGCCCCGATGACCTCCTCGCGGTCACCGGAGAATTGATGGCACTCCACATCGGTTCCGGAAGGGGAGGCGATGCCGATGTAGACGAGCCCGACCGGTTTTCGCTTGGTGCCGCCGCTCGGGCCCGCGATGCCGGTAATGCTGACAGCAATGCTCGCATCCAGTTGCGAGCGAGCACCTTCCGCCATGGCGCGGGCGCATTCCTCGCTCACTGCGCCGGGGTTCTGGAGCACCGTCTCCGGCACATTGAGCAGGTGCGCCTTGACCGCGTTCGTGTAGGAAACAACCCCGCCATGAAAATAGGCGGAGCTTCCGGCGATATTCGTGATCCGTGCCGTGACATGCCCTCCGGTACAGGACTCGGCCGTCGCCAGGGTGATGGCGTCCTGCTCCGCCAAGAGATCGTTCAAACGTTGCTCCGGTGTTGCCATGAGGTGTAGGGCCTCTCTGTGTAAGTCTGGTCATTCGATATTTCGCGGATTCCGCCGCCCGGAGTTGATCGGGGTATTGACGACCCATGGCACGGATACGATGGTGGAACCGACGCGCGGTTTGCATCCCCGCGGCATGGGCGCTCCACACCTGTCGGGAGGGCAAAACCGGTGCCCAGGATGCCAGGTGAACAGAGAGTGACGGTGAAACGGCCATTCCTCACCCATCTTACGCCAGCCGTACCGCCTTTCAGCCATCCGAGCCCGGCATAAGGAAGGCAAAGGGATCCTGGAGAGCAATTCCAGGATTGTGTACGGGATGAAACTCAGCACCACCCCAGGGAGATTGGGGATCTCTCTTTCATTCCTGATGGACCCCGATGTAATGCAAGTCTCCTTAGTCCAGCACGAGTCCAGCACGCTTTGCAAACCTGGCCGCCTTCGCTATCCTGTATCAGAACAGACGTTCGATATACGTACGGAGGCAGACGTGGGCGAGTGGCTACAAGTTGGACCAGCGGGAAGTCGCGCCTATCTGGCAGTGCCGGAAAGTGGTATTGGAGCTGGTGTGCTGGTGTTACATGCCTGGTGGGGATTGACGTCCGTCTTCACCGAGGTGTGCGACCGGCTGGCATCGGAAGGCTACGTGGCGCTGGCGCCCAGTTTGTATGCTGGCGGGGAGACCACCTCGTCCATCGCCGAGGCTGAGGCGTTGGTCGCCGCGCAAAATCGCGCACCGGCCGAGGCGGAGGCCGTCGTGCATGCTGCTGTCGATCATCTGCGCGAGTTGCCGGCAGTGACAGGTGCACAGATTGGGGTGATCGGCTTCTCACTGGGTGCCTACTGGGCACTGCACCTGTCTCAGGTGCGACCCGACGACGTGAGTGCAGTCGTCGCGGTCTACGGGACGGACGATGGCGATTACAGCACGGCCCGGGCCGCCTACCTCGGTCACTTCGCGGAGCACGACGACTTCGAGCCGCTGGAGGTCGTTCAGGCACTGGAGGCCAGGATCCGTGCAGCGGGGCGCGAGGTGACGTTCCACCTCTATCCTGGCACTGGCCACTGGTTCGTGGAGCCCAACCGGACGGATGCGTACGACGCGGCAGCTGCGGAACTGGTCTGGGAACGCACGCTGGACTTCCTGGGTGCCCGGCTCGCCTGAGCGCTCCGCCCGATCACCGGCGACCGTTACCGAAACGGCGCACCGCCCCGCACATCACCATTCCCCTGAGGAGGACATCGCATGGATCTGCTTGATCGCCTGTTGGACCACGACCACTGGGCCACGATACAACTCCTGGACCTGAGCCGCGGCCTGACCGACGAGCAGCTCGATCAGCCGTTCGATATCGGGCATCGCACCGTGCGTGACACCTTCGATCACATGATCCTCAATGTCGAGTTCTGGACCGGCTCGATGGTGAACAAGCCCGTTCCATACGAGCCCGCACGCACATCGGTGGACGACATGCTGGCGCGGCACGAGCGCTCCTATGCGACCTTCGCGGGCCTCGCACGCACGTTGCGCGATGAGCAGCGCCTGGACGACACCTTCGGCGATCACTTCGATGAGCAGATGACGTTCGGCGGCGGAGTGCTTCACGTCATCCTCCACAACGAGGACCACCGCACCGAGGTGCTGCATATCCTCCAACGCCTCGGGGTGCCGGACCTGCCCGAGGTCGATCATGGGCTCTGGGATTTCAGGAGGCGGGGATTTTAGCCAGCCAAGTCACACGACGGGATGCCCGGACGATGGAAAGCAAACCGAAAGACCCCAATGACATGATGGCTCACCAGATTCGTTCGCTCGTAGCGGGGCATGCCGACGAATCCGGGTTCTCGGGCGTGTGCCTGGTGAAGCGCGGTGACGACATCTTGGCGCACGAGGCATACGGGTTGGCCCATCGTGGATTCAGGGTGCCGAACACAGTCCACACCCGGTTCGACATTGCCTCAGTGACCAAAGTCTTTACGGCCGCCGCGATCCTGCGGCTGATTGAGTCGGGCGAGGTCACCCTGGAGACACAGATAATGCCGTTCCTGGGCATTGATGGCACCCAAATTAGCAACGATGTGACCATCTTTCACTGTCTCACTCACACCTCGGGCATCGCAGATGATGCCGATGAGGAGGCGGGTGAGGTCTACGAAGCACTCTTCGTCGACAGCCCCAACTACGCAATCCGGCAAACGGCCGACTTCCTGCCGCAGTTTGCCCACAAGCAACCGGTCTTCCCTCCTGGCCAGGGCGTCCGCTACAACAACTGTGCGTTCATTCTGATCGGGCTTGTCATTGAGAAGATAACCGGCATGTCGTATCGGGACTATGTCCGGCGGAATATCTTCGCTCTGGCCGGTATGGACGGGGCAGACTTCTGCGCAATGGATGAGGTCAACGCAAGCTTCGCCGAACACTACAAGCGAATCGATCATGATGATGGAACGATTGAGTGGCGCAAGAACATCTATTCATATCCACCGGTTGGTTCACCGGACGGCGGGGCCACGGTGACCGCGATGGATCTCGACAGGTTCATGCGATCCGTGGTGTCCGGAACATTGCTGGGCGAGGAGGGCAGCCAGCTGTTGCAGCGTCCTCACGTCCTCGTTGAGCAGCACGACGACTGCACCCTCATGAACGGTTTCGCCTTCGAGTTCAAGCTGGATACCGATGGTCAAGTGCTCCGCATGAACAAGGAAGGCTTCAATGCGGGGGTGAGCAGCATGCTTGCATACTATTCGACGATCGATACGACGGTGGTGCTCCTTGCCAACATCGAATACAGCGTCTGGACAATGCTCCGGGAGATTGAGGCACTGCTCTTTGTATAGAACGTCGTGATAACTGCCTTTGCTATCTCCCTTGACAGTAGTGGAGTGATCGCCGCGACGATCAGTCATATCGTCTCGGCGCCATTCCCGAACCCGACGCGCAAGGCGTCAGACTTTGTCACCGCCGTTTCTCCGCCAACACCCTCACTCCAGAGCCGAGGGGTTTGGCTTGTTCGCCCCCGCTGCCAAAGACTGCAGGCACCTTCCGGGAAAGCGATACAGCAAGCAGGCGCCCGTTTGAGGATCACGGGCATCTGTTTGTCTTTGGGCTCCACCGCTTCCTCCCGGCACAGGCATTGCATGTGTCTGCTCCCAAGGGGGAATGACGACAGAGCAGGGAAGGAATAATCTGCTATGGAGCCGTTGGAGAGGAAGCCGACTGCCAAACGCCTTCACCAGATGGATGTCGAGACGCTGAGCCGTGTATTGCACGACCTCAAGACTCCGCTGACCGTGATGTATGGCCGCAGCCAGTTGCTCGAACGGTACATACTGCGGGGCCGAATCCTGAAGGCTCACGAATGCCTCAGCGGACTAGCGGCGATCGAACAGGCGATCCAGCGGATGGAAGCCATGCTGAAAAACCTTATGGGTCGTGATCAGGACGAATGGTTCAGCTCTCCAACTGGTAGAGGCATGCCTGATCCTGATGGGGGACCGCTCCTGTAATAACCCCAGGCAATCTTGACCACTCGTCTGGATACGTTGCTCAAGAGATGCCCGGTTCGCTCAATCCCACACGGATGTTCGGCCCATGCCAGGTGGTTAATCCTCAATAATGGCCGGCTCTGGAACAGTGGACTCCACCCGGGGTTCCAATTCGATCTCGAGGCTGCTCCCCTATGAATGGAGGGTTAACCTCTTTGTGTTATTGCTGATACCGATTCGGTGCTACTGATACGATTCACATCAAATCTCCGACTGTTCGCGGAGGACGACTCCATCGCTCCACATATTGCACCGATGTGAACAGCGATGGTGGTGTGGGCGAGATTGACAACTGCCCGACCGTAGCGAACGCGGATCAGGCGAATACCTATGGCAATGCCCGAGGTGATGCTTGCGAGACCAACACCACGGTTGATGTCACCACCGGGACAACAGCCGACGTACCACCGGTACCACGACCACTGGTACGCCAGCTAGCACAACCGTCGGTGCAACCACCGGGATCGCGCGTTGGTTTTCACGGCGTCGGCAGTGCTGTCTACGGGCTCTTAAAGCCAGAAGGACGCCCAAAGGAGGCGTCCTTCTGCTGGGAGGAGGTAACTGAGACCTGGACTAGCGCGTTGCCGCCAGTTCGGTCTCGGGGGCGGAAGCCGGTAGCAGCGTCTCCCGCTCCTGGATCTGCGCGGCCTTCCCGGA
>DASYWM010000136.1:0-3995 GCA_035936075.1 Thermomicrobiales bacterium
CTCGCGCCTATGGATGTGCCTGCAAGCACCAGATGGCGGGAGCTCCCTGGGCAGAAGACGACGTCAGGCATGTGCCAGTAGAAATGGCACCGCAGCCGCCAGGAATTCTTCCTTTGAAGATCGATGCAGCGTATGTCCACCGCCCGGGATGCGGATGGTTCGTGCATCCGGAAGTCGCCTGGGAAGGGCCTCGATGTCTTCTGGGTGCACCATGCCACCGGTCTGGTAGTCGCCGTGAACAAGCAGCACCGGGGAGGTGATCTCCTTAAGTTCGCTGATTCGGTCCTTCCCGTCATGTGCCAATGAATCATCGCGCAGTTCCTGGAAGACCCCGCGTCTGGTGCCGGCCATCGCCCGGGCACGGGATTCCACCATGTCCGGTGACCACTCCGGGTTCTCCGCAGCGTAGTGGGCAACCAGTTCCTCGTATGGCAAGGCATTCAGACGGAGCCAGCCGTCAAACGCTGGCCGGAACTCCTCGCCACTACGCAGGGCAGAATCCTCAGCGACCAGTGCCCTGGCCCGGTCGGGATGTCGTGTAGCCCACCAGAGGGCGATGATGCCGCCGAGCGAATGACCGATGATCAGCGGACTTGTCCAGTCAAGCGCGGTGAGCAGTCCTTCGATGTCGCTCACGTAGTCGATGTAGAGATAACCTGACTCTGGTTTGTCGGAGCATCCATGGCCGCGCAGGTCGACGGTCACGGGTGAAAATGTCAATGCAAGATCGTCGATAACCGGATTCCAGCCCTCGCAATTGGAGCCGATCCCATGCAGGAGAAGCAGGCGAGGTCCGTTTCCATCGTATTGGGTAACGTGCAGGGCAATCTTTCCGAGGTCAATCCTGCGCGAATAGCCTCGTGTCGAAGGTGTCATGAGATCAGCTACTCCTGGGAAGAGGTCAACGATAGTGATGATTGAGCAATGAGGTGCGCCGGATATTGTGGACGATTCGCGGTACTCCTGCAGGGTGTCCGATGAAGTTCGTGTCGTTTCGGGATACAATCGAACCAAATGTGGCGTGAAGCGTAACGAGGTGTTGCGCGTGCGTCCTGTAAGCGCGCGCCATCATCACTTTGCGAGTGTCCACTGGCCGGGACTCCACGTCCCGTGCCGTGGTGCTAAGTGAAACACGCCTGGGTGGACCCGGTATGGAGGCAACGGCCCGTATGAACCGCTTGAACCGACGACGATTTTTGGCGCTTTCTTCCGCAGGGGCCGCGAGCGCAGTGCTGGTGGCCTGCGGGAATGAGCCACCGACCGCCGAGGAGTTGAACCCGACGCAAATTCCCGATGTCGCGGGGGCACCTCCAACGCTGGCGCCCATCACGTCGACCCCGGAAACGGCCCGCGGTGGCGATAGCGGCGCTGAAGGCGGTGAGGAAGCCGGAGGCGAGAGTGCCGATGGTGGCGAAGAGGCCGGAGGTGGAGGGCAGGCTGCCGCTGGCGGTGGCGCTGAGCCGGTCTCGGTCGAGGGTGGAGACCTCTTCTTTGAACCCAATGAGTTCAGTGTTGCCCCAGGCGGTACCATCACACTTACCAATATCGGCATGTTGCCGCACGATATGTCCGTGGACGAATGGGGCGGTGTGATCATTGGCCCGCTGGAGGCGGATCAGGAAGGTGAGTACACCGTTCCTGAGGACGTCCAGCCGGGCGAGTCATTCGTCTTCTACTGCTCCATTCCAGGCCACCGTGAGGCTGGGATGGAGGGGACGCTCACAATCGTGGAGGCTGGTGCTGGCGGCGAGGCCGCTGCTGCGCCAGCAGAGGAAGAAGCGACTCCCGAGGAGGAGGCTGCAGCCGCCAGTGGCGGTGAAGGCGGAGGTGAGATAGAGGTCACCGTCGAAGCGGGCGATCTCTTCTTCGAGCCGAGCGAGTTTAGCATTGTCCCAGGTGGCACCATCGTTTTGACCAACATTGGCATGCTGCCGCACAATATGGCAGTGGACGAGTGGGGCGGCGTGATTATTGAGGAGTTGGACGCGGAAGGTCAGGGCGAGTACACCGTGCCGGACGATGCCCAGCCAGGAGAGAGCTTCGAGTTCTATTGCTCCGTCCCCGGTCATAAAGAAGCGGGCATGGTGGGTACGCTGACGATTGCCGAGGCTGGTGGTGGAGGCGGGGCTGCTGCGCCAGCAGAGGAAGAAGCGACTCCCGAGGGTGGCGCGGCAACACCAATGGCGTCGCCGGTGGACGAGGCCGCGCCGGAAGAAGGTGGCGAGCAGGCTGCCGCGGCCGGTGGCGGCGGAGGTGGCACTGAGGTCGCGGTGGAAGCCGGAGATCTCTTCTTCGACCCCACCGAGTTCGAGGTCGCGCCGGGTGGCACCATTACTCTAAGCAATGCCGGTGTTCTGCCGCACGACATGGCGGTTGATGAGTGGGACGGTGTGATCATCGGCCCCCTGAATGGTGGTGAGAGCGGAGAATACACCGTGCCGGAGGATGTCCAGCCGGGTGAGACGTTCACGTTCTACTGCTCCGTTCCGGGCCATAAGGAAGCCGGCATGGAAGGGACGCTCACCATCGTCTAGTCTCACTACGCGTTAGGCTTCCTAAAGCTCGGTCTGCATCGCAGACCGAGCTTTATGTATTTGCTATCTTCGTCGGCCAACATCTTGCGGAATCATGAGATATTGGTGTCAAGGACATGGCTGGACGAACAGGGCTGGCGTGCCTGGCACCGCACGAGGCGCTGACGCCCCGAAGGAGGAACTGTGGCGATGACTCCGACGATTCACAGCGATGTGCAGGGTTTGCTGCGACGATCTAGCGGCGCACTTCGAGTGCGTGATGGCGGCGTCGAGGTGCTCGATGCTGATGCGGTCCGCTCGGAACTGGTCGATGAGCTGGTTTGGACGGCAGTCTTCGGGGAGGGCGATGCCCAGCAGGTTGCCCGCTGGCTGATTCGGGTGACGGCGCCTGAGATGGGTGCGTATCCGGCCTCAATCCACGATCTCTACATGGCCGCCGCGCGGAGGGAGTACAGCAACATCACTACGCCGGCGATCAACTTGCGTGGCATGACCTACGATCTTGCTCGACGCGTCTTCCGTGCCGCCCACGCTACCCAGAGCAAGCAGATCCTGCTGGAGTTGGCTCGCTCCGAGATGGGTTATACGCAGCAGCGACCCGCCGAATATGCAAGCGTCATTCTTGCCGCTGCTATCAAGGAGGGATGGCAGGGCCCGGTGATGATCCAGGGCGACCACTACCAGACAAATGCGAAGAAATATGCAAGCGATGCCGTGGCGGAGGTCGCGGCCGTGCGAGATCTCGCGTTTGAGGCGATTGGGGCGGGGTATGGAAATATCGACATCGACGCTTCCACGCTCGTCGATCTTTCGCATGAGCGCCTTATCGACCAGCAACATCTGAACTCCCGGCATACCGCGGAACTGACCATGGCCATCCGTGACGCCGAGCCCGCCGGACTCACGATCTCGATTGGTGGCGAGATCGGCGAAGTTGGCAAAACCAACAGCACAGTTGAGGATCTCCAGGCCTTCATGGAAGGGTACGAGGCGGAGTTGACGAAGCTGGGCGGGAACTTGACCGGGATCAGCAAGATCAGTGTCCAAACTGGCACCAGCCATGGTGGTGTCGTTTTGCCTGACGGCTCGATTAAGGATGTGGCGGTCGATTTCGACACGCTGGCGAAGCTGTCGCAAGCTGCGAAGGACTTCGGCTTGGGCGGTGCCGTGCAGCATGGGGCGTCGACGTTGCCAGAGTCCGCGTTCGATCGCTTCGCCGAGGCGGATGCGGTGGAGGTGCATCTGGCGACAGCATTCCAGAACGCAATCTACGACAGCGAAGCATTCCCCCAGGATTTGAAGGATGAGATATACGCGCACCTTGCGGCGAATCACGCAGATGAGCGCAAGCCGGACCAGACCGACTCCCAGTTCTACTACACCACTCGCAAGCGAGGGTTTGGCCCGTTCAAGCGGCAGATGTGGAGCATGCCGGAAGGAACGCGTGAGACTATTCTTGAC
>DASYWM010000137.1:0-3084 GCA_035936075.1 Thermomicrobiales bacterium
ACCGACCCCGACTCGTCAGCTCGAACCACCGGGCTTCTTTGCTCTTCACTATGGAAGGCGAACACCCATCTCGGTCATCCTAGCCCATCTGCTCTACGGCGGCATCCTGGGCGCCTTCTACCGGCTCCACCGCTCTGAACCGACACGTCGACATTCCGCCTCAAAACTCCGGAACGCCACCACCACGCTGAAAGGGAAAATCCATGACTAGCCGACACTCATCAAAAAGACCCGTACTCTCACGCCGACATGCCCTCCAGATCGCAATTGGCGGGTCCACGGGCCTGGCCCTCCTAGGAAAATCGAGCGCCTTGCACGCTCAGCCATCCCCACATGCGTCGCCGACTGCCGAACATTATGCCCATCCAGAGATGCTGATAGACGCCCACGGTTTGGAGCAGTTCCGGATCGACCCAGTGGCGATCCTGGTCGGGTTCATGCCGGAAGAAGACTTCGACAAGGCCCATATTCCGGGTTCCGTGCAGCTCGATTGGCCCGCGCTCGAGGTGACCGATACCTCGGACGAATCAATCGCGCAATGGCGCGAGCAAGCCAGCCAAACGCTCGCCTCGTTCGGTATCGCCGGTGAGCGTCCTGTCCTCGCCTACGATGCCGGCACGCTCTTCGCCGCTCGGCTCTGGTGGGTCCTGCACTATCTGGGACATGAGGATAAACAGGTCCTTAACGGCGGACTATCGGCATGGCAGCAGGCAACTGGCGAGGTCGCCACCGACGCCACACCAGCCGGAGCAACGGCGAGCTCGGCGGTTCAGTCCTTCCAGGGACAGCCGCGAGCCGGGACACTGGCGCAGCTAGAGGAAGTACGGGCGAGTCTTGACGACCCGAACGTTGTGATCGTCGATGCCCGAACGCCTGATGAGTACTCCGCTGGCCACATTCCCGGCGCCGTGAACATCAATTACCCACGGAATGCGACATCCGAGATGCCCAAGGTCTGGAAGCCAGTCGACGAGTTAAGAGAAATGTACGAGGAAGTCGGCGTCACTCCCGACAAGCACGTCATCCCCTACTGCTCCACCGGCGTGCGATCAGCCGTCACGTTTTTCACGCTGAGACTGATTGGATACGAGAACGTCGCGCTTTACACCGGATCGTGGAAGGAATGGGGCGACCATCCCGACACGCCGAAGCCAACCGGAACCGAACCGTAAACCATCGGCGCTCGAAGTTTAGGAACACTTTTGCAGCCACAAGGAGCAAGAATGAAACGAGTCATCGTCTTCGACGTCAATGAGACCCTGCTCGATGTGGGCGCGCTCGATCCCATCTTCGCCCGGATGTTCAACGACGCGTCTGTCAGGCGCGAGTGGTTCGGGCAGATGCTTCAATCCGCATTTGTCTCCACCATCACTGGAGCATATCGGGATTTCGGGGCAATCGGAATAAGCGCCCTGAAAATGGTAGCAGAGCGACACGGAGTCTCGCCTGGTGACGAGGACCTTGCCGCTTTGCGCGACGGGATGCGTCAGTTACCGCCGCATCCCGAGGTCAGGGAGGCGCTAGAGCATCTCCACTCATCCGGGTTTCGCCTGGCGACCCTGACAAACTCAACCCTTGAGGTAAGCGAGGCACAGCTGGTCAACGCTGGCCTCCACGAACTCATGGAACAGATGCTCTCCGCTGACAGTGTCCATCGCCTGAAGCCAGCACCGGAGCCCTACCGAATGGCGGCCGAGCGGCTTGGCGTCACTATCGGCGAGATAAGACTCGTTGCTGCACATTCCTGGGATATCGCCGGAGCTCTGCATGCGGGATGTGCCGGGGCATTCGTCGCGCGGCCGGGTCAGGTCCTCGACCCGGACGGTGCTCAGCCGGATGTTATCGGGTCCGACATACGGGAGATTGCGGAACGCATCCTGGCGTCCGATCAATAAGAAGCTCTCACATCCCAGTCATCATGAGGTCGGAAAATGACCGTTTCGTGCCTGCATCCCTCCAGCGGACCTCCTTGACCCTACTCTATGGAGATCGTGTCCGCCTGGGGCACGCGGTGTGCAAAGAGGGGGCAAGCAGCACAACCGGGATACTTTCCACTGTGACGTGCGCTCAAGACGGTGTACGTGTGGGAGAAGGCATCCGTGGATGCTCGTGTTGGCTCGTGGCGGCTGGTGGTTAGAGAGAGTTTCTGGTTTATCCCGGCAATCACCACGCTGCTCGTGGTGGTCCTTGCGGTAGTGCTGGTGCGGTTCGACAGGACGCTTCGATTCGATCAGCGGTCGGATCTCCCCTGGTGGCTCTTCGGAGGCGGTCCCGAAGGTATCCGGGCAGTCCTCTCCGCGATCGCGGGCACGACGATCACCGTTACCGGTGTGGTCTTTTCAATCACGATCGTCGCCCTCCAGCTCGCCTCAAGTCAGTTCTCACCCCTTGTGCTCAGGACCTTCCGTGCCGACAGGGGCAACCAGATAGTCCTCGGGTTCTTCATCGCCACGTTTACCTATTCCCTCCTTGTGCTACGGTCGGTGCTGTCCCCCGAGCAGGGTACTGAGGGATTCGCCCCTGTCATCACGTCGACCGGAGCCATTGCCCTGGCACTCGTGAGCGTCACGCTACTGATCTACTTCATTCATCACGCTGCTCGTTCCATCCAGGCTTCCACGATCATAGAACGGGCGTCCAATGACACTCTTGCCCTGATACACCACCTCTTCCCAGAGGATATCGGGGAGCCCGGCGAATCCTACCCTTCCTCCGCGCTGCCGCAAGCATTGGCGACCGTTGTTGTGGCGAAGCAAGGAGGCTATTTCCAGGCAGTCGACGGCGACACTCTCTTCAACCTCTCCGAGGAACAAACGCTGACCGTGCACGTCGAGCGGATCCCGGGCGACTATGTGCTCCCCGAATCGGTCCTGGCCACGGTCTGGCCAAAGACGAGCGTGGACCAGGGAATGGAGGAGAAGGTCCGCTCCGCATTTCTCATAGGCCCAGAACGCACGCTTCAGTCAGATGTCGAGCTGGGAATCAGGCAAATCGCTGATATCGCAATAAAGGCCTTGTCACCGGGGATCAATGATCCGACGACAGCCATGCTCTGCATCGATCGCCTGAGCGAGGCATTGGTTC
>DASYWM010000138.1:0-16519 GCA_035936075.1 Thermomicrobiales bacterium
GCTCAGTCACTGAGGATGATTTGCTGGTCAACTCACCGTTATTGTCGCCAAGCCAGGCAACGAGGGCGGCTTCCGGGAGGGCATCGCTAGCCTGTATCGCCAGGCGAAGCTCCCCGTTGGCAAACTCCCGTGCCTCCACGCTGCTGACGACATCCAACTCACGGAGCATCTTCTGCAGCGAGATAGCGACCCTGGCATTCGGGACGCCATGGGCGAGCAGGTCAATGCCTCGGGAGCCCTCCGGGGCCGGCTCCTCGGGTGTTATCTCTGGGGCCACATCGGGGGGAGGAGCGTCCTCGACGGTGGTGATCTCCGTTGTTTCCTGGGCGGGCTCCTCGGCTGGGGGGTCGACGTGGGTGACTGGCGTCTCGTCCTCAACGAGGACGGGTGGCGGCTCATCTGTCTCGCTGGATTCGGGAGACGGTGCCTCAAGGGCGGAGTTGGTGGAGATGCTGGTTGAGTCGAGGACACCGCCCGCGCCAGTTTCCGTGACAGTGTCCTCGCTCAGCTCCTCTAGGACGCTCTCAAACCGCGTCACCATCGTGTCGATGAGGGGCCGCACCGTGGAAACCTCGTTGAGGACCTGTTCGACGAGCGCACGGTAGCGATCACGCTCAGTTTGGCGCGTGGCCGCAAACGTGGCGCGTTCCATTGCCGATTGCGCCGCAAGTGCCTGTGCCTGTTCACGGAGGGCAACCGTCTCCACCATAAGCTCACCAGACCGACGGATGTTTTCCCCGATGATCCGATCGAATGACTCGTAAAACGCCAGTCGTTCCCTCGCGCGATCGAGGAGCTCACGCAGTATTTGGGGATCGGTCGAATCGGTCGCCAGATCGGCGGCGCCAGCTCCGCCAGGCGGCGTGGGGATTCCCGTCGTTGGCGGGGTTATGGGCTGATCGGACGAAGGCATCTGGGCTCCGTACATATGACGCGGCATCAAATCTCTACAAGGGGCAGTGTAGCAAACGAGCGGCCGGTGCCTTCTAAGGTGGACACCGCGGTATACAATTCAATGCAGAGAATGCGGATTGTCGTGCACGGGATTGCACCCAGATCGTGAGCCCGCCCGCACTGAGGGCAGACCGGGCCAGAGCGTCCTTACCCCCGTACCAGACGTCCATTGGGCCGCGTGAGCGGCCAGCGTTGTCAAACAATCTCCCCAGGCCGGAACCTCCTGGTGCGTGTGCACGGTGTGCACGTGTTTTTCACTCTGGAAAGTCGAGCAAGAGCAACCATGCCGTCGCGAAAATCCGCTGACGATCAGGCCCAAGCCAACGAACCAAACGAGACTATGGATCACGAAGACCAGCTGGCGGCTGAAGCACCGGCGCCGAAGCGCTCACGGGCGCGTACCGTCAAGGACGTAACCGAGGAGCTTGCCGCCGCGATCACCGCCGAGAAGGCGCGCCCGCGGGAAGATTCCCTGGATGACGAGGTGCCTGCCAAGTCGAAGCGCACCCGGAGTCGCCGAAAGAAAGTTTCCGGTGATCCGGATCAGTTGCTGCTCCCGGTGATCATCACCGAGGAGACACTACTGCTGCCCCATATGTCGATCCCGTTCCCGCTCGTGGATGAGGACACCACGATGGCCGTCGAGCGGGCGATGCGTATGGATCCTCGTCACGTCATGTTGCTGACGGAGCGACGGATCCCCCGTAAACTTGACGATGGCGAACTGCAGGTCGATGCCGCTACCCGTGACCTAATCGACATCATGACCGACATGATTGCCCAGGGTGACGACGAGGGCGCCCGCAAGCTCGCCGATGAGCAGGGCGATTTCGACATCGAGGCGGGGCTTGCCGGAATGCCGGATGACGCCGATTACGAGCTCTGCGAATGGGGCGTGATCGCCGAGGTTGGGCAGTACATTACCCGTCCCGGTGGCCAGAACCATGTGATTCTCAACGGCCTCGCACGGGGACGGGTAGAGGACATCATCCAGGACCAGCCTTTTGTCGCGGCCAAGGTTCGCCGCGTGCATGAGGTGGTTCATCCGTCAGCCGAAACCGAAGCGGCAATGGGGGCGATGCTGGATCAGGTCGAGAGCTACATCGCCATGCTGCCGAATGTCCCGGAGGAAGTGCTGGAGATGGTGAAGAGCGTCGATGAGCCAGGATGGCTCGCCGACCTCATTGCCTTCTCACCGGAGTTCTCCTCCGACCAGCGGCAGGAGATGGTGGAGACAATCGATCCGCTCGAGCGCCTGCGCAAGATCAGCGTGCTCGTCCAGAAGCGCCTCAATGTGCTCAATCTGCGACATGAGATCCAGTCCGAAGCGCAAGCCGGCATGGATAAGCAGCAGCGCGAGTACTTCCTCCGGGAGCAGCTCCGGGCGATCCAGAAGGAGCTGGGTGAGGGCTCGTCGGAAGAGGCCCTGGCGAACGAGATTCGCGAGAAGATCGAGACCGCCGGGATGCCGGACGATGTCAAGCAGAAGGCGTTGGTCCAAGTCGAGCGCCTGGAGCAGCAGCATCCCTTCTCGCCAGAGGTCGGTGTCATCCGAACCTATCTGGAGTGGCTAACCGATCTGCCGTGGTCGCACGTGACAGAGGATCGACTCGACCTGGAAGAGGCGGCGAACATCCTCGACGAGGATCACTACGGGCTGGAGAAGGTAAAGGATCGCATTGTCGAGTTCATCGCGGTGCGCAAGCTTGCGGGCGACAGGCTGCGGGCGCCGATCCTCTGCTTCGTTGGCCCTCCGGGCGTCGGCAAGACCAGCCTTGGCAAGTCCATCGCCCGCGCCATCGGACGCGAATACGTCCGTATGTCCCTCGGCGGGGTGCGGGACGAGGCCGAGATCCGCGGGCATCGGCGCACCTACGTCGGGGCCATGCCGGGTCGCGTGATCAAGGCGCTCAAAGATGCCGGGACCAAGAACCCCGTGCTCGTGCTGGACGAGGTCGACAAGCTTGGGTCGGATACCTTCCGTGGTGATCCCTCGTCGGCGCTCCTGGAAGTGCTGGATCCGGAACAGAACACATCGTTTTCGGATCACTACCTGGAGGTGCCGTTCGATCTCTCCAAGGTGATCTTCATCACGACGGCGAACATGCTCGATCCGATCCCGCCCGCATTGCGGGACCGCATGGAGATCATTGAGGTGTCCGGCTACACCGAGCTGGAGAAGCTGGAGATTGCGCGGAATTTCCTGTTGCCCAAGTCACTGGAGTCGCACGGTCTCACCGACGAGCAACTGATCGTCAACGATGGCGCGTTGAAGCAGATCATTCGCGAGTACACGGAGGAATCAGGCGTCCGAAACCTCGAGCGAGAGATCGGAACGCTCTGCCGCAAGATTGCGCGGACGTTTGCCGAAGCCAACCCACCGGAGAGAGTGGAGGTTGATGGCGGTGATGTCCACGACTATCTCGGCATACCGCGTTATGACTTCGGGCTTGCCGAGGAGCAGGACGAGGTTGGTGTCGCGACAGGCGCTGCAGTTACCAGCGTTGGCGGCGACTTGCTGTCCATTGAAGTCACAATTATGGAAGGCAAGGGCGACCTGATCCTTACCGGCCAGCTTGGTGACGTGATGCAGGAGTCGGCGCGGGCGGCGATGTCCTATGCGCGGACGCGAGCAGCGACATTCAAGATCGAGCCTGGATTTTTCGACAAGCACAATATCCATGTCCACATCCCGGCGGGTGCGATTCCCAAGGACGGCCCATCGGCTGGCATCACCATGGCGACAGCCCTGATCTCTGCCCTGACCGGACGCAAGGTCCGCAAGGATGTCGCGATGACGGGAGAGATGACGTTGCGGGGCAAGGTCCTGCCGATCGGTGGCCTGCGCGAGAAGACGCTGGCGGCGCATCGGGGCGGGATCAAGACCTTTTTGCTGCCCAAGCGGAACGCCAAGGATCTCTCGGAGCTCCCCGAGATCGTCCGCAAGGACCTGGAGCTGATCGAGGTCTCGCACCTGGACGAGGTGCTGGAGATCGCCCTGGCGAAGACGCCATCCAAGCGGCGCCGCAAGGCTAGCTCTGGCACACCGAAGGTCTCTGACGAGCCCTCCACCGACGACACGCCGCAGCGGCGGGACCGGCGCTCACCGCGCATTGACGCGCCGGGCGGCAAGGATCCGGTACCGGCGTCAGTGGGAACGTAATCGACCGGTCGCCAATACCAGTGACAGGAAACAGGGCAGCGATCATCCGCTGTCCTGTTTTCATTGCCGAGGCTTTCCCTTTTGGGTGGCCTGGCGGGAACATAGGGCGCTGATGTGTCGTCTTTTTATCAGGGTGATCCCATCTTGGGAGCGATCTCCGAGGTAGCATGGGAGCGAGTGAACCATGCATGATGCGCCGGGGGGTGGAACGGGGCGATCGACCGGAGAACGGTGATTCGAGCGGCTGGAGGCGCGACGCTCGGTGCAGTGGTGCTGGTGTCCAGAACGCCGTCAATGGCGGAGAACTCCCAGGCTTCGCCCGTGCCCATCATGCCGGGCGCCGATTGGCCCCTGGCGCTGGGAAATCCGGCGAGGACCGGCCTGGCCGTGGACCCGGGACCGGAGGGTGAGCCGGAACTCATCTGGCGCTTCGAGACGGGGCTGTCGGGAACCATGGCATCGCCAGTGATCGTTGACGGAACAGTGCTCACCATGGGTGGGCTGCTGGGCAGCGCCGCGCTTGTCGGGCTCAGCCTGCAAAGGGGCGACATGCTATGGTCGTTGCCAATGGAATTTCAGCGCTTTGGCTC
This sequence comes from Thermomicrobiales bacterium, assembly GCA_035936075.1. Classification (GTDB taxonomy): domain Bacteria; phylum Chloroflexota; class Chloroflexia; order Thermomicrobiales; family UBA6265; genus UBA6265. The sequence goes on from DASYWM010000138.1 coordinate 4,708, forward strand.
CGCACCCGCGGTCGCCGATGGCGTCGTGTGTCTGGCGGGTCTGCAGGGAGAGGTAGCCGCATTCGACCTGACGACCCAGGAGCAGCTTAGGTCGACGACGCTGGATGCCAGGACCACCTCCTTGCCCCTCGTGGCGGATGGACTGCTGTACATTGGCGCCAACGATGATCATCTCTACGCGCTCGATATCGCAGACGGTAGCGAGCGGTGGCGATTCCCGGTCGTCGCAGGATCCCATTACACCTTTGGGCCATCACCGGCCTACGCCGACGGCTCGGTCTATTTTCCCAGCGCCAGCTCAAAAAGCGACAAAGGACTATACGCCGTGGATGCCCTCACCGGGGAAGAGGTCTGGCACTTCGAGCCGGATACACCAGGTTTGTTCACCCCGGCTATCGCAGACGGCGTGGCCTACCTCGGCGGAGATGGTGGCGATGTCTACGCGGTTGATACCGGGAGCGGTGAGCGGAGATGGAAGACCACCGTGTCGAGTGCCTGGTCCGCTCCGGCAGTTACCGGCGATTTGGTGTTCATCCAAACAATGGATGGAGTGCTGACCTGTCTCGATCGCGAGAGTGGGGAGCTCCAGTGGCAGGTGGAGACAGCGGCCTCTTGGTGCGCTCCCATCATTGCCGGGGAGCTTGCATATGTCGGTTCCGGCGGACTTTGGTTTGAGATGGGTCTCTATGCGTTCGACGGGGCAACGGGTGAACAGCGGTGGCACGTGCGCGTTGACGGTGTCACCGCGCCAGTGGCGGTCTCCGGCAACGTGATCGTGGTGGGCACCGACGAAGGCGCTGTGTGCGCCATCAGCGGATCAAGGGCCGATGCTGTCTCCCGTGGCACGGACAGAGAGGGGACCTTCCTCACGAGCATCATCTTCTCGACGGAAGTCGATGAAAGCAATATGCCGATCGACCCGACGAGTGCCTTTCCTGCCCAGACAAGCCAATTGAAGGCCAGTTTCAGCTTTGTGGGGATGCAGTACGAAGCGGCCTGGGAGGCTATTTGGATGCTGGATGGCGAGCCCATCTTGACGCGCAACGAGTCCTGGGCGCAGGGATCTTCGGGACGTTTGGCGGAGAGTATTTTCGCCAATGAGGGAAACCTCCCCGTAGGCCGGTACGAGCTCGAGTTGCGTGTGAACGGTACCCCTATCCGGCGTGGAACGGCGGTCATCGGCTGAGTCTGTTTAGTCCAGCAAGTTCACCTTCCCGGTATCCATGTCGTAGATGGCGCCCACGATCTTGACGTGGCCGGCCTCCTGCGCGGCATTGATGACCGGGGAGATTGTGCGAAGACGCCGAACCTGCCGGCGGACGTTTTCCACGGTCGCTGCCTGGAGCAGGTCCTCTGGATCGGACATCTGCGCGTGGAGGACAGAGGGCTCGATCGCGTCGATCAGGACGAAGAGGCGTCCCGGGAGGTCCACCTTGTTCTGGACGACCTGAATTGCGGCGGTGACCGCACCACAATGGGTGTGCCCGAGCACCATCAGGAGTGGGACCTTCAGGAACTCGACGCAGTATTCCATGCTGGCCAGGCCGTAATCGCTCAGGAAGTTCCCGGCCAAGCGCACCATGAAGAGATCGCCCGGACCTCGGTCGAAGATCAACTCGGCGCCAATACGAGCGTCACCGCACCCGAGGATTCCGGCAACAGGTACCTGTGGATTAGCTGCAGCGGTGCGTGCCGCTGAGTAGTCCATGTGCGTGACATGCCCGTCCACATATCGTGCATTCCCCTCGATGAGCATCGCAAGCGCCTCGTCTGGCGTAATGTCGCGAGCGTCACGTGTGGCCGGGTCCCGGGTGGTCATCTACTTTCTCTCCTATCGTATGCGCAGGGATTGAGAAACTTTGCGAGAAGCGACCTGGCACATTCCTGCGTCGCCGTTCCCCCCTTGTGTCTCGCCCAGATGTCATGCGGAACCGGATATGCACATGGTGTGAGTATGGTGGGAGCCTGCCAAGTCAATCGCTCAAGAAACGCTTCTTGCTCGCCAATCGTTGTGATGATTAGCGTCATGAGCGTCATGGCACGGGTCCCTTCATCATAAAGCAGCAGGGCGAACAATCCTCTTCGCGATGCACTGGCGTCATCCGCGGTGCTTGACGTCCCTGCAGGAGGTAGACACGTCATGTCGAAAATGTTTCGGTTACTTGACGCGTCGATGATCGCGGTTCTCGGTTTTCTCGGGGTCATGCTCAGTGCCGGCGCACAGGGAGGTGGTACCGGCACGGTCATTGTTCTCAAGTACTACTGCACTTATCTTGACGAAACCGCGCTTGTCGAAGCCATCGAGATCGATCAATGTTCTCCGGGCGCGGCGACGTTTACCTTCTATCTCGTAGGCGACGGTACGAACGACTTCGAGCAGTTAAACGTCAGTGGTGCTGGCCGGGGGAGCATCGAGCTTCCAGTCGGCGAGTATGAGGTAGTAGAAGAAGGATCGCAAACCCACTTCATGGTCAACGTGTTGGCCGGGACAAACGTCCAGCTGCTCATTGCCAATCCATCGATTGAGGTTGTCCCAACCGATCCTGCACCAGCCCCAACCGCGGTCCCTCAGCCCACAACCGTACCCGTAGAGCCCACGGTCGTGACTGCACAGCCGTCCACCACGCGAACGCAACCGACCCGGCTGCCCAATACGGGGTCCGGTTCGGATGTGGAGCCGGGAGTGGTGGCATTTGCTCTCACTGCCGCAGCATTGGTCGCCGGAAGCGGCGCAATGATCCTGGGCAAGACGCGCAGGGACTGATTGCTGACATCGGATTGGAGAGCGGAGAGCGGGGGCCATTGCCAGGTGGCTCCCGCTTTCGTTGTCTGCCGCAACGGATTCAGGCTGGGACGATCGCATGCGCCCGTTCCCGGGCCAATGAGAGAAGAAGAAGCACGATGAGGGAGGCGGCGATTGTGTTCAGGAGCGCGTAGGAGCCGAACCCGACAACCACGCCGGAGAGCAGGCCGGCGCTTGCACCGGCAATACCCATCGTCAGGTCTGCCGTTCCCTGGACTCCGGGGCGATTCTGGAGCGGCACGGATTCCGTGAGCAGCGTCGAGCCCGAGATCATGGTGCACGACCAGCCAATGCCGAGGAGGAAGAGACCGATCATCAGTTGTCCCGACTGGTGCCCGCTTGCCATGCCCGAGATCACAAAGGAGGCCAGCAGAATCCCGGCCCCGGCAAGGATCACCGGACGGCGACCGATCCTGTCGACGGCATTGCCAACCAGTGGTGAGGCGATGTACATCCCGGTGATATGCCCGCTAATGACGAGGCCAATGATCTTGAGCGTCTGATCACTGTGCTGGAGGTGTACGGGGGTCATCGACATGACGGCCACCATCACAACGTGTCCGAGAACCATAGATGCGAGCCCAACTGACGCAGGAGGGCTCGTCCGGATGAGCGCGAAGGCAGCCTTCATCGACATTCTCGGGAGTCGGGTTCCCGGGATGTAATCGGGATGAGCCTCCTCATCCTCGCGGGCAACAAGAAGCGGATCCGGGCGTAGCAATGTGAAGATCAGCACCATCGCCAGGAGATAGATCGCGATAGTGAGCAGATAGGGACCGGAGAGGCGAGGGAGGGCAATCCATTCGGCAACATCGCCCATCGGGTCGGCGAGGTTTGGGCCGAGCACCGAGCCGATTGTGGTGGCCCAGACGACGGTGGCCAGATCGCGGCCTCGTCGGGAGCCCTGGGCGAGGTCGGTCGCCGCATAGCGGGATTGGAGGGTGGCGGTGGTGCCGCCGCCCGCGAGCAGCATGCCGATAAGGGCGACCGGGAAAACCCCGGCTGCGGCTCCAGTGACGACGAGCAAGGCGCCGATGATGCCGATTGCATACGCGAGGATCAGGCCCGGCCGCCTGCCGACATCGCTCATCAGGCGAGTGACAGGGATGGCGATGACGGCGGCACCGATCACCGACGAGGCCGCAGAGACACCAGCGAAGGCGTCCGATGCGAGGTCGGCGGCAAGGAGTGAACCGACGGCGGCCCCCGCTGCGACGCCGATGCCGCCGCAGATTTGAGCCAGCGCAAGCACCCGGACAATGCGCTTTTGAAGATCGATCCGCGCCTGGTCGCTGGCTGGGTCCACGCATACTCCATACAGAGAGAGGCCGCCGGGGCGATGACCCAAGCGGCGCGTATTCATCGTGCCGTGATTGTCGCACGGAGTGGAGAAGCACGGTGACTGACGTAGGCTCATCCTTCAGGTCCGACGTTTGCGGCTGGCATTTGCCGCTGAACCAACGCTTTCAGTTCGGGGATCTGCGAATTGAGCCGGCCTACACTCCAGTGGTTGTCGATCCGGAGAGTGCCGGTGGTGCAGTCAATGCCTTCGAGATTGGCGAAGGATCTGAGGCATAAAAGGCTATGCCTCCGCAGGAATCAGACTGGATGGGAATCGCAGTAGTGCTCATCTCCCGAGGTCAGGCACACCAGTTTCACCCCTCCCAAATCGGAACAAAAGCTGTGCGCTATGACGCTGAAGGCCCTATCGTCCGTGACGAACATAAACTTGTGTTCCGCCTGGTGTTTCTTGAGCTTCTGAAAGCCCTTCTTGAGCGACACTATCTGGTTCGCACCGAATTTGACTGCATAATGAGGCGTTGTAGTCTTGATCTCTCCAATGATCCTCTCACCAGCAATCGAGCGCTCGTCGATATCCAAGCCATTCGCACTCTGAGACTTCAATGCGGCGTCAAACCATGGGATCTCAAATCGTTGTCGCAAATAGTCTTTCGCCAGGAGACAGGACACAAAGCTAATGTCGTTGTTGACGTTTCCCTGGATTGCCTTCATATCGGCCAGATACTTGAACCACACTTGGGGCGGCGTTTCCATGCTGGGCGGTTGATGGGCGCCAATTCTGTAAGCACCACGCTGCTCTCCAGATGCGACCAGTTGAGGGTGAATTCGAACTTTCTGATATCCCCGTGATTCTGTGAATGATGCGTTGGTAGCATGAAGGGCCGGGAGAAGGGTTGGATCGATGCCAACCTCCTGACACGCGAGCACGGGAAAGGCCAGAAGCCGGTGCAAGGACGGCACGCTCCTGGGGGAAAGACGGGGCTGGCTAACCGCCACCACGTCAATTCACTGGTCCGTCAGCCGGCCCCAGGACCAGCGGCATGTGCAGCGAGAGACAGAAGGCATGGCCGTTGACCTGCTATCCGCTTGCGACGACATGGAGCGGAGTAATCAGGAAGGTGATCCGGGTATCAGCGGGGTTGCGCCAGGGATAGGGCTCGATGTTGAGGTAGTCCTTCGAGAGTTTGTCGATCACGGCAATGCCATCATCCTCGCCGGAAGGTGCAGCCTCGCCACGAATTTCCAAGAAGCGCAAGGGGTTGTCCGGGTCGATGACCAGCACCGTCGCGTGCTTCCGCTCACTCAGGTTGCGCTCCTTCTGGCGCCCAACTACCGTATTGATCCGGATCTTGCCATCCAGGAGCTCGGCCCAGACTGGTGTGACCTGCGGTTGGCCATCAGGCATGACCGTCGCCAGCGAGACGACGATAGGGCGTTCCAGCAGATCGCGATAACTGTCAGGAATGATCGTCACGGAAGTCCTTAGTGAGGGGTTGGTCTCATGTGCTGCGCCCTAACGTGGTGACGCTCGGACTATCCTATAGTAGACAGGGATGGGATTGCATGAGAGACGCAGAAAGAGGTGATGCGCATGGTGAACAGGCGCCGGTTTGTACTGATCATGGCATTGGTGGTCTCGCTGGGGGCGACGGAGCATGCCACTGCGCAACGACCCGACCCTCATCGGGCTACCGGTGATCAGCCGCAGGCAACGGCAGTGGCAACGCCGGTGTCAGCGGGGTGCGAGCTGGTAGAGTCCTACACCAATGACCTCTATACAGCGATCGACGAATCGGACGCATTCGCTGACTTCTTCTATTCCGATGCCGATTTCGGGGATCTCACGGCGGCAGAGGCGGAAGAGATTGTCGACGACGGGACCGCCATGATCACGGCGCTTGAGGATCTCGATGTGCCCTCGGCCTATGCCGACGCTCATGGAGGCATTGTTACGTTCCTGCAGGTCAATATCGATATAGCGAGATTTTATGGCATTGATTCCAGTGTCGTGCCGGATTTGAACGCTTACGATCTGGCCACCGATGCGATCTACCAGGGTGAGATTGCCCTTGCAGCGGCCTGTCCTCCGGAGATCGACGCGGTCGGTGGCTATATCCTGCTTGATCCCGCGGGCCTGGATGAAGAAGTGATTCCCGAGAATGTACCGGAGTGAGGGAAGGGCCGGATGCCGAGCTCGATCAGGATGACGGTTGACTGGCCGGGGCGGTGCAGGTACCAAACAGGTGGAGCGGAGCATGGGTGATGAGCTGGTAGCCGCCAGGGAGCAGGCGCGAAAACACGCGGAGGATGTGCGAGGGTTTGTTCAGCATGCCGGCGCATTCATTGCTGTCGGGCTCTTTTTTCTCGTCGTGAACCTGATCACGGGGCCTGACAGCTTGTGGTTTTACTGGCCGATGCTTCCCTGGAGCATCGGGTTCCTCATTCACGGCTGGAACGTGTTTTGGGACAAGCGGTTCTTTGATGAGGAGTGGCAGGAGCGGCAGGTCAACAAGACGCTTGCACGGATGCGTACCGGGGAGCCACTGTCATCAGGGCCGATGGCGGCGACGGAGATCCAGGAGATTTTGGACCGCGCATCTGGGCTGGTGGATGGGATGCGGTCAAGCGCCCGCCGTATCCCTGATCCGGACGTCCGGCATAAAGCACTGGATGCCTGTGCAGCGTCGGATCAGGTGCTTGCGGCGATCATCGACCATCCCGACGAGCTGCAACTGGCGCGGGACTTCGTCAACCGCTTTCTCGAGCCGGCCAATGCGGTGATGAGCGACTACTCCCGCCTCGCAACCCGGAATGTGCCCTCTGCCCGTGAGACACTTTCCAAAGTCGAGCAGCACGATCTGCCGCTGATCACCCACAAGGCCAACCAGCTTTACGACCGCCTCCACCGGGGAACGCTCATCGATCTCGAGGTCGCGCGCGAGATGCTGACCTTGGACATGGCGAATACGTCGGTACCGGAGCTGCCAGCCAAGGACTGAGCTGCCGGAGCAAACGTGAGGAGGAAGGGGCGAGGCAGCACAATCCCACCTTCGATGGAGGTCCATAACTCTCAATCACGGAATCCCCTGAATCGACGTTTCGCGGTATTGGCCAGACGGATCGCCTCCGGCAGCCTCAGGAGCCAGGACGTGACCAGGTAGAGGCCCATGCTGCAGACGAGGACCAGGCCAAAGAGCACGTATGCGAGGAGTGTCCGTCCGTCGGCGGGATTCGTTGCCCGTGCCAGAGGAGTCGCAGCAACCAGGGCTACGGCGGTGAAGACGGCAAGCGGCACCAGCATCCGGGTTACAGGCGGGGCGAGCTCCGATATGAGACCCCCGGCGCGTCTGGAGAGGATGATGATCAGGATGACCATTCGAAGGAGATAGGTGGCAGAGAGACTGAGAGCAAGACCTGCATGTCCCATGGAGGATGCGAGCGCCGAGCTCAGCGCGATATTGACAACGACACTCAAGATCGACACGACGACCGGCGTCCGCGTGTCGCGCATCGCATAGAAGGTTCGGGTCACCGGCTCGGCAACGGCTCGTCCAATGAGTCCGATGGAGAAGAAGCCGACAGCAGTGGCCACCATGTCCGTCGATTCCTCATTGAACGAACCATACTGAAAGAGCATCTGGACAATGCTTGTTCGGTAAACCAGTAGCCCCACTGCCGCGGGCAGCGTCAGGAAGATAAGCGTTCGCAGGCCCACGCTCAGTGTCCGGCGGAACGCTTTCTTGTCTCCGCGCTCATGGTCCTGAACCATCCGTGGGAAAATTACGGTAGACAGGCTCATGGCGAGGATGCCATGAGGTAGCAGGATGAGGGATTGGGCGTAGTTCAGCGCAGAGATACTACCTTCGGCCAGGCGCGACGCAAAGTTTGTCATCACAATCAGGTTCACCTGGCTCACGGTTTGACCCAAAATGCGTGGGGCCATCAGCCGGCCTACTTCGGCAAGACCATCGGTGCGTGGTGAGAATGATGGATGAAGCTGGAGGTCGTTGCGCAGGAGCGATCCGAACTGAAGCGCAACGTGCATAAGGGAACCGAGGATGACTCCGGCGGCAAGGCCGTAGACACCCATCACCGGGGTGAGGAGGAGTGCGCCACCGATGATCCCGAGGTTGTAGAGAATCGGGGCGATGGCCGGGAGGATGAAGGCGCTTTGCGCCTCCAGCATGCCCTTGCCAGCGGCACTCAGGCCAAGGAGGAGTGGGGAGAGCAACAGCAGCCGTGTCAGGTTCACGGCAAGGTCCTGACTTTCCGCTGGCAACTCGGGGGCGATAACCACGCCGATCAGTGGCTTGGCCAGCAGGGAAACCAGTAGCGCGACGACTGCGAATCCTGCAACAACCCAAGTCAGCAGGGTGTTCGCGAGGTTCCACGCACGTTCAGCATCGCCCTTCGCGAGGAATCCACCGAAGACGGGGATGAACGCAGAACCGAAGGCGCCACTCATGACAATGAAGAAGATGAGATCGGGGATGCGGAAGGCCGCTACGTAGGCGTCGTATGTGTGGCCCGTGCCGAAGCGGGACGCAATCACGACTTCGCGGACCAGGCCGAGGACGCGACTGGCTGCGAATGCTGCCGCGACGATCGCCGCATTTCCTGCAAGAGAGCGTGCGGAACCGGATCTCAGTATGGAGGGCTGCGGGCGGCGCCAGAACCGTGGTGTCACGTCGGGATTGTACCTGAACCAGGACCCCGCGAAAGGGTGCAGGTGATTGTGTAGTGACCTGTGAAGAGACGTGGTCTAGTGTGCATGCAAGCGATTCAGTCACCGACTTCCGTGTCATACCAGCGCCTCTATGCGATGTCCCTCGTCAGTTTCAACCAAAGTGGAAACATAAGGGCCGGTGCCGGCTTACGTCCGAAAACCAGACCGTGGGGGCATCAGTGTTGCCGCCTCTTCTTGCTCCGGACATGAATCGGCGCTTCAAACAATGACCGGCCGTAGTTGTACTTTTTCAGGAAAGGGCCGAGGTCGTCGAGCGCGAAGGTGGAGAACGAGCGGACGCCCGTGCAATCCCGTAGCCATTCCCGCACCTTTAGCTGGCGTGACCGTACGAGTGTCATGGCAGAGGCGAAATCACCTCGGCCATCAATCCACCGTACTCCTTCTTTGAAAGTGAGTTGTGGATCCGGTGATTGACCGACAAGATCGAGATAGTGAATCAAGGGGAAGTCAACGCCAGAACTGGGTGCCAATTGAATCGACCCCCACCACCGCGGGTTCAGGTCGGTCACCTTCAGGACGCCGTCCCGTTCGTCCCGCTTGAACTCGATCGTGCCCACCCCCCGGAAGTCGATATCGCGGAAGAACCGGGTCCCCATTTCTGCAAGTTCACGGTTACGCCAGCTTTCGAGCATTGTTCCCACGCCGAACTCGACCGGCCACTGCCGGATTGTTCTTGTCGTCAGCAAGGCAAGGAGCTCGCCCTGTTCCGACATGTAGACACGTGCTGTTCGTATGTTTGAGGCTGGGCCAAGGATGATCGACTGGACCATCGCCTCTACACCAGCGGCGAAAACACGCTCGTACGCGGACACCAGTTGTCCAGGGGTGAACGCCTTGATGCCCTTGCCAGATTTCGGGAACGCCGCATGCCAGAGGTGTGAGTGGTACGGCTTCACGTATACCGGGTACGTTATCTCGTGCTTGATGCGGTGAACGTCATCCATCATTTCGGGATAAAACGTCTCCGGATACGCTATCCCAACTCGCTCAGCCGTCTCGTAAAGCTTTCGCTTGTCGACGGCTGATTCGATGACTTCGGGCGAGGGCAGGTTGAACCGAAAGTGTTCACCCAACAGCTTCCGGTGACGGGAAATGAAGAGGACGAAGGCATCCGAGGCTGGCGAGAGGATGCCCGGTTCGTCGAGTTTCCTCTGTGCGTCCAAAAGGTACTCAACGAGTAGATCGGGCTCGGTGACGGGGTTCGGACATCGTCTGGCATCACAGTAGCGCGATGCGAACCCGAGACCACCTGGAGTGGGGTCGAGCCCCACCACCGGTACACCGGCGCGTCCGAGGCTGCGGATCGCTCCAAGCCCCGGGAATCCGAGTGCGAGGACGAAGGCTGTTGGTCCGTGTCTCTGCTTCGGCGATCCGCTGTTCAATAGGCGCATACACTCCCTAACCCCGTTGGGGGGAACCAACTGTCGCAAGACATTGTACTTAGCGTCAGGAATATTGTGTGCGGGATGGCGTGGAAAGGCTGCTCACCAAGGGCAATTCCTGGTTCACAGTCACGTGGGTGCTTTGCACCACGCCCTCCCGAGTGCATAAGGCTGCGCGCGATATAGGACAACTCACTGCGGTGGTCCCACAGCAACATCGCCATCCGAGTCTTTTGTGCCTCAGTATCACACACTATGTCCAGTAAACCGCTGTGCCCGGACGTGCGGAGGAGGATAAGCCTTATCGATAACCTTGGCTGGCGTATTTTGCCGTCACTGATTTAGTTGTTGGCGCATCACCTGCCGGTATGGAGTTGCCAGCACACACTCATAAGGTCACGTGGGTCATTACTCACCTTGTCGGGGCCAATCGTGGCATTCTCCCGGTGTATTAATGTTCCGCGTGCAATCACATGCGCTTGTCTCTGCCCGTAGGTGCGCGGCGTGGCGTTTGGATGCATGTTGCGGATTTGCCATGACAGTTCGGCAATCGTGACCTGTGTAGACCAGACAGGGATGGGAGAAGGAGGAGGAATGGATCTCGCCCGAATGGAATTCTTCAGCAGAGCCCTCGGCAAACGCGCCAGTTACAACGTGCTCCTGCCGGAGACGGGGGAGGGGCCGTTCCCCGTGCTCTTCCAGTTGCATGGCCTGACCGATGACTGCAACACCTGGATCCAGCGCTCCAACATTGCCCTGCACGCCAACGCCTATCCGATGGTGATCGTCTTCCCGGACGGCGGCACCAGCGCGTACCTGAACTGGAAGGCTGCGGGTCGGCTTGGCAGGCAGAACTACGAGGACCTGATCATCATCGATATCAGCGATCATGTCCGTCGCCATCTCCACGTGACCGACGGCCCATGGGCGATCGGTGGGTTCTCGATGGGTGGTTGGGGAGCGATGTGGCTCGGACTCAAGTATCCGGACCGCTTTGCCTCGATCTGGTCTCACTCCTCGAAGTTCAACTGGAGGGACTCAGATCTCGATTTCTCGATGCTTGCGCAACCAGAGGATGTGGACCTGCCCGCGTATGCCGAACGGATCTCGATGCTGGAGCAGAAGCCGATTATCTCCTTCGATTGCGGCGTGGACGACCAGTTAATCGAGGAAAACCGCGACTTCCACAATCATTTGGAGAAGATCGGGCTGGAGCATCACTATAGTGAGCATCCGGGAGGCCATACCTGGGTCTATTGGGACGACCATGTGCGCGAAGCACTTGCCCAACATGCCAGGGTGCTCGGGCTCACTATGTCGGGGTCAGCCTGATGGCGAGCGAGATCCGGGTGCTGGCAGCCGCTCCGCGGCCATCGTGCACAGTGGTGGTGACTGAGGGAATGCCGGGCGGAACGAGGTCCGCGACTACATCCATCCAAGGACAACGGCGAGAAATCCGCATCCGTAGGTGCCACAAGTGTGGACACAGGCCCCCCAGATCGCCTGGATGGTATCCGCCACGCCGGACATGCTCAACGAAGGCCAGCCTAAGGTCCTTAGGGGCAACAACGACCTGAT
>DASYWM010000139.1:0-2124 GCA_035936075.1 Thermomicrobiales bacterium
GGAAGTGCACCATCATCATTCCGCCAGGGTATTTGCGTGCCCCGAAGAGGATGTTCTCCCAGAAGTCGCACATGATCGGCATATGCGCCGCGAGATCCATCTGCACCACGTCGATGAAGATCGGCCCGAGGACGGGATCGGTAAATGCGCGCGTATAGAACGTCTCTACCAATCGTGCGATGTCCTCGCGGGTCTCTATATCGTAACGATCCTCTTCTGTAGCCAACTCCACTGCTCCGTCTCGATCCTTCGTCGTGCCGTATATCTATATCTGAATATCGTCCCATGTAACGCTCATTCGCGCATTCAATTCCGTCACAGGACGCCGACCCGGATATCGCTCATTAACCCGTTCCAATGGCACACGTCCTGCAGCAGATCATCTGGGTGTGGCCCCACAGTCCGCAGCGAGGGCCATCTGCCACGTCACATCTGTTCCTCTAGCGCAGGTGACCGAGGTTCGCACCGACCAGTGTGATGCAGGCAGTAAGGCAAGAGGTGACCCACCAACGACCAGCAAGGAGGTAAATCATGACCACAGCTGGATTGGACGTTTTCGATAGCACGGTGCAACAAACCAATGAATGGCTTAACGAAATCGCGGAGGAGCTCCATACCGACAACCGGCGTGAAGCCTATCTCGCGCTGAGGGGTACGTTGCACGCACTGCGCGACAACCTTGTTGTAGAAGAAGCCACCGACCTCGCCGCCCAGCTCCCGATGCTCGTGCGCGGGATCTATTACGAGGGCTGGAACCCTTCAAAAACTCCAGTGCGGGATCGAGACCGGGATGCTTTTCTCGAGCGGGTAGGCGCTGCGTTGGACCGGGCCCAGCCTCAGGGCATCTATCCGGAACCGGCCGCGAGGGCAGTCTTTAAGGTCCTGAGCAATCACGTCAGCGGAGGAGAGATTGATCAGATTCGCAATGTCCTCCACAAGGACATCAGGGAACTCCTGAGCTGATACCCCACAAGGCATTTCGCCTGGCTCTCGACGGATTCGGCCATTGCAACGCACACTAGTGACAGCAATGTTGCTAGTGTGCGTTTTCCATGTGCGCAGGAGCGTATTACTTTGTCACACGAACATCGCGTTTACCAGGCTACGGCACAGCTTCCAAACGCCAATGGCTACTTCGGTCGCTTCGGCGGCCAGTTCGCCCCCGAGACCTTGATGCCCGCCATCTCGGAGCTCATCGAGGCATATCAGGAAGCAAGGAACGACCCTGCCTTCCAGGCCGAGATTGACCGTCTCGCCACCTACTACGTTGGTCGCCCGACCCCGCTTTACGAGGCCACGCGCTTCGCCGGGGAGGCCGGTGGCGGCAACGGCCCGCGGATTTTCCTCAAGCGCGAGGACCTCGCCCACACCGGCGCCCACAAGATCAACAACGCCCTCGGTCAGGCCCTGCTCGCGAAGCGCATGGGCAAGAACCGCATCATCGCCGAAACCGGTGCCGGCCAGCATGGCGTCGCGACCGCGACCGCCTGTGCGCTCCTCGGGCTCAAGTGCATCGTCTACATGGGTGAGGTGGATATCCACCGTCAGTCGCTCAATGTCTTCCGCATGCGCCTGCTCGGCGCCGAGGTCATCCCCGTCACCTCTGGCTCCAAAACCCTGAAGGACGCTATCAACGAGGCGATCCGCGACTGGGTAACCAACGTCGACGATACCTTCTACATCTTCGGCACGGTCGCCGGCATGCATCCCTATCCCATGATCGTCCGGGATTTCCAGAGCGTCATCGGACGGGAGGCGAAGGCGCAGTTCGCGGAGCAGGTTGGCGGTCTGCCGGACATGATCGTCGCCTGCGTCGGCGGCGGCTCGAATGCGATGGGCCTCTTCTACGACTTTATCCCCGAGAAGGACGTCGAGATCGTCGGTGTCGAGGCCGGCGGTCATGGTCTGGAGGGAACCAAGCATGCGGCCACCCTCGTCAAGGGCGAGGAAGGCGTGCTGCACGGCTCCTGGAGCTACATCCTTCAGGACGACAATGGCCAGATCATCGAGACGCACTCGATCTCAGCCGGCCTCGACTACCCCGGCGTGGGCCCAGAGCTGAGCTGGATGAAGGACTCCGGGCGCGCCACCTTCGCGGCGATTACCGACGAGGAGGCACTGGAG
>DASYWM010000140.1:0-2466 GCA_035936075.1 Thermomicrobiales bacterium
CGATCCGGAATCTCCCATGATGACCTGCGCCGGGTAGGCGTTGAACCACAGGAAACCCATCAGAGCGCCAGCCATTATGAAACAGAACGTCACCACGCCCGTCTGGCCTTGTAGATAGGCAATGATCCCGTAGGCGACGAAAGCGATTGCGGAAGTCCCGGCCGCAAGGGTGTCCAGGCCATCCGTCAGGTTGACGGCGTTAGCCATGCCAACGACTGCGAACGCGGCAATCGGAACATAGAGCCAGCCAATATCGAACTGACCTACAAGCGGGATATACATATTGGTCAGGCCGAGCCCCCAGGGATCGGGTAAATGCATGACGAACGCTGCGGTCGTCCCAATCAGGAAGAGCCATCCCATCTTGACGCGCCCGGCCATGCCCTCTTCCTTACCCGGTTTCGTGACACCGACGATCGTCATCATGTCGTCGATGGCACCAACTGCCGAGGTTGCGATGAGCACCGCAATCGGCAGGAGCATCGATTCCCGCCCAATCATGTTGAACACAAGCGTCAGCACCACCACCGTGATGACAACCATCAGGCCGCCCATAGTTGGCGTACCCGATTTGCCGAGATGCAGCTCGAGCTCCAACCGGATCTTCTTGCCAATCTTCTTCTGCCGGAGACCCGTGATAAAGGGCCGGCCGAAGATGATGGTGATCACGAAGGCGAGCGCGGCCAGCGCCAGCGAGACGGCCATGTTCTCGCCACCATCCTCGGGCATAACCGGATCGAGTTGCAGCAATGGCAGCGCGCCAAACAGGAGATCGCTCATGCCCGCGAATCGCCTTTGGCGCTGTCTGCCGCATCAGCGCGGATCTCCCCGACAATCGCATCCATCTGCAGCCCGCGGGCACCCTTGAGCAGCGCGATGTCACCCTCGCCGAGTTCATGGCGAAGGAACTCAATGAGTTCTTCTCGCTGATCGAGGCCGAACGCGTGAACCTCCAGCGGCCGTCCTTCCGGGCGCTCGATACCCTGTACTTCCTCCAGCGCCACGCGAGCGAGATCGCCAAAGGTGACAAGCACATCGGCAACATCACCTGCTCGGCCCCCAACCACTCGGTGTTCCTCCTCCGAGACATGTCCGAGTTCGCGCATATCTCCAAGGACCGCGATCTTGCGTTTGGCAGGAATCTGTTCCAGCAGGCTTAGCGCGGCCAACATGGAGGGCGTGCTGGCGTTATAGGTGTCGTCGATCAACTGGGATCCGTTCGGACCGGGCACGAAGAGCAGGCGAACCTGGATAGCGGGGTCCTGCAATCCAACCAGGATTTCCGAGATATGCATACCGAAGCCATGGCCAACGGCAAGCGCCACCAGGGCGATCTGGACACCCGGACCTCCCACGAACGGCACCTTCAGGAATGTCCTCTCGCCATTGATCTCGACCCAGAATGTCGTGCCCTTGAGTCCCTCAGACTTCACATCATACGCCCGCACATCGGCGGGGTCCTGGAGCCCATATGTAATCACCCGACTCTTTGCAGCGGCGATCATGCTGCGCACTCGGGGATCATCCCCGTTTAACACAACCAGGCCGTCTTCCGGGATGGCCTCGACCAATTCCTGCTTGGTCTGCGCAATCGCCTCTATCGTCCCCATCCGCTCAAGGTGCACCGGATACACATTCGTCACGACGCCGACATCGGGCTTGGCGATGCTGGCAAGCAGGGTAAGCTCGCCAAAGGCGTAGGCTCCTCCCATCTCCAGCACGATCACCTCGACGTCGTCGGGGCAATCGAGCAGGGAGAGCGGCAAACCGATCTCGTTATTGAAGTTCCCCGGGCTTTTGTGGACGCGAAAGCGCTGGCCGAGGACCGCCGCGGTGGACTCCTTGGCGCTGGTCTTTCCGACGCTACCCGTGATACCCACCACCCGGACATTCAGCTTGCTGCGGCGCCATGCCGCCCACCTTTGCAGTGCAGCCACTGGTTCATCAACAAGAATCAGCGGGATGCCGATATCAGAATGCTGCTGTGCCCACTCTCGTGACACTATCGATGCAGATGCCCCGTTCTGGGCAGCCTTCTCCACAAAGATGTGCCCGTCGTGGGTCTCACCCTTCACGGCGATAAAGACATCCCCCCTCTTCACCTGCCTCGAATCCCGCTCAAGCGAGAGAAAGACCGGCTCTGCGGGTAACGCCGTGGAATACTCGCCACCAGTTCCCGCCAGGATGTCGCGTAACTCGTATCGTCTCATGTGGTGGATCTCATCATTGTCGTTGTCTCAGGGACAGGAAGCCGCTCGGCAATTCGCATGATCGCGGACCGGCTCCGGGGATTCGTACTGATCTCGGATGGATCAGGCTTCACTGGCTTGCCAATCCGTCGTAGGCGAGGAGTATGATCGCACGTGCAGACCGGCTGCTCCGGGGGACATATGCAGGTGGCAGATTCGCGCGTGATGAACTGCTTGACGAGCCGATCTTCAAGCGAGTGGAAGGCGATCACGACCA
>DASYWM010000141.1:0-9035 GCA_035936075.1 Thermomicrobiales bacterium
GTTGGGCAGCGGGCCCCGCGATCTGCCGGCCCGCCATCGGACGATGCGCGATGCCATTGCCTGGAGCTACGACCTCCTTGACCAGAATGAGCAGGCTCTGTTCCGGCAGCTGTCGATTTTCGCCGGTGGGTTTTCCCTTGACGCGGCTGATGCCGTTGCAGGTGCCGGTGGGGAGATGGCACCAGTTCCCTCCACTTTCGATGTCGTTGCTTCACTGGTGACCCAGAACCTGGTGATTCAGGATTCCGTTGCGGGCCAGGCCCGTTTCCGGATGCTCGAAACAATCCGGGAATTTGGTCTCGAACGCCTTGAGGTAGCAGGGGAAATGGGCCTGGTCCGCCATCGAGCCACAACGTGGTGCCTTATGCTCGCTGAAGAAGCCGAGCAGGAGTTGATCCGGGGAGAACAAGCGAAGTGGTTGGACCGCCTTGAGGCCGAGCAGGACAACATGCGCGAGGCCCTCGAATGGTCGCTCACTTGCGGAGAGGCGGAGACGGGCCTTCGCCTGGCCGCTGCACTCTGGCGCTACTGGTCGGCACGCGGCGATCTGCGGGAAGGGTACAGCTGGCTTGAACGCGCACTGGCTAGGGGAAGCGAAGCATCAGCCACTCAACGGGGGAAAGCCCTTCATCACCTTGGCAACCTGGCGATCGACCTTGGAGACTATGCGGCCGCCCGTAAGCATTACGAGCAAAGCCTCATCATTCGGCGGAACAACGGAGGGCCATCAGAGATTGCCGAACCGCTCAATGGTCTCGGCCTGCTCACGTTCTACCGGGGTGACTATGCCTCTGCCCAACGATTCCATGAGGAGAGCTTGAGTCTCCGCCGTGCTTCCGATGATGCTCATGGACTCGGGAACTCTCTGGTTAACATGGGCGATGTTGCGGCCGCTCAGGGTGACTATAAGCGGGCCGAAACCCTGTATGAGGAGGCTCTGGCGATTCGACGACAGATGGGCAACGCCAATGGCATTGCGTACTGTCTCTTCAATCTCGGAGATGCCGCCTGGGGGCAGGGGAAATACACGGTGGCGCGGCGCAGGCTTGAAGAGAGCCTCGCACTCTTCCGTGAGGTGGGTGACCGGCTGGGAATGGGTTACGCGCTACACAGTCTCGGTCGCGTAGCCCATGCCGAAGGAAATGAGCGGCAGGCTGCCGTTTTCTTTGGCGAGGCGCTTCCACTCCGGCAGGAACTGGGCGACAGACGGGGCGTCATCGAGTGTGTGGAAGGGCTGGCATCGGTAGCAAGTACGCACGACCCAGCATTGGCAGTGTCCCTCTATGCTGCAGCAAATGCCCTGCGTACGGCACTCAACACCCCTCTTCGTCCCACCGATAACGTCGTTCAAGAGCAGGAGTTGGCCGCCATCCGCGCCAACCTGGACACGGAAGCCTTCGATGAGGCGTGGGCAATTGGCTTGCCTCTCTCACTGGAGGACGCAGTTGCCGAAGCGTCAGGGATTGCCGCGAGGATCGGAGCGGATCGAGAGTCGCTTCCTGCCGGGCTTAGCAACCGTGAGAGCGAGGTCCTGAGGCTGGTGGCAACAGGTCTCACGAACGCGCAGATCGCCGAGGCGCTCTACCTCAGTCCGCACACGATCAACGCCCACCTCAACCGAATCTATCACAAGCTGGGTGTCACCTCGCGCAGTGGCGCCACCCGGTTCGCCCTCGATCACGGCATCGCCTGACATCGTTTCATGGCAGCTGTTAAGATGGGCTACAGCCGACAAACACGGATATTGCCTCTCTCCCTATCCAAGGCGCGTGCTCTTCCTGTGCAGCCTTCATCACAAGCCACGTGCAATTAATAAGGACGATTAATCAATTCTCGCGATGAAGAGGAACGCCAACCTCCGTAGAGTGAAGGAACGGGAGATGTGGTGGGGCCACGCTCGGTTCCAGATTCCGACAGTGATAGCACGGGAGGTTGTCGTGAAGAAGTCGTTTCTACGGCGTGGTCGTGGTGCATCGATGCTCGCCCCAAAACGGATACTGGATGTGATCTTGTGGCGATGAGTCATTGTGGTGGGCTTCGCGCTTGGTCTTGCATTGGCGTTTGGGTCTGCCGAGCACACTGGGGCACAAAGGGATTATGGCAGCTGCTATTCGTATGCCACGCAGGAGAGCGCTCAGGCGGCACTCGACACCACCACTGATCCCATCGTGGTGGACATCCTGGATCACAACGACGACGGTATTGCCTGCGACAATTTCGACTATGCCGCTGGTGACTACATCGACGACGGCGATGCGGTGATGGTTGTGGTGTGTGATGAGTCGAACGGGATCCTGGTCGAAGTCGAGGAATGGATTGCCGACGGCTCCCTGCATTTCCCGTCCCACCGAGCGACGGACGCCGAGATTGCAGCCGGTGAATGCGCGGTGACGGCTCCGGTCAAGACACCCCCTGCCGAAGTCCCCGCCAGCGGAACCACGACCGCTGTGTCGCTGCCCAACACCGGAACAGGAGCGAGTGATTCCGCACCATCATGGCCAGCCGCTCTTCTTCTTGCTCTGTGTACAGCCACGGCAGCTGGGTCAACTCGTCGACGACGATAGGCGAAAGCGGGAAACACGAAGAACGGGTACCTGAGGTGAGTATCTCAGGTACCCGTTCTCTCCCTGGCTGTCGATACCATCATTATCGTCCCGAAGGGTGAAGAGAAAGACAACTGGCAAGAGTTCGGAGCCAACCAGTCCATTTGCCAATCGGGTCGTGTCAACAACTGGCGTGGGAGCGGGGGCACGTGTGAAGCAGACGCGGCCCATAGTGGGCCGCGTCTGCAGGTGGCGAGGATCAGCCCTCGGGTGTGGCGCCTGGGGTGGCCATGTCCCCGACAAGGTACTGATCGAACCAGGCGAGCATGTCCTGCCAGGCAGCAATGGCCTGTTCCTCGTTGTATCGCTGGCCCGTATCGTTGTGAAAGGCGTGCTGTGTATCCGGATAGACGTTGATCTCGTAGGTGACACCCGCCTCCTCCAGCGCCGCCTCCAGTTCATCGCGTCCTTCATTGGCGAAGTCGTCCGGGTCGTCAGAGTAGATTCCCAGCACGGCTGCCTGGATGTTCGGCACCTCTTCCAGCGGAGGTGGCGGTCCATACCACGCCACCGCGGCGTCCAGTTCCTCGATCTGCGTCGCGGCGCGCCAGGTAATACCGCCACCAAAGCAGAAACCGGTCATGCCAATGCGCGACATGTCGGCCTCGCCGCTGACCTCATAGTGGTCGATCGCCGCCTGGAAGTCCGCGACATGCCGGCTCATGTCACCCTCAGTAAGGACCGCTGGTATCTCCGATGGATCTTCCACCGCCTCGGTTCCACCCTGCCTGCTGAGGAGATCAACCGCGCAGGCAAGGTATCCCTCGACGGCAAGCCGCCGCGCCACGTCGCGGATATGCTCCGTGAGACCCCGATTCTCGTGGCAGACCAGTACCAGTGGCAACTTCTCGCCCAGTTGCTCCACGGGAACCGCCTGATATGCCTGGACTGGCGCTTCGTCCGCGCCGGCGAAGGTGACGTTGGCCGCCAGAACACGCGGATCGTCCTCGGGAACCGAGAGCGGACTCTGTGGACCATTTGGAGGAGGCGGTGTCGCCCCCTGAGCG
The DNA here is from genome assembly GCA_035936075.1 of Thermomicrobiales bacterium. Classification (GTDB taxonomy): domain Bacteria; phylum Chloroflexota; class Chloroflexia; order Thermomicrobiales; family UBA6265; genus UBA6265. The sequence continues at coordinate 3,611 of DASYWM010000141.1, forward strand.
CCAGCGGCCTGCACACCCAATGAGGTGAGCACGGTTGCCGCGGCAGCGATGCTGCCCGTGATATGCAGCACGCGGCTGATCATGTCACGCCTGGAGAGCAGCCCGTCCTCATAGTCCTCCACGAACTCATGAACCAGGTACCGCTGCATGGGGTTGAGTTGCTCGAGTGGTGACATCCGTCCCTCCTCTTTTGGTACATCACTCCATCAGCCCGGTTGCTGATGACCTCTCGACGCCAGAACGCCATCGTTGTAATGGGAACGCCAACCGAACCGCGAATCCAGGCGATGAGCCGGTTTCCATGGTGTGGGAACGCGATCCTTCGTGCCGGTGCAGTGAGAGTGAGTTCCACACTGCCAGCAAGCGCGTCGTATGTCAAGCGGAGATGGACAGGTGTCGCTTTACCCACAGACGACTTGGGGTTGCCTGTCTATCACCAGTTGAGCAGCCAGGCAGCGTCAATCAGGGCCACAAATGCCCAGAAGCCGATGATCAGTGTGGGCTTCCGCAGAAAGCAGCGGCTTCGCGTCAACCCAAGGCTGATGGCGCGACCGTAGAACCCGATGGCGGCCAGCGCCACGATTAGCACAAACAGGGGTGGGCTGAGCACCCAGGCGATGAGACCGATTGTGCCCATCTTGCAGAACGTGAACGCCACGCGCTCGTACTTCTCGGCGGAACTCCGCCCGGCCATGTCCGCCGGCACGGTGGCGGGCACCCGATGTTCCAATCCGCTCATCGACGGACTCCTTTCCGTCCATTGAGCTGGATAAGCTGCCCCGCCGGGACGTGCCCCTCGGAGGTCTTGCGCCGCAGATCGCCAAAGAGCTGACGGGCGCAGAATGGCACCCGCACGAAATCCGCCTCGCCGTCCGTTGAGCCGACATGGACGCAGCACTGCTGCAGGCGCTCCACATTCAGGGTCCATGCATCCATGAACGACTTGACCGTCAGCCGTTTCAGGCGCTTCGCCACAAGCTCGCCGGGCCGCTCGCGCCCGAGGAGGCGGCTACCGAATGTCTTGATGAATTCGCCGAGGCCGAGGTCGCAGCTCTCGCAGAGATTGGCACGTAGTCGACAAGCTCAGGGCGGGTGATCGTCGTCGTCTCGCTCATCATGCCTAGCAGCGCCGCCTCCATCTCGCTGTCCGCGGCTATGCGGTTCGAGACAAGGCCGAGATTGGCTTTCAAGACATCCCGTCCAAGCAGGCGCGGGATCGAGTTCAACTGCCCCTCGTCGCCACGCACGAAATAGGAGATTGCGCAGCAATCGGGATGGCTGCACGGGAGCGCGATGAAATCCTCCGGCGAGACGAGACCGGACGTTTGCTCCCCGAGCCGCTGCATAACGCCGGTGGTGGTCGCCCTGTTCATGGGATCGATGGGGTTGGCGCGACCTGAGCCGAACACCGGCTGGAACGCGACACCGGCGATGTAATCCGTCTCAAACGCAAACCGGGCGACATCCCCCACCTCGCGGTCATTCACCCCGGCAGCAACGGCCATTGCCAGCGTGGTAAAGACGCGCTCGCTCTTAAGCCGTCGCACCGCTTCTGCCTTGGTGTCGCGCAGATCCTGGCCCCGGTGGTAGAGGTGAGTCTCGAGCGCGAAGCCATCAAATTGCAGGTACACCTCCACCCTGCCGCGCAGCTTCGCGAGCGCAGCCATGAATCGGTCATCCCGGACAATCCGGAGCCCGTTTGTGTTCAGGATCACCCGGGTGACGTTGCGTGCTATGGCCTGCTCAAGGATTTCGACGATGTCGGGATGAACGGTTGGCTCGCCGCCACTGAGCATCAGCACGTCGATTCGCCCGCCCTCGCGTTCGATTGCGGTATCGAGCGATCGCATCAAATGGTCAAGGCGGGCGAAGCGACCTCTGCCGGGGCCGCTCTCCGCGAAACACGTCGGACAATTGAGGTTGCAATTCTCCGTGATATCGAGGAGCAGGATGCAGCTATGCTGCGTCTGGAGATTCCCCAGTCCGTTCAGGTAGCCCATGGGGATCGGCGCGTCGTTTGCGACCGTGTCCGGAACGACCTCCCGTGTCGGCACGCGCCATTGCTGCAGGTCGTTCCACAGGTCGAAGCTATCCTCGTACAGGCTGGTCACCTCGCCGTGCCCGCGGCGGCAATGGCGCCGGAGGTAGACTCGGCCATCCATCATGATCAGGTTGCCCTGCAGGATGTCCATCTCGTAGTCGATCCTGCGATCGGGATCCTCCTCGAAACATCTGCCGCAAACGGTCAGCACCATCCGGATTGGGGTATACGGTCTCAACGCGAGCATGCCCAGCCTCCTGGCAACTACGGGAAGCGTGATCCGGTGAACGGCAAACCGGTCAGGGCGGAGCACAGGCCGGCAACGATGACAAGGGAGATGAACGGTATCACGAGAGCGGTCAGCAGCCCGCTAGCCACCCCCGCCTTGCTCGAACTAGCTGTTCCCGATGCCCAGGCCGACCGTTTTCGTCTCACGATGTCAACAGAGATCGACCCGGCGGAGAGCAGGAAGAGGAACAGGAGGGCCAAGATGATGGGCCAGATCGATTCGTCGGTCCAAACAAGGGCGGTGATGGCATAAACGAGAAAGGTGATCCCGTACATCCCGATGACCGAGAGGATAAAAGGTCGCCAGAATGCCCGACCCTGGGGAACCGGCGGGCGCTGCTCATCATCCGGGGGCCACAAGGCGTCGATCTCGGTAGGGCTATAGCCTGCGCGAATCAGGCGAGCCTCTATTGCCTCCCGGGTATATCGATCGCGATTTTCCCTGATGTACCGGGTTATCTCAGAATCCATGATGGGACTCCCTCCGGTGCCTGCTCCAGGCACCCGGATCACTGACGACGCTATGACGGTTCAGAACCAGGAGGTAACCCGCGAGCGTGATTTCCTCGCTTATGCGACCTCCCCCTCCCGGAGCGTCACCCTTGAGGGTGCCGGCACTGGAGGCATTCGGTAGGCTCCCCGCTGCCACTGCCGCACGAAGTGATACACGAGGAGTCCCGTCAGGGGAATGAGCACGATCTGCGGTCCACTGAGGCCGCTCACCTGATCCGGGTTCGCCCGCACAAACTCCACGAGGAAGCGAAAAACGGCCGCGATCAACAGGTAGAGCTTGAGCGTGTCTCCCCGTACCGGTATGAGGTGCCTGTAGCGCAGGATCAGCAGGAATGCGGAGAGGTGGAAGATGATCTCGTAGACCATGCTCGGATGCATCGTTCCCTGGCAGCCGGGGCAGTCGGCGAACTGCCGTGTGGCGCTCTCCGGGACGGACACACCCCATGGCAAGCTGGTCGGAGTCCCCAAGGGCAACTCGGAGAGCAGGCAGCCCACGCGCCCGATAACCAGTGCCAGCGGTATCGCGGCGGCATAGCAGTCGCCGGTGGAATGCGTATACCCGAGCGAGCGCTTGGCGAGCACGATCGCGATGTAGCCCCCGACGATCCCGCCGATGATGCTCTTGCCACTATGCGAGATGAGATAGGTCAGTGGAGCGCCAGCCTGGTTGCTGTAGTACGGCAGGTGCTCCCAGGCGGTGATGATCCGCGCACCGATGCCGCCACCGAAGATGGCCATCACGGAGATAACGAAAATCCGGAATTCGAGCATCCCTCGCCAGCGCAGCTCCCCATAGTAGAGCAGCAGCCCCACGAGCAGCCCCAGTGCGGTGAAGACGTCGTGTGTATACAGGACCATCGCGCCGTCACGGTAGAGGACCGGGTACATTGGCCTCACCTCTCATTTCGAAGGGATCACACAATCATCATAGCGAATCACGGAGAGCGCTCAATCATCGAGGCGATACGTTATGCCACCGCAGGAGCGTCGCGACGCTTCCTATGCAGTCGGGTCGGTGTCTTACTCCGGCTTCCGTAACCTCGGCAGCACGTCAGACGCGATGCGCTCGACCATGTCGAACCGCTCGGACTTGGGTGGCTGGAGCACGAACTCCTCCATCCCGGCCTCGGCGTACCGGCCGATGAACTCCTCAAACGCATCGGACGATGCCCACGGGTCGTCCTCGGGCGACTGGTTGACTCCGTAGAACATGGACCGTTTGATGCTGGCCGGGTTTCGCCCTATCTCCTCGCAGTACACGGTGAGCTGGTCGTTACGGCGACGTAGCTCATCGACCGGAGCAAACGAGTTCCATGTGTCGGCATATCGTGCTACCAACTTCAGCATGCGTGGACCGTGCGCACCCATCACCAGTGGCGGGCGGGGTTGCTGCACTGGGGCCGGACGATTGTACGCGCCGTCAAGCCGGTAGTGCTCACCTTTGAACGAGGATTGATCGTGGGTGAGGTAGCGATCGATCAGCTGGACCGCTTCGGCGTACCGGTCGACGAGCTCCTTCGTCTCGGGGAAGTCCAGGCCGAAGACATCGTGCTCCTCGACGAACCAGCCCGCGCCAATGCCAAGTTCCAGCCGACCTTCGGACAAGTGGTCGACGGTGACCGCCTGCTTGGCAAGCACGGCAGGGTGGCGGAAGGTATTGCTGCTGACGAGGATGCCAATCCTTGCCCGTTGGGTGACGAGGGCGAGGCCAGAGAGCAAGGTCCACGCTTCGAACATGGGTTTGTCGCGTCCCGCTGTTGGGAAGAAGTGGTCTGGCAGCCAGAGACTGTCGAACCCCAGGCTTTCAAACCACTGCCAGCGATCACGGAGTTCGGGCCATGTCCAGGTCTGAATCGTGTGAATTCCGAACAGTCGGGGTGCTCCGGACGAACTCGACATGATTGCTCCTCACCGTGCCCGGTTCAGACTCCAATGTTGGCAGTCCAGTGGTGTCTCGGGTAGAGACAGAGGGCACTGCTAACGCCGTTCAGTCGCTCCCTGTCTCAGGCCTGGCAAAGCCCCTACAGAGGAGCAAAGGCTCGATCACTCGTTTTTCCCAGTAAGCGTGATTGTGACATGGACACCAAGACCCCACAAGGGCACCAGCATGGTTTTTCGTGCAACGGTCCTTCCAGAGGGGCCGTGTCAGATATTGAAGGACGGCCCTGCGCATACTCGATTCGACGAGTGCGATAAGTCCTGTTTACCATGCCATTGCGTGCCTTGCGACCTCGCCCGCAGTCAGTCAGACTAATTTGAAGACGCGTCCCGCCACCCTATAGAACGAAACACCAGCGCGAGGCACATGATGCTCACCCTCTACACGTTCGGCGACTCCATTCTCGACTGCCGCTGGTACAACGACGCCGGGCTCGATCCCGGGCAGCTTCTGGTTCGCAATGATGACCGCCTCTTCGCGGAGTTCCGAGGGCAGGATCTCTCCTCGCGCGGACCGGTCCAGGTTGAGCATCGTGCCGTTGATGGGGCAACTGTTGCCGGTCTGCCAGCACAAAGCCGGAACCTGCGCCCTTCCGGCGAGTCGGTTGCGATCCTGACCGTCGGCGGCAACGACCTGCTCCAGGG
>DASYWM010000142.1:0-10652 GCA_035936075.1 Thermomicrobiales bacterium
GCCCGTCCACAATCTCCAGAGAACGATCGTTACTGAGGACAGGACGAACATACTGCCGATCGACTGCGACCTCTGCCAGGTTGGCCGCCGCGTCGATCTGCGCGATGATTGCCGCTGCCTGTAGCATGCGGTCACAGGAACTGGCGAGTTGCTTGAGGAGGTGGCGATAGGCGTCCGCTTCGAGATCGTTGAGTGTGTCCTCGGCGGTGAGGACGAGGGTCTCGTATTCCTTCAACTGCGCTGTGAAGTACCGAGTGGCATTCGCCAGTGTTTGCTTGGGGATGTAGTCGAGTGGCAGGGCGGGCGCATCCGAGCCTCCCGTGAGACGCTCTTTTTCCGCATTGGCAAGGGCCGCCGCCGTGATTTCCAGGTAGTAGCCGAAGACCTTGTTGTACCCGACCTTCAGCGACTTAATGCCGGTGCGGTCGCGCTCCGTTCGCTCAAGATTCGCTATCCACTCGCGTGCTTCGCGGGCACGTGCCCGATGACCATCAAGCTCACTCGCGTATCCGGGCCGAAAAACCGCCCCTTTGCCCAAAACAGCGGGGGGCTCATCGACGAGGGCACCGGTCAGTATCTCGGCGGCAGCGCCCACATCCGGGAGCGCGGGTATTCCCGGGAGACCGTGTGCAAGTGGCGAGAGGTCCGGTAGTACGACCAGCGCGCCGCGCAACTGACCGAGATCCCTGGGCATTGCGACGCCCGTGGTGATCCTGTTCGCGAGGCGCTCGATATCGCCGACTTCTCCCAGGAGGTCGCGAATCTGGGCGCGTCGTACCGGTTGTCGGGTGAACCACTCTACAGCATCCAGCCGCTCGTCGAGTGCATTCACATCGAGCAGTGGTTGGTTGATCCACCTGCGGAGCAAGCGCGCGCCCATTGGCGTGCGGGTGTGGTCGAGGACAGCCGTAAGGCTCAGCTTCCGGTCACCGCGAGCGCTCTCTGCAAGCTCAAGGTTGCGACGAGTCTGGGCGTCCAGCGTCATGAAACCATCCGTAGAATAGGTTCCAAGAGCCGTAATCTGCTCCAGTCCGGAGAGCTGGGTGTCCTCCAGGTATTGCAAGAGACCGCCAGCGGCACGAATGGCAAACGGTTTGCCAGTAGCCCCGAAACCATCGAGCGAGTCGACTTCGAAATGGCGCATGAGCGAGTGGGCCGCTCGTTCTTCTGTCCACCTCCATGCATCTGTCTTACTCAGCCTGGCGGACTCCGGCAACCAGGAATATCGTGGTAGTGCCATGGAATCGGTCATATCGGCCGGGATCACAATTTCCGGTGTCCGGAGACGCAAGATCTCCCGACCAAGCGCAAGCAGCGTTTCTTCCGCCGTCTCTTCCCGAATCTCGGCGGTCTGGAATTCACCGGTCGTGATATCGGCAAAGGCAATACCTGCCCGGTTACCCTCGATGACGGCTGCGGCAATGTAGTTGTTGGTTCGGGCGTCGAGCATTGCCGGGTCGACAATCGTCCCCGGAGTAATGACACGGGTGACGTTCCGCTCAACGAGTCCACGGCCCTTTGTAGGCTCACCGATCTGCTCGCAGATGGCGACCTTATAGCCGGCAGAGATGAGGCGGGCAATATGGCCATCCGCCGCATGGTAGGGGATCCCAGCCAGTGGTACCCGCTGGCCTTTGCCCATCTCGCGGCCTGTCAAGACGATGTCGAGCACGCCCGCCACGATCTCGGCATCGCCGTCGAACGTTTCGTAGAAATCTCCCAACCGGAAGAAGAGGATATGCTCCGGATAGCGTGACTTGATCTGGAGATATTGACGGCGCATCGGCACAACCTCTTTCGAGAGTGCCTGTTTGTCGTCTGTCGTAACCGAGGTCATATCGTCGAATTATCTCCACGCTCGGATCGTCGCTATCGGTGCTCCCCAAGTCAAGGATAGCGTGTTGCAGGTGTACGGTCACGTCGAATCAGGAGTGCTCTGCGAGCGAGATCCAGATTCAGAATCGTTCTGTTACCCTGCTCCGATCGACATGCTGCTGCATGGATCACACGAATCACAAGGGAGGAGGCTGTTGTGGCTGAAGAGCACGAGCTCAAACGGCTCATTGAGGAGGCGGAGGCGTCCGGCGGTGCGGTCGGGGTTGCAATTGATTCAACTAGTGGGTGGACGTTCCAACACCGGGGAGACAGACGCTTCCGCGCCGCCAGCACTGTTAAGATTCCGATCATGATCGAGATCTTCCGACGAGTCGATCAAGGCGAGATAGCGCTGACTGATCGCTATGTGGTCGAGAGACACGATCACAGTGTGGGAAGCGGTGTGTTGCATGAGTTGCACGCGGGTTTGGCTGTCACTATCCAGGATCTTCTCTACCTCATGATGAGCATCAGCGACAATACGGCGACAAACATCCTCATCGACATGGCGGGGATGAAAAACGTCAATGCCACTATGCGAGAACTCGGCATGGAGCAGTCAACATTGGGCCGAAAGATGCAGGGGAAGCCTGCGGAGGGCGAACAACACGAGAACTGGGCGACCGCGGCGGAGTACGCCTCGCTTGTCGGGAAGCTTCTCGGCAATCAGGTCGCCTCGCCTGATGCCTGTGCCCAGATGCTTGCGATCCTCGAGAAGCAGCAGAACACGCGGCGGATTGGCCGGTACATGCCTCAGGACGGGCTTCGCTGGGGATCGAAGACGGGTTCCATCCTGGGTGTCACTAATGATGTGGGATTTGCCACTTCTGAGGCAGGCATGGTCATCATCAGTGTCTTCTGTGAGGACCTTCCCGATATGCACGTGAGCGAGAAGCTCATCGGAGACGTTGCACGGCAGGCCGTCATAGGCGCAGGAATAGCAACGCCCCTCTTCACCAGCTAGCGATTGTGATGCCAGCCCTGTCCTGAAGCGTGTCGTTGGGTTCGATGTGTGCCGATCGCAAAGTGAGCATCCGATTGCGACGGGATGCGCTATCGGGTACCGTGTCGTTGACGAACAGGTTCTCCATCCGGAGAGATGAGAGGGAAGGGGAGGCGCACCATGCCATTGTTTGCCGCGATGTTGCAGTACGGGGAGGACGCGGAGCGCCGGCAGGAAGTGCGGCCATCGCATCGCGAGTATCAACGAGGGCTCATGGAAGCCGGCAAGCTTCTCCATGCGGGTCCATATGTGGACGACACTGGAGCGATCGTCATCTACGATGCGGCTGACCTCTCGGAGGTGCAGCAATTGCTGACGAATGACCCATTCGCCCAGAACGGGATCATCGAAGCAGCAACGATCAAGGAATGGACGATCGTGATATCGCGGGATCTGTGAACCCGCGTGTTGGGCGGCGACGGGCATGTACTCGAAAAACCCTGCGGGCGCCATCTGATGTGCAAGAGAGGCCGGTTCCCATCGAACCGGCCTCTCTTGCCGTGAATGGATTGATGTACAGGGGCCCAGGGTTCCCAGTCATAGGGAAAGAGGCGACCGCCCTCCATGTAACGAAGCTTCTCTGTTTGCCTGGCTCGTTCTCGATCTACGGCGGCTCTCGAAGGTGGGCGGGAGCCAGGAAGTGTCCACGAGATTCTATGAGCGGGCTTTACATCTCATACATCCTTGGGTAAGGTGAGCGGACTCGACAACGTCGTCAACGGTTATCGTCTCGATAGGAGCGTCGGAACGCTCTACCAGGTAAGGAGAATTTGTATGACCTCGCGCAAATTAGGTGAAGCGATTCCGATGCGAAGTAACCGTCGAGAATTCACGCTCGGCATGGCAGGAGCGGCCGGCGCACTCGCCCTAGGCTCCCAACCGACATCTGCACAGGACGAAGTCGAAATTCCGGAGGGGGGAACGCTACAGGTTGCGATCATTGGGGAACCGCCAGCTGTAGCAGACGCGGTGTTCACCACCGCCACGGTGACAAACAACGTCTCGCAACAGATATTTGAGACCCTCTTTGCGTTCGATTCCAGCTTTACGCCCCAGCCGATGCTCATCGAAGACTATGAGGGAAGCGAAGACGGGCTGGAGTTCACCTTTAAGCTGCGGACTGATGTCCCCTTCCACAACGGTGATCCGATGACGGCGGAGGACGTTGTTGCCTCCCTCAACCGGTGGGGGGAGATCAATGGTCGAGGGAAGCTGATCTACGGTCGTATGGATAGCATCGAGGCGACAGACGCATCGACTGTGAAGATGGTGTTCAACCAGCCTTCGGGTGTGCTTCCCAGCTTCCTTGCCCGTTCGGAAGCCATGATCACCCCGGCATCGGTTGCTGAAGCCGCCGGGACTGATCAAATCCCGGAAGACCAGTTGATCGGTACAGGGCCATTCAAGTTTATTGAGCACCAGGTCGATCGCTATCTCCGGCTTGGTCGCTTCGACGACTATGCGGCACGAAATGATCCGCCGAACGGATTGGCGGGAAAGCGCATTCCCTATCTTGACGGTATCGATTTTGTGCCTGTACCTGATGAATCGGTGCGGGCGAACGGTCTCATCACGGGAGAGTATCACTTCTCGGATGTGCTCCCGTCAGACCTGCATGAAATGCTGGAGATGGACCCAGCCGTCGATCCTATTATCGTCCAGCCCTATTACTGGTACAGCCCGCATTTCAACAAGGCTCAGGGGCTCTTTACGAACCCGGCGCTTCGACAGGCGGTTCAGCTCTGCTTCAGCGAGAGTGAGGCCATGCTTGCCGGGTTCGGGCAAGAAGAATTTGTTCGGTTCGATCCGTCAGTTTGCGGTGAGGAAACACCGTGGTACAGCACCGCAGGCGCCGACGTGTACGACAGGGTCGATCTTGAGCAGGCGCGTGCTCTCCTCAAGGAAGGTGGGTACAACGGTGAAACCGTGCGCTGGCTGGCAACTCGGGAATACCCGTATAACTTCCTCATGGCCGATTTCACGCGTCAAGGGATGGAAGCAATCGGCATGAAGGTCGAGTTGATCGTTTCGGACTGGGCAACCCTCGTGCAGAATCGCGCAAAGCCAGACGCGTACGAGATCTTCCTGACCGGCCACAGCCAATACAGTCACCCCGCGACGCAGCCTTTTAACGATCCCGCCTGGCCCGGGTTCTGGGAAAGCGAGGCAAAGGATACCTTGGTCAACGAGATGGTCGCGGAAACAGATCTCGAAAAACTCAAGTCGATCATCGACGAGTACACCGCGCTCATTTGGGACGAGATGCCGTTCGTCAAATGCGGTGACAACTTTGTGCTCCGGGGTATACGTCAGGAGGTCGTAGGATACAACAACATGCCGGACTGGTTCTTCTGGAACCTTGGTCTGAACGGATAGCGCACCATAACACCACACGACCGCCCTGTAACGTCGTTCCGGCTGCAGGGCGGTCGTGTGTTTGGAAGCGGGGGGAGGTACGCTGAATGGCCGGCTTTCTGGTTCGGAGGTTCGTCGCGATCATTCCGGTCATGCTCCTGGTAGCGACCGCTGTGTTTCTCCTGCTCAAATTAACGCCTGGAGATCCTGTCGGGGTCATTCTTGGGCCGGATGCAACAGAAGAGCGTAGGCAAGCGCTGCGGGACGATCTTGGCCTCAACGATCCGCTCCCCGAGCAGTACCTGCGATGGTTGGGCGATGCAGTGCGGGGCGATCTTGGAGACTCCCTCTTTCTGAACGAGCCGGTCCTGAGTGCACTTGCGGATCGAGCGGAACCCACCTTACTCCTGACCCTGTTGTCAACGTTGGTGGCACTCTCGATCGGACTTCCTGCCGGCATCATTGCGGCACAGAACAGGGGCAAGTGGCTCGACATGGGGACAATGGCGATTGCCATCGTAGGCATATCGATGCCAACGTTTTGGCTTGGCCTGATCCTGATTCTGGTGTTCTCCGTGCAGCTCAGGTGGCTACCAGTCGCTGGATATGCGCCCCTCTCTGATGGGTTGTGGGAGTCGCTCCGCTACCTGATTCTCCCGTCGGTCACGCTTGGCGTTGCGCAGGCTGCCTTGCTGGCCCGAATGACCAGATCAATGATGCTCGAAGTGCTGGGAGCCGAGTATGTGCTGGTAGCACGCGCGAAGGGCCTGGCGGAGCGTCGTGTCGTTTATCTTCATGCGCTCAAGAACGCCATCATTCCGCTCATCAATGTGGCTGGACTCATATTCGCGGCTTTGCTCGGTGGCGCAGTGGTGACCGAGCAGATTTTCAACATTCCGGGGATTGGCCGGCTGCTCATCCAGGCCGTTGGTCGGCGAGATGTCACACTTGTGCAGGGAAGCGTCCTCGTGATTGCCGCGATATATGTGCTGGTCAACCTGTTAGTAGACATTATCTCTGCTGGATTGGATCCACGCTTACGGAAAACAGAGGGGTAGGACGTGGCAACGACGGTCAACGACGTACGAGCGGCTACCTGGACCCCCAGTCGGTTTCGCCGAATGGGCACGGTGTTTGGCAGGCACCGAAGTATGGTGATCGGTGGGGTACTTCTCTCGCTTATCGTGCTCATGGCGCTCCTTGCGCCATGGCTTATGACGCATGATCCAACGTTTCAGGAACCGCGTGAGCGACTCATTGCTCCTTTTGGAGACTACCTCCTCGGTACAGACGCCCAGGGAAGGGATATCTACAGCCGGGTGGTCAAGGGAGCGCAGTTATCATTGCTTGTGGGAGTTTGCGTCTCCATTGCCACGTCACTGGTAGGGGGCTTTATTGGTCTGTTGACGGGATTTGTGCCCAGGATCGACGCACCGATCATGCGCGTCATGGACGGGTTAATGGCCTTCCCGGGAATCGTTCTCGCAATCGGGATCATGGCGGTACGCGGAGCGGCGATCAGCAATGTCATCCTCGCGCTCACGGTTGTTTCTACCCCGCGGATGGCCAGGGTTGTTCGTTCTGTCGTGCTGAGTTTGGCCAGGTCTCAATTTGTAGAGGCAGCGGAAAGCAGCGGTTGTAGCATGTGGCGCGTGCTTCGGGTGCACCTGTTGCCAAACTGCATGTCCCCACTCATTGTCCAGGCAAGCTTTGTTTTTGCGGAAGCGGTGCTAGGGGAGGCTACCCTGTCGTTTCTTGGTGCCGGTGCTCCGCCATCGGTGCCATCCTGGGGAGGGATGCTGAGCGAATCCAGACTCTATCTAAGCCAGGCGGCATGGACCATGATCGTACCCGGGGCCGCTTTGACAGTTACAGTGTTTGCTCTCAATCTGCTCGGCGATGGATTGCGGGATATGCTCGATCCCAAGCTCCGTCATCGTTAACGCGCTCACGGCCCCGTTGCTGTCCGGGCGGCGCTGCGTAAATGACAAGCGCCTGGAGGAACCAGGGCAGTCGCGTAGGGAAATCTCGCTGGTGTTCGGTGAACTTCTGGAGCGGAAAGCAAACGGGGAGGCGATCTAACCGCCTCCCCGTTTGACGCTGATCGTTGAATGTAGTCCCTAGAGTTCTTGGTGATACGCGAAGAGACGATCGCCGTCCATGCGACGAAGCTTCTGCAGCGCCTCGTTCTCGATCTGGCGAACGCGTTCGCGGCTGATCTGGAGTTGCTCTCCGACTTCCGCCAACGTGTGCTGATGGCCCTGTCCCAAACCGAAGCGGAGCTGGAGCACCAGTCGCTCACGGGCCGAGAGAGTATCGAGCGCAGCGGAGACATCCCGCTTCAGCATCGATTCGCTGGCCGCCTCGTAGGGAGTTTCCGATACTTCGTCGGCGATCAGGTCACCAAGGCTGGTATCGTCCTCGTTGCCGATCGGGGTCTCGAGCGAAATGGTCCGCTGGGCAGCCTGGACGATCTGGTGAATCTTCTCCGGCGCCACTTCCATGGCCTCAGCTACTTCTTCCGGGGTGGGCTGACGGCCGAGTTGTTGAGCAAGCTGGTTCAGGGTCTTGCGGTAACGGGAAATCGAGTCCCCCATATGAACGGGAAGGCGAATGGTGCGGCTCTGGTCGGCGATGGCGCGGGTGATGGCCTGACGAATCCACCAGGTGGCATACGTGCTGAACCGGAAGCCCTTACGCCAGTCGTACTTCTGAACCGCACGCATCAGTCCAATGTTGCCCTCCTGGATCAGATCCAGCAGGGTCAAACCACGATTGACATAGCGCTTGGCGATGGAGACGACGAGGCGGAGGTTGGCACGGACGAACTGCTGCACAGCGTGAAGGTCGTTATCCTCAACACGCTTGGCCAACTCAATCTCCTGCTGATGGGTCAGGAGAGCGGTCTCCGCGATTTCGCGAAGATAGAGACGCACCGGGTCATTGATAAAGTTGGGATCAAGGCGCTGGAGAACGTCGAGGTCTCGTTCGAGATCCGGCTCGATTTCGAGCTCGGGTTCCATCTGCGTGGTAATCTCTTCAGGGACATCTGGTCTCTCTTCGCCGTTGATGCTGTCCCTGGCGAGTTGGTCGATCTTGGCCACGTCGTAGGTCGACATCTCAATTACTCTTTTCTCTTCAGTGCACGCGGTTAACGGCACGCAACTACGCACACGGATGATCTATCAGCGTGCGCTACGGTTATCCCGTTTATCTCGCAGGGTATGTTGCGCCGGGTGGTTGCCGCCAAATGTCCTCGACTGAACGATCAAGGCATCTGCTCCTCGAGCATATGTGCGAAATGGAGCGGCCCTTGATGTGGTGCTTCGATCGTGCGGATGATCGGACGGGCTCCACCGCTGGATGCTTTGGCGAGCCACGGCATAATCGGAAGACATGCTTTCGCATGCCGGACACCATATTATAACCTACTGTTAAGCGTTTGTGAAGTACTGAACAATCTGGGAACGGGAGGCGAACCTGCGCCGCCCAAAGCAGATCTTGGTGACGCAAGAGACAGGCCCGACGGGATGATGTGCAACAGATTAGTCGCCGCAGCCACATCCCTGGGCAGTGGCTGCCGCATCATCGCCTGTATCAAAGGAGTGGCCGCAGGAGCAGGAAGCAACCGCGTTGGGATTGCGGACCGTGAAGCCGCCGCCCATGAGGGAATTCACGAAGTCGATCTCGGCGCCCTCAAGGTACATAGCGCTGAAGTTATCGACGAGTACCTTGACGCCGTTGGTTTCGATGATCTCATCGCCCTCGTCAGAAGCTTCATCGATGGTCATGCCGTACTGGAGACCGGAGCAGCCTCCTGGAGCAACAAACACGCGGAGCGCGTGCTCCGGGGTGCCCTGGTCTGAAAGAAAATCCTTGAGCTGCGTGATGGCTTCCGGGGTCATTGTAATCATTGGATGTCTTGCCTCCGGCAATCTATAAACGCATGGCGTTATCGGGAGCGGACTTGCACCGCTTCCATTACGTAAGCATATCCGGAACGCCACGGGTGTCAAGCATGGCTGGAAGTTATATCCGATGCCGATGCACGGTTCCGTATTGACCCTTGCTCTCATAATAGGTTGCAGAGCGTCAGAGGCTTATTGACGCTCTCCGTGCTCGTCGTTCGGTCCGGCGCTTATCCAGGAGATTCGTGCTTGCCCAAAGCGCAACCCCGTCGATCCTCCCCTCGCCACAGAGCCGATTCTCGCGGCGACCAGACAGGAGCAGCCGCACCTCCGGTGACGGAGGTGCCGGCCGATGCCGTGCCGGCGATCGTTGTCCGTGCCCATGGTCTCTGGTTTGAGGTCAAACTGCTGGAAGGTCCGCGCAAGCACGATGTGCTCATTGCCACCCTGCGGGGACAATTGAAGAAGCATCGGCGCCGCACGGACATTGTGGCGGTAGGTGATCGCGTGTATGTAGTGGAGCTGCCGGACAACGAGGCTGCGATCGAGGCAGTGGGGCCGAGAACCCGAGCCCTCGTGCGGACGGCGCGGAACACGAGGGATACGGAGCAGGTCATCCTCGCCAACCCTGACCAAGTGATGTTCGTCTTTGCGATTGTCGATCCGGAGCCGCATGTTCGCATGCTCGACCGCTTCATCATCCTTGCAGAACTGCAGGAAATTCCGGTGAGAATCGTTGTCAACAAGGCCGAGCTCGATGAGCCGCAGTCAGAGAGGAGCATCGAGCGGATCTTTGGGGTCTATCGCGATCTGTATCCGCTTCATGTTGTCAGCGCGCATACCGGCGAGGGAATTCAGGAACTGACACAGGCGCTCCAGGGTAAGACGACGGCGGTCGCCGGGCCGTCAGGCGTCGGCAAATCGTCACTGCTGAATGCAATCGATCCCGGGAATACCCGGGAGATTGGCGACGTCTCCACGGCGACGGGCAAAGGGCGGCACACCACAATAGGCTCCCGCTTGCACCAGATTGGCGACGATACCTTTGTCGCCGACACGCCCGGCATGCGTTCACTCGCTATGCATGCGATCCCTGCGGAACGCCTCGATACCTGCTTCATTGAAATGCGGCCCTTTCTCGGGCAGTGTTTTTATCAGGACTGTACCCATGTGCACGAGCCTGCATGTGCTGTGAGAGCAGCAGTGGATGCTGGCGAAATCAGCCAACAGCGTTACGAGAGTTATGTTGCCCTGCGGACGGGTGACGAAGTGTCTTCCTGAGGGATCAACCAGCAAGGAGCAACCGAGTGGGAGTACAGGCGCACGACACGGGCCCGAACGGTGTGACAGTCGATGAACTGATCGAAAAGATGCTTCCCTTTGTGGAAGGACTTCTTCGACGGATTGACGGCGAGGAGTTCACGACCAACGACTTTATCGGACTCATGCTGCAAGTACCGGAAACCGCTGCTGCGTATGAGGCGGGAATGCGCGCGTGGGGCGAGAACCGG
>DASYWM010000143.1:0-2713 GCA_035936075.1 Thermomicrobiales bacterium
CGCGACATGCAATCCCAGTTCGATCACCAGTACCTGTTGCAATCCCGTATCGATCAGTACCACCGTGACGCCATCAGGGCAGAGCAGCTGCACATCGTCGGCGCTGGACTGCCGAACAGGATCATCGTTGCAACAACGAAGATGAACGCCTCAATGAGCACCATGCTGACGGTCGCTCACGCCTATTTCCGTCGCCACGTGACTGACAGCCCGGAACCAGGCGTCGAAACAGTCCACCCGAGAGCAACTGCCTGATGCCATGGACGACGAAAACATTACGTCGAAACGTGTTGCCATCAAAAGGAGAGACCCGTTATGCACGCGCAGCAGTACGAACATGAGCACCAGGCTCAAGTCATCATTACCAGGTACCACCACGAGGCGGACCAGGTCAGGAAATTACGCCAGGCACGGGGGGAGCAGCCACACCGAATCGTGGAAGCCTCGGTACGCCTCCGGGCCACAGTTGGCGCAATCCTGATCGCCGCCGGCCAATACCTGCGCCAGGAGCCGGTAGTGAGCCCGGACCAATCGCCCCGACGCGACGTGAAGGCCGAACCGGCTGACAGCACCGTGGCAGTCTGATCGGGCGATGCGGCACCGAAGCCAACGGCAAAACAGTCAGACGAAACCTCTACTGCTTCAACGATGTAGATCATTGAAGCAGTAGAGGTTTTCCTGTGGCCTCCCGGCTCAGGAGGTAATGGAGACCGAACTGGCAGCCCTGCCTTGCCATCCCACGCCGACACGATGACAGGGCTGACCGCCGCTGTTCACTTCCACCCGCTTCGATGCGGAGACGCACACCGCCCGAAAGATGCACGGCCTCCCGCCCGCTCGGTATGATGGAGTGAGCATCGGTGCCCTCCTTGGCACCACCAGGGACCCACCCTGGCTTCGCACCAGAGGATCGAGCACAACCCCGGATGACCCGTGTCATTGCCTTCTTCAATCAAAAGGGTGGCACCGCGAAGACGACAAGCACCCTGAATGTCGCCGCTGCCCTGGCGGAGCGCGGCTGCCGCGTGCTCACTATCGACCTTGACCCGCAGGCTAGCCTCTCGATGGCCATCGGTACAGACGTCACCTCGCTTGATCTCTCGGTGTACGACCTTCTCCTCGACGACGAGATCGGCATCGAGCAGGTGACCCACCCAACAACGATCACAGGCATCGATATCGTGCCCTCCCATCCGGATCTCGCCGCGGCAGAGCTTGAGCTGCTCAACGTGCTCGAGCGTGAACGCCAACTGGATCACCGGCTACATGCCGCCGATCTTTCCGCCTACGACTATGTCCTGGTCGACTCCCCGCCAGCGTTGAACATCATCTCGATCAATATCTTGGTCGCGATCGGCGAGCTGGTGGTCCCGATCGAGCCACATCCACTTTCCTTGATGGTGCTGAAGCGCCTCTTCGAGACGATTCGCCGTATTTCGCGCCTCAATCCAGATCTCCGGGTACTCGGCTTCCTGCCGACCAAGGTCCATCACTCGTCGCGTCTCGCGCAAGACATGCTGGTGCAACTCGAAGAGCAATTCCCGGAACTACCGTTACTCCCGGCAATCCCGCTCTCCGTACGAGGAGCAGAATCAACCGCCGAACGTACCAGCGTTCTGCAATACATGCCGCGGTCGAATGTCGCCGCAGCCTACAGGGATGTTGGCCGCTGGCTTGAGGAGGCAGGGGATGACTGAACGCGCCGGCCGGTCCCGTCGCCGGTTCACCGTTGATGCGCTCTTCAGCGACACTCGACCTCAAGCTACCGGGGTTGCTGATCTCGCAGAGGCCAAGGAGATCGATCTTCCCCGGATCGAGCCGGACCCGCACCAGCCACGGCGGACGTTCGACGAGGAACGTCTGGAAGAACTGGCGTCCTCAATACGCACCGAGGGTGTGCTGCAACCGATCGTCGTGCGTTACGAACAGGAGCGCGACATCTACGTCATCGTTCATGGCGAACGCCGCTGGCGGGCCGCTCAGCGCGCCGGACTCAATGTGATCCCCGCGCTCGTTCGGGACGTTCCCGAGGAGCGGCGACTGCTGCAGCAACTGATGGAAAACGTCGTCCGCGACGACCTCAATGCGATCGATCGCGCAGCAGCCCTACGGACTCTGCGGGAGCAACTGGGGGGCGTTCCCTGGGAGCAGGTGGCTGAGACGGTCGGCATCAAGCGCAGCCGGCTCTTCCAGCTCCTCGGAACAGAAAAGCTCCCCGATGCAGCGCAGGAGGACATCCAGACTGGCCGCCTCAGCGAGAAGCAGTCGAGGGCCCTTCAGGGACTCCCTGCCATCCGGCAGGATGCGCTACGCCAGCTGATTGTGTCGGAGAAACTGCCGGCTCCCAAGGCGAGCAGGCTGGCCAAGGCCTTCCGCTCCCTTCCAATCATCCACGACGACGATCCTGATGCCGTGATGAAGGCACTGGACGATCTCTATGCGCTCGTGACACCGACGGCGCCGGAGGACTTGCGAGCGCAGACGGAGGCGATCCTCGACTCTGTCCGGAACACAAACTCGTCTGACATGGCGGAGCTTATCGCTGCGCCGAAGTTCGACAGCGACAGAGTCGCGAAGGAAGTTTCCGCCCTCGCCCGCTCACTCAGCCGAGTGGATCGCGACGACCTCGCTTCCTCCCCGGAAACCGAGTCGGTGCTCCGGGCATTGCGCGACGCACTGAATACGCTTCTCCAGTAAGACGGAACAGCGGCGG
>DASYWM010000144.1:0-14027 GCA_035936075.1 Thermomicrobiales bacterium
GTCTCCGTCCATAGTCGATGTCATGGTGAACCGCGAGCGGATCGGCGTCCTGTTGACCGATTTCGTCAACGGGGGCTTTGCCGTACCGCCGGCATCAGAGCATTCGCTGCTCCGATCGTTCCTGGAGGAGCTGCGAGAGGAGAGCGGCGTCGACTTCACAACGTACCGGCAGGCAACTATTCAGCGACGGGTACAACGACGTATGGCAGCGACGGGGGAGGCGTCGCTCCAGGACTATGTGCGTTTGGTCCGTCAGCATCCGGAGGAGCGCCGCCGGCTGACAAGCAGCTTCCTCATCAACGTCACCCACTTCTTCCGTGACCCCGAGCTTTTTGATTACCTCCGCGATCAGATACTGTCGGAACTTATGCACGAGGCCAGAAATCGCGGAGAGGACCTGCGAATCTGGTCCGCCGGTTGCTCGACGGGGGAAGAGGCCTATTCCCTGTCAATCATGGTCTCCGAGTTACTGGCGGAGAAGGAGCCAGGCCTCAATGTCCGAATCTTCGCCACCGATTTGGACGACGAAGCTGTTGCGTTTGCCAGGCGGGGATTCTACTCCGCTCATGCGTTGAGTGGTCTGCCCCCCGATATGGTGTCGCGATACTTCATTCCTCACGGTGATGAATATGAGGTGAACAAGCAACTTCGCGGCATGCTCGTCTTTGGTGAGCACGACCTGGCTCAGCGGGCGCCGTTTCCGCGGATCGACCTGATTCTGTGCCGTAATGTGCTCATCTACTTTACTCCCGCCTTGCAGCGACGTGCGTTGCAACTCTTTGCGTTCTCAATGCGTAAGGGAGGCTTCCTCGTATTGGGGAAATCGGAGAGCGTGAGCCCGCTGACAGAGCACTTTGCCGTGGACCAATCCCGGCTGAAGGTCTTCCGTCGGGTTGGCGACCGAACGGCAATCCCGACGACTCGGGTCCGGGACGTCATGCCCCCGGCGGCGAGCCAGCATGTCACGCCTCGCCCTGCGGCACCGCAGCAATTGATGCCGCCAACCTCATCTGCAAGAGCTGGCAGCGGAGAAGAGTCATTGTGGAATCCGGAGCGGCTCCTTCGTGTGCTTCCGTTTGGCGTGGTGATTGTCGATCGAAGCTACGACATCCGCGACATCAATGGTGAGGCGAGGAGATTATTTGGCATACACACGACGGCGATGGACCAGGATCTGATCCATCTTGTGCAGGAATTCGATCCCATACAGTTGCGCCGCCTCATCGACCAGGCCATGCAGTCACCAGAGGGGTCACGGGGTCTGCTGGTTTCTACCCGAACGCATGGTGAAACCCAACAGAGCGTGGAAGTCCTGTGCACGGCGCTGAGCGGCCCGGGCAGGGAGCGAGACGGGTTGATTGTGGTCTCGGCTATTGACGTGACCGAACGCGAGCAGATTCGGCACCGTCGGGCCGCCGCGGAAGAGAGATCCGCGCGCCTGGCAAAGGCCAACGAAGAGGTGCTCGCTTCGCATCAGGAGCTCACCCACCTGATCTCCCGACTCCGGAACGAGAACGAGCAGATGCTGATAGCGAGCGCGGAGATCCAGGCGGCGACTGAAGAGGTCGAGACCCTCAACGAAGAGCTCCAGGCGAGCAATGAGGAGCTCGAGACCTTGAACGAAGAGTTGCAGGCGACCGTCGAGGAGCTCAACACAACGAACGACGACCTGCAGGCGAGGACTCTTGAGCTGCAAACCCTGGCCCTTAGGGGGAGACCTCGCGAGAGCAGCTACGCGCCATCCTGGACGCGGTCGACGACGCGATCGTCGTGGTGGACGCCAGCGGCTCTATCGTGCTCCAGAACCGGATGTACAGCGATCTCCTTGGCCAGGGCCTGGGATCCCCAACATTCCTTGATGGGAAGGGCTCCCTTCTAAGCGATGAGCAGTCGCCGATCCTTCGAGCCGCCAGGGGAGAACGATTCACCGTGACGTTCCAGGTACGTTCGGCTGACGGAGCTACCGCCCGTTACGAGGCGATGGGGCACCCGGTGGCGATGGTCAGTGGCCCTCGTCTGGGCGTTCTGACAATCCGGCCGCTTCCCGATCCGGACGGCCGGGAAGTCGCAGGGGAGCAATCGCCAGCCTGAGGGTTCCTGACGTGTATGTTCACCGAGAGCCGGATGCTGGTGCATTCGAGCGATGGCCGCCAATAGTCATGGACCATAGGCCAAGGGGATCTAAAATTCGCCGACGAGCCCAATCTCCATCTCCAGCTCGTAGCCGGTCTGGCGCCGTACCTCCTGTTGGGCGTGACGTACCAAGTCCATCACATTCCGCGCGGTGCCTCCACCGAGGTTCACGAGGAAGTTGGCGTGTTTCGGGGAAATCTGGATACCACCCACCTGATAACCCTTGAGCCCCACCTGGTCGATCAGGCGGCCCGCCCCGACCCCCTCGATTTTCTTGAAAACGGAGCCGCAGGAGGGAAACTCTTGGACCGGAGGCTGTCGCCGGGCGCGCCACTCAAGGTTCGCGCGAGCTTGCGCCATGATCTCTTCTGTAGGTTTTTCGGAGAGCGCAAAGGTGACGTCCAGCACGATGATCTCTTCGTGATGAAGGCGACTGTCGTCGTAGCCGAACTCGAAAAACTCCCGGTTCACAGTGCGCCGGTCCCCGCGAATGTCGAGGATCTCAGCCGACTCCACGATGCCCTCGATAAAGAGCGTCTCGATCCGGTCCGGCGCAAGAAAATGGAGGTTCTGCCAGATTGCGCCACCCACACTGCTAGGGATGCCTGCGAAATGCTCGAAACCGGAGAGACCCTTTTCGGCGGTCAGGGCAATCAGCTCGGCGATGGTGGCACCGCTCCCGGCAGTGAGGGAGACGCCGGATATGGAGACGTGTTGGGCGCGATTGTGGATGACGAGACCTCGGAAACCCTGGTCGCCAATGAGGATATTGGCGCCAGTGCCGAGGAGGAAATAGGGGATGTCATGTTCCCGGGCTCTGCGTACCGCTGTGACCAGCTCATCCTTTGAGGTCACTGTCACGAACGCGTCCGCTGGTCCCCCGATCTTGTAGGTAGTGAAGGGAGCCAGGACGACATTATGCTGGATATTTGGCAGGACCAATTGGGCGATCATCGGGTGACTCTACTCCGGCGCGGTGATGGGTATCCGCGGCTGGGCCGATCCTCGGTCATCCCTGGTGCGACCCAGCCGCAGGGCTTTTAGACGACATATAAGCTGCCGTTCCTGAAGGAGCCGCTACGGAAAGCTGGCCCTGTCCAGGGGATTTGTGCCGGCGGCAACCTCGTTCGAGTCGTTTACACCATCACCATCGCTGTCTCCATCGGCCGGGTTGGTGCCGAACCGGGCCTCCTGTGCATTGGTCAGCCCATCTCCGTCAGTGTCGCCGGATGCAACTGGTGGTGCGGGCTGTGCCGGGGCAGCCAGAGGATTGGTGCCGTTGTAAATCTCGGCCCCGTCCCGGACACCGTCACCGTCCGTATCGGGATTTGTCGGGTCGGTCTCGTAGATGTAGACTTCCGAGCCGTCGCTGAGAAAATCATCGTCGGTGTCTGGGTCGAGTATTGCCGTCACGAAGAGCAACTCTCCGCCGTCATAGAGTAGATCCCCGTCCGTATCGAGGTTAAGCGGGTCAGAGCCCCAGACGTTGATCTCGTCCCCATCCGTGATGCCATCTTCATCCGTATCCGGGTTGGCGGGATCCGTACCAATTGTTGCTTCCTGCGCGTCGGTCAGCCCATCGCCGTCAGAATCCGCAGCTGCGTCAGCGGCCGGCACTGGCGTGGGAGGGACAGGCTCTGGAGTCGGAGGCGCAGGGGGTGGGGTAGCCGGCAGGGCAGTAGCCTCGGGCGTGGCGGGTACTGGCGTCGCTGCCACGGGCGTGACTGGGCTGTCGACTACAGGGACAGATGCGCCGAGAAACCCGGCGTAGAAGACGCTGCCGTCGGCGATGGCGCTGACCTCAAGATCGCCAGAAAAAATGGCGGATTCGCCTGCGCCGAGCGTGCGCTCGTCATTCCCGCTGGTTATGCCTACCTCGCCGCGAAGGACGTAGAGACTCGTCGGGAGAGCACCCGCGGGAATGGAAGCTGTCTCACCTTCATCAAGTACGTCCCGGAGCAGGTCAGCGTCATAGTCGCCACCCTGAACCGGGAAGGATGCGCTGGTGAGGATGCGCTCGGTAGCGTTTGCCAGCGGCTCTGCCTCGTCGGGAACAAGATGGACAAAGATGAAGCTGTCCGGTGCGCCGAACGTCTCCACCGTCACCTCTGTGCCGCGGTGAAGCATGAGGGCCTCGCCGGCGGCAAGCCGATAGCGCTCACCCGACGCCTGGTTTGTGACCAGGAGCGGCGTGTTCTCCGCGAGCACGAAACCCGGTGAGGTGATCTGGATCGGGCTGCCACCAGCTTCCGCGATATGGCGGGTGATGTGCCAGCGACTGCTTCCTTCCTCCAGGGAGACGACCCCGTTCGCCACCACGGAGGTATGACCTGTTGCCGGAGATGGGCCAGCGGGGCCGAAACCCTGTCCGACAACTGTCGCGAGCGATGCGATAGTGACCAGGAGGGCGGTCAGCACCGCGATTATCCTCCAGCGGGAAAAGAGGCGGGTTGAATATGCGTGCGACATGGCAGGGTCCTTCGTCTTTGTGAGTGCATAGGTCATCTCGCCCCTGATGATACCGCCATCGCACCGTCCGGCGCCGAGGGAGGGATGTTCCCGGCGACCTGCGTCCTATGCATCCGTGGGTGTTTCCGATATTTGAACCAATTGGCAGGGGTTCGATGACTGTGCAGTTCCGGCTACCACAAAGCCGCGGCCACTATGGTGACCGCGGCTTTATCCATGTGGTGCTGGCGTTGTTAGGTGAGCGTTAGCGGGCGCTCTGGTAGTTCTTTTCCGCCTCGTCCCAGTTAATCACGTTCCAGACTGCCTTGAGGTAGTCCGGGCGCTTGTTCTGGTACTTCAGGTAGTAGGCATGCTCCCAGACGTCGACGCCGATCAACGGGATTTGTCCCTGGCTGAGCGGAGTGTCCTGGTTCGGCGTGGTGACGATCGAGACGTTACCTCCGTCGGCGACGAGCCAACCCCAACCTGAGCCGAACTGCGCAGCGGTCTTCTTCTGGAACTCCTCCTTGAAGGCATCGAAGGAACCAAAGGTCTGGTCGATCGCCGTGGCGAGATCACCAGTTGGTTGCTGCGAACCACCGGGCGTCAGCAGTACCCAGAAAAAGCTGTGATTGGCATGTCCGCCGCCGTTATTCCGGACAGCGGTTCGCTTCTCTTCGGGCACGGAGTTGAGGTTCTTCATCAGTTCCGTGATGTCCATATCGGCGAACTCAGTGCCTTCGAGCGCCGCATTGAGATTGGTCACATAGGTGGCGTGATGCCTGTCGTGATGAATTTCCATCGTCTGGGCATCGATGGTCGGCTCAAGAGCATCGTTAGCGTAAGGAAGCGGGGGAAGTGTGAAAGCCATGTGGCATTTCTCCTGTTCTCATCAATCGACTCTACGAGACGGCACACCGGTTTTTCCGGCGCTCTTTCCGTCTTCGGCCAATGCGTATTGTCTAGCAAGTCGTGGGCCAAGGGAGTGCCAAAATCAGCCCTTCCGGTTGAGCAGGCGCTCGGCAGCCGATCCCAGCACTGCGCCGAAGACGACGTGACGAAGTGTCTCCTGGGTGAACGCAGACAGGTTCCAGTACGGGGACAGGGTGCCTTTTCGGATGGCCGGGTGCTTGTCCTCAAGCAGCGCCAGGGGGTAAAGGAACGTGTTCTCCGCCAGACCGAACATGATGCCGCGCATCGGGGGTGAGCCGGGGATGCGATGGTGCAACAGCGTTGCGTATAGAACGCCGGCCGCAGCGCCGTTGAAGAGATGCAGGACGAGACCAATCGAGCGTCTCGCCTGTGGGCCGTCGGTGATGAGCCCTCCAAGTAACGTGAGGTCGTCGGCATAATGATCGAAGGCCCGGAGATCGATCTCTTGCTCGATGGCGTAGGCAAGCGAGGCCGCCGCACCGGCGAGGGCGCCTGCGGTCACCTGGTCCCGTAACGAACGCTTTTCAGTTCCCGGTAGTCTCATGTGTGTTCCTTGCGTGAGGGACTCGACGTTCATCTTTGGCAATGTTGCCCAGCCATGCGATTCGTGTGCCATCGGGATCGGGGCCTTGCGGGGCAGCCGTCCAAAAAGTAGGTCGGCGTGGCGCCTATTGCGCATGCGAAAAGGGTTGACATCTGGAAACCTGGTCGGTTACCCTGCATCCATCATGACGAGCAACCGCCTGAACCCACCAGTCGAAGAGACAGAGATGCCCATGGCCGCAGCAAGCGGCACATGCGCATTAACGTCCTCGGTTTGGTATTACTGGTTTACGAACCCCCCGGCTGTGCTGGCGGGGCGATTTGAGTGTACCGACTAGGGACACAAGAGACGCCACCGAGCAACCAGACGCAGCACTGAGGGGGGAACCGAGACAGACGTCTCGGTTTTTTGTTGCCCGATGATGACCGAGTCGGACATGTTAGCCACTGGAACGTACGAGATCAGAGAGGAACGAGCCATGTTGATCACCGTATCCGCCGGATCCGAACACACCAAGCACGAGATTCTGCGGGCGGCCGCAGGGCGCGGGCTGATGACGCAGACCATGGCCAACGGTCTTGGTAGCGAGGTGATTGCCATTGGGGGGGCGCTTCCTGCAGATGCGATTGCCCTCCCTGGCGTGGAGCGGGTGCAGGCGGCCCACAAGCCCTACATGCTGGCCAGCCTCGAAGCTCGTGGCACCAGCCACATTCGTGTCGGGGATATCACAATCGGCGGTGGTGATCCGGTCATCATGGCAGGTCCATGCTCGGTAGAAGGGCGCGAGGCCCAGATCGAGGTGGCCCGTCAGGTCAAGGCCGCTGGCGCCACGATGCTTCGGGGTGGCGCCTTCAAGCCCAGGACGTCCCCATACTCGTTCCAGGGACTGGGTGAGCTGGGATTGCAGTACCTGGCCGAGGCGCGCGAGGAAACCGGTCTGCCGGTGGTAACCGAGGTTATGGAGCCGGATCAGGTGGAGCTTGTGGCGAAGTACGCCGACATGCTGCAGATCGGCTCCCGCAACATGGCCAACTTCCCGCTGCTGAAGCGGGTCGGAGTGTCCGGCAGGCCTGTCCTGCTCAAGCGCGGCTTCTCTTCGACACTTGAAGAGTTCCTGATGAGCGCTGAGTACGTGATGGCGCATGGCAACCCGAATGTCGTGCTCTGTGAGCGCGGCATCCGTACCTCGGATCCGGCGTTCCGCTTCAACCTCGATCTCAATATTGTGCCGGGAATAAAGAGTGTTTCGCATCTGCCGGTCATCGTGGATCCAAGCCATGGAACAGGTCGCCGGGAGCTCGTCGAGCGAATGTCCCTGGCCGGTATCGCCGCAGGCGCGGACGGTCTCGCAATTGAGGTCCATCCGGACCCGGACAATGCCCTGAGCGATGGATACCAGACGATCACGCCCGCGGCACTTCGCCGTATCCACAGCCGGATGATGGCACTGCATCAGGTCCTGCTTGATACGGAGGACGATGTCGCCGAGATCACCCCTATTCATGCAGGCGATGAGATGATCGCGATCACTGCGTAGTCCTTGCAGCAGGAGCATGGTGCGGGACTGCACGGGAGAGGCCCGCAAACTGGTGGCTTTTGGGCGGTATGAGCCCCACTTGGCGTTCCGTGTTCGTACATCTGTTGATTTCCTGCATTTGCTCCTTGACAACTAGGAGTAACGCGGTTAACGTGAAGAGGCTGAGGCATCGGACCAACTGCCGGACGGTCCGGGATATCGGAATATACCGATCCACCTGAGATCGACCGGCGCTGTGGGTGGCTGGAAGCGCGGTTTTCCGCGATACCATTTCCAGATCTCTCAGGAACTCGGTCAGACGCCATCTTCGGCGGCTGATTTCTCAGACAATTGAGCGGGGACCGCACCACCTCCCTGGTCAGATGGCTGAGACCTCGCACACGCGAGGATTACGGCGAGGTTCTGGTTGTTCACCCTACAAGGTGACCGACCAGCCTGGGACGCTGACTTTCCCAAGGCAGTGACTCTGATGAGGTGCTTCGGAATAGATTGGAATGCCGGCCCCCGCAAGGGGGTCGGCGTTTGTCTGTACGTCCGAATGTACGGCTGGATCATTTCGCCTCTTGCAGATCCCCGTCGTCCATCCGCGTGACCGAAGACCTATCGGCGGTGAGGTCGGACCCGCAATGGGCGCAGAAGTGTCCCGCCGGTGTCACCTGATGGCAGTTGGGACAGACCGTCCTGGAGCCATCGTTGCCGAGTATCCGGCGGTCATGCCGTATTGCCTGGTCTATGGTTTTGGTGAAGAAGAAACCCGCCACGGCCGCCATCAGGAGACCGCTCAGGAACTCCGGCCAGAGACCTGCCGGAGAGATCTGGACCGATACGAGGGTGAACAGCAATGGAACTGTGGACCCGACCAGGGCGGGAACTAGCGCCGAGCGGATCGTGCCCGTCAACAGGTACCGCCAGGCGGCCGCGCCCAGCATGCCGCCACTGAGTGTCCAGATCAGCGGACGAATGATGGTGAGCCCGATCGTTGTCAGCGTCCAGCTGGAGGCATCCGACTCCGGTCCACCCTGGGTCACCATGGGGGATGCGAAGACGACGGCCGTGCCAATCGAATAGCCTGCTCCCACGAGTGCGCCTAGCGTGAGACCGTCCATCACCTCATTTCGCAGAGAGATCGTTTGCCGCATGGCAAGGGGTCCCCCAACGATCGCGGTAAGCGCAAGCAATGGGAGGATGATGCCCACCAGGGTCCACACGACAAACGGGGGGTTCCCTGCCCGTTCGGCCAAAAAACCTCCATACCCGGCTGCGCCGTAGTTGAGGGTTCCCCCTTCGATCCAGGAGTTGGTCACGACAAGCGATGCGAGCCAACCGAGCACCCCGCCGATGAGCGTTCCCGCCACACCGAAGCCGGCAACGATAGCCAGTGGCTCATTCTCAAAGAGATCTTTGTGGAGGCACCAGAAAACCAGGATGAGCGGCAGGATCATGGCGGCGAAGATGAGGGCGAGACCGCCGCTGTTCGCCAGCAGGGCAAGCAGGACGAGCGCAGCACCGGCCAACATGATGAGGCGTACGGGAGCGGGGCGGGTCCAGCGGGCGAGCGGATCGAGTAGCATCCCGGCGCGCTCCTCGACGTGTCCCCTGAAGGATGTCGCGGTGAGCTCGTGGCGGTTCTCAGTCAGCTGCGCGCCACAATAGCCGCAAAAGCGCAAGGCATTCGTCGACTGCCCGCAGACAGGGCAGGTAGTAATGCCGTCAAGCCGGGGAGGTGGCAGGGGAGGGGTGAGGAAACCCGTCGTGCTGGTGGAAGCGAGTGACTCCTCATCGCTTGTGTCGGCACCCTCGTCGCTGATATCCGTTGTGCTCGATGAATATGACGACGAGTAGACGTTTGATTCGTTGTTGATCGGATCGTTATCGCTCGGGCCCCCCATGTAGACTGGCGTGCCACCGATGGGGGAGGTACTCGACGGATCTACGAACCGAACCCGGTCCGATGAGCCTGGATGGGCGTCGGCCTCCGAGGATTCCGGATCGATGGTCATGTAGTTGTCAGGCGAAGCCGCTTCTCGCGTCTCAGCTGGATCACGCCTGGAAGGTGCCGTGACGACATCGAGTTCCTCATCCGTTGAGAAATCGTCGGTGTGATCCCAGGCGTCTCCTGCCGGAAGGGGCGTCACCTCATCAACTTCGTCCTGGACGTCATGCGGATCGGTGAGAACACGGTCGTCGTCGTGATAATCCTCCTTGACGGGCAAGGGCATGTGCTCGTCGATCTCGTCCTCGAAGTCATGGTCGGCTGCGTTCTGCTGACCGTCGGCATTGTCCGGCAAAGCGATGACCTCCGGCTGCCCGGTGGAGCCAATCCGCTCGTCAACGTCCAGGGGAGGAGCTTGCACTCCTTCGTCCGGGAGGGTCACCAGATCAGACGGTGTGTCATTGGATGCGGACTCTGGATACCTGGTGTTGTCGCGGATTGCTTCATCATCGGGATCGGGACGCGAGGTTGAATGGTTATCCATGCATGCTCCTTGCTCCGTCGGGAAGCCTTGGCAGGACTGGCGGCGTCCCATGGCCCGGGCTGGCAGGCCGTCTATCGATCGGGTGGCGCTGTGCTGTCGTTCCGGATAGTTTGCCACGCTCCACTGAATCGCGCTCTGATAGACTCCCGGGCAGGAGTTCGCCGTCTCGTGTCACTTCATCTTTATCCAAGGAACAATGCCTCAGTGACCCCGATGGAAACGCTTGGACTTATCGTCTATGGCATGACGGTCGGTGTGACCCTTGCCGCGCCGATCGGTCCAATCAATGTGGAGATCATCCGCCGGGGCATCCGTGACGGCTTTGTTCATGGGTGGGTGCTGGGCCTGGGGGCGCTCAGCGCAGACACGATCTATGCCGCATTGATCGTTGCGGGTCTGACACCGCTGGCCGATCGTCCAGCGTTGCGGGTTCCGCTCTTTCTCGCGGGCGGTCTCATGCTGGGCTGGGTCGGTTGGATGAGCGTCCGAACCGCGTTGTGCGGGGATACTGTCGACACCGGCGGTCGTATTCCCAGGCGCGGGCGCAGCTATATCACCGGGTTTCTGATGGCCGTCTTCAACCCGATGGGGATCGTCTACTGGCTCTCCGTTGGCGCGGCACTTGTGGCCGATGCGGTCCAGAGGGTAGGACAGGTGGGGTCACCGATCCTGGTCATGGGGGTGATGTTCGGCATCTTTTGCTGGGTAACGTTCGTCTCCATGCTCGCCCAGGTCTCCCGCCGGTTCGTGACGGGGTCCGGCATGCGATGGGTGACCGGCATCAGTGGTGTCATCATCATCGGGTTCGCGCTCTGGTTCTTCTGGCAGGGTTTCACGACACTAATCTAGGTCTTCCGCAAGCAGGGACTCATCGAAACGAATGTACGTACAGATGTACAATGGTGCCTGACGTTTGGACGGCCCATGGTCGGATACTGGAATCAAGCACAGATCATATGATCTATCAGCCTTCCCCTAGACAGCGGCCCCTGGAAGATATTACAGCGACGCGACGGCGCGTGGTGCGTGGGATGGGTTTGGGGGCTGCCGGGATTGGGCTGGCCGCCGCCGGGATCCGTGCCTCAGGTCAGGGGGCAACCCCGGATGCCTCTCCAATCTCGTCGCCCGAGAGCACACCCCTCCCGTCCGCCGTGCCGAAGACCTCTCTTACGATCGTGCGCGATCAGCGACCCGAGTATCGCGGTACGCCACAACCTGGCGGCGATCTTCGTCTGTATATCCGGCGTGAGGACCTCCACCGCTTCAGCCCCACCGCACAGCGGCAGGACTTCCAGGCACTCATCAGCTTGCTTGATCCCCTGGTGTGGATCGACTCCGTGACGATGGAGCCGCAGCCCTGGCTCGCGTCATCGTGGGAGTGGAGCAGCGATGGCCTGATGCTGACGTTCCAGCTCCGCGATGATGTGCTCTTCCACGATGGATCACCTCTCACGGCGGAGGATGTCCGGTTCTCGTTCATCGCATACCGTGATGATTACGACAGCGCGATGGCGAATTTCTTTGCCCTAATCACGGACGTCGCTGTCGACGGCCCGCATACCGTGCGGGTGGTCTTTGCCGAGCCCGATGGTGCCTTTCTTTTCAACGGCGCTAGCCAGCTCATATTTTCAAGCGCGCAGTACCTTCCGTACTGGGAGAGCATGCCGGTCGGGGAGCGATCGCTCTCCGATTACGACTGGGCGAGCGTCGCGCCGCTCGGCACGGGCCCGTGGCAGCTCGCGGGCATGAGCGACGACTCCCTCCTGTTTGGCCGCTTCGAGGCCTATTGGAACGGGTCTCCCCATTTCGATCGGCTGGAGCTGATCGGCGAGGACGATCAGCAGTCGCGGCTCGAGGGCTGGAAGGACGGCGATGTCGATATCGTCTTTCCCATCCGGGCGACGGAGATGGATGGGCTCTGGGACGAGGAGGGGAGCCTCTTTGTGGCCGAGGCTCCCGTCGCCTTCTTCGCCGCGTTCAACTTCGCCAACCCGGCCAATGTGACGGCGGATATGATGGGCGATCCTGCGTTGCGCCGGGCACTGACCCTCGCCGTGGACCGGACCGGTTACGCGCGAGAAATCTTCTTCGGCTTCATCGATGAGATGAAAGCCGGGACGGTCACCCAACCCTGGGCCCACGAATCTTTGATCAAGAACCCGAAGCAGGACATCAAGGAGGCCAATCGGATCCTGGACGAGGGAGGTTGGCGCGATGTCGACGGCGATGGCATGCGCGAGGATGCGGTCGGCAACAGGCTCGATCTCTACTGCATTGTCTCCAACAGGGAACGGCCGGAGCTCCTCGCAATCCTGGAGGGCCTGAAAGAGGATTTCTCCAAAATCGGCGCCCGCCTGACCCTGGAGCGGCTTGATCCTGATGTGCTCGACGATCGCTGGGTGCAGAACCGCATGTACGACATGGTGGCGTTCTCCCTGATCCAGTACCCGGCATTTGCCGAATATGATCTCTACGGCACCGCGTGGGATATCCGCGTGAACCGCATGGGTTGGAACCCCGGTGGATATAGCAACGAGGCCGTTGATGCCGCGATCCAGCAGTACTTCGGTGCATGGCTCCAGCCGCAGATGAAGGCGGCGCTCAGCATGCTTCAGATTGCCGCGAACGAGGATCTCTTCGGACTCTGGTTCGGCTTCCCGCACGACCTGGTGCTGGTCCGTCCCGACATCCAGGGCTTTCGGCCGCACAAGTACTTCCAGACGTGGAATACGCGTCTGCTATGGCGAGGTGAACCATTTGTGGAGGCACCGGCACCGTCTCCAGCAGCTACACCAGTTGGATCGCCCGGTGCGACGCCTGTCGTGGAATCGGATGGAACGCCCGGTGCGACTCCGGTGGCATCACCGGTCGCCTCGCCGCAGGCAACGCCCTTGGCGTCCCCAGTGGCCTCTGCTGATCGCGTACACGGCCGCTGGTAGGCTGGACGGCGAGCGAAATCCGGGGGCCGGACGTTGGTTGGGCGATAACCGCTCCGCTGGCATCCTGGACGGGCAGAGACCAAGTAAAAGTTCCCCACGTTGGGTGTTGGAAACATTTCACGCATGCCCTGTAGGGCTGTGCCTGAACCGGTTTCTTGGCAAGGGCGGTGTGCAAGAGGTGGGGGTATTGCCAGTGCCTTAGAGCCACCGGGGTTGCCTCCATTGCAGGAGTGGCAGGTCGGGTCTTGGCGGTTGCGACGAAGGCGCTGACCAAGGCATCCAGCCCCTTGGGACTGAACGCGGCAGCGGTGAAGAGCCATGGACTGGTGACGTCACCCCACGCAAGGGTATAGATCGGTTGAGGCTCGTTGCCGGCAATGCCGGCAGTAGTCTCGGCACGGACCCAGGCAAGCGTGCCATCCTGGCCAAACGCCACGGCATCGTAGTCGTATGCAGGATTGGTGGCAATGGCAACGAAGTCGGCAACGGTGAAATCCATCGGGAAGAAGTCGCCAGCCGCTAAATTGATGGCCTGAAGCATGAGCGGCGGACCAAAGTCGGGATCGGTCGTCCCGTAGCCGGCAACGAAGCGGCCAGCCTCCTCGTAGCCCGGAGCCGAGGCTTGCGGTTCATCCGCCACGGCGGCGGGGAGCTGGTCGAAAAGTTCGGTAATGCCCTCGATGTCGTCGGGAAGCATGACGGTCCCCAACCCAAATGGAGCCGTGGCCGCCGGCAACGCAGGTGTCGCTTCCGGGGTGGCGTCCGGAGCGCGACCCCCGGTCTCAGATGCTGGCGCGCAGGTTCCGTCGTTGCCACTGTTCGAGCCATCGGGACAGGTGGTGTTGAACCAGAAGGCGCCGGTCAGGGTGGCGCCCGTCAGGTCCGTACCGGTCAGGTCCGCGTAGGAAAAGTCGGTTTCGGCGAGGCTGGCGTCGGTGAGATTGGCGTGATTGAAACTGGCACCGTTCAGCGTGGCGCGGGTTAAGTTCGCACCCTCCAGGTTGGCACCCGACAGG
>DASYWM010000145.1:0-5000 GCA_035936075.1 Thermomicrobiales bacterium
GAGATCTCGCGCAGCCCCTTCGCGTTGCCAACGGAGCTGCGGTGGGAGAACATCGAGCGAGCCTGGACGGTCGGTGGCTTTGACCGCTACGTGCTCAACACTGTCATCTATTGTGCGGCGATCGTCACCGGGGTCGTGGCCTTGTCCTGTTTCTCGGGGTACGCGCTCGCGCTGCTGCCGTTACCCGGCAGGGGCGTAATCCTGACGCTGTTCCTGCTGGGACTGATGGTGCCCTTCCAGTCCGTGATGATCCCGATCTACTATCTCCTGCGGGATATTGGGCTCCTGGAGACCTACTGGGCGTTCATTGTGCCAGGCATCGCCTTGCGGTTACCGTTCGGCATTTTCCTGATGCGGGGCTTCTTCAAGGGGTTACCTGTGGATATTGCCGATGCGGCGCGGATGGACGGGGCAAACGAGTGGCAAGTGTTCCGGAGCATCATGCTGCCGCTAGCGATTCCCGGCCTTTCCACACTGGTTGTCTTCCAGTTCATCTATACGTGGAACCAGTTCCTGATGCCGTTGATCTTCGTACAGCGTGATGCGCTACGGCCGGTCGCACTCGGGACCATGTTCTTCTTCGGGCGATTTACCGCCGACCGTGGCATGATCGCAGCCGGAGTGACGATCTCCATGATCCCGATGGTCATTCTCTACCTGCTGCTGCAGCGACGCTTTATCGAGGGTATTACAGCAGGTGCCATGAAGACCTAATCCTCGGTGCAAATGTCTCCTCAACACGGTTGCCCGGTGTGCGCTCTCGGCGATAATGCACATCAGGCAACCGTGGCGATCGCGCCGCGAGGGGACGACACACGATGACCGTAGACAAGAATATTTCGGGTGCTTCGCCAGCGGAGGTGGGAATCGGCTCCTCGGCGAAGGGTCTTCCCGCCGTCAACAACGGTGCATCGGCTGATCGCCACAAGGGCAATGACTCCTTCAACACTACCCCTTCAATCCGGCGGACGGGGTCGCTACGCTGGCCGACGACGCGGTGGCTGCGCGATGTCCAACTCCCTCACGCCCTGCAGGTCGCGCCCTTCCGGAATTACTGGCTCAGCCAGATCGTGGCGTGGGCCGGGACCTGGATGCAGCAGGTCGGAATCCAGCTCGTGGTGCTCTCCTTGACGACCTCGGCACTCGCTATCGGCATGATCAATATCGTGGCGGCCGTGCCGATGCTGCTGCTCAGCCTGACCGGCGGAGTGATCGCCGATCGGTTCAATCGGCGGCATATCCTGATGGTCTCAATGGGCCTGCTGGGTCTCTTCTCGCTTGTCTATGCCTGGTTGATCGGGACCGGCAGCATCGAGTACTGGCATATCCTCGTCTTTGCCTCCCTGGGCGGGGTTGTCATGTCATTCCAACTCCCGGCAGCCCAGGCATTTGTTGCTGAGCTGGTCCCGCGAGACGATTTGCCCCAGGCAATCGCCCTCAACTCGGCATCATTCAACTCCACGCGTATCGTTGGGCCGGCGCTGGCCGCATCGGCGATAGGCGCGCTTGGTCTGGCGAGCGCCTTTATCATGAACGCTATCGCGTTACTGGCCCCGATCGGCACGCTCTTCCGGCTGCGTAAGGTGCTGAAGACTCCTGTTCGGGCGAGGGACTCCGGATCGCAGTTTGATGCGCTCAAACTTGGCCTCCGGTACGTCAAAAGTGACGATGGCACCATGGGGCTGATGCTCTTGCAGGCGGTTATCTCGTTCTTCGTCACCCCGCCCCTGCTGGTCCTGTTGCCGCTCTATGTCGTCGACGATCTGGGGGGCGCCGCCAGCTGGGTTGGCATCATGCTTTCGTTCATGGGAGCCGGCTCGCTGGTCGGTTCACTCGTGTTGCTGCGGGGGAGCCGTCTGGAAGCAGTGGCTGCCAAGCGTCTCAAGGTTGCCGTGACCGGGCTGGCGGTGGGGATGGCGTGGATGGCGCTCTCGCAGGATCCCGTCATGGCAGTCCCCGGCGTCATGCTCGGTGGATTCTCCTTCGCCATGGGCAATTCCCAGATCATGACCCGGCTCCAGCAGACATCCCCGGAGGAGCTGCGGGGACGGATAATGAGCCTCATCAGCCTTGCTTTCAACGGGGTGATGCCCTTTTCAACGCTCTCCCTCTCGGCTTTGGCGCAGCTGATTGGCCTGGATATCGTCATTGGCATCAGTGCGGTGTTGCTCGCCTTTTGCGGCGTGTACCTGTGGCGACGCTTTGTATGGAAGGCGTTCATCCCTGAGGTGATGCCAGGTTCCGGCGCACAGCATTCCCTGTAAGTTCCCAACCCAATGGCATCTTGAACACCCACCTGCAGTGAACGACCGTGCCGGCATGGTGTTTTACGACCCGGCCGGGCCTTCCTCCGGTCATCCAGCCGCCTAGGTCCGGCACTGATTCCTCCTGTTGGCGAGGTGTGTTGGCGTGACCCCCGCGACCGCCGATGCAGGGGAGTGATTGTCAAATTGATCCACATCGCTCCATCCCGCTATGCAGGAGGTTCTACCCATGTTCTTTCACGTCAAGGAGTTGCAGTTCGAGGCGAAGCTAGACCGGCCGGGCCCGCTCTATGCCAAGCGGCTCCAGGAATTGCTGGGCGGCAAGTTCGGCGAGATGACCGTCATGATGTCGTACCTCTTCCAGGGGTGGAACAGCCGCGGTCCCGAGAAGTACCGCGATATGCTGCTCGACATCGGGACTGAGGAGATTGCGCACGTCGAGATGCTCTCCGTGATGATCTCCCGTCTCCTGGACAAGGCGCCGGTGAAGGAGCAGGAGGACGCGGCCAAGATCCCCGTCATCGGTGTGGCCCTTGGTGGTGGCAATCCCAGCGACGTCATCTTTGCCGCAATGAACCCGCAGCACGAGATCGTCACCGGACAGGGAGCGAATGCCCATGACAGCGTCGGTGTGCCGTGGAGTGGTGCCTATGCCACCGCCAGTGGGAACCTGATGGCCGATTTTCGCTGGAGCCTGATGGCAGAGTCGCAGGGCAACCTGCAGGTGAGCCGGCTCTACGAGATGGCCGAGGACCAGGACATCCGCAAGATGCTGTCGTTCAACCTGGCGCGCGACATCATGCACCAGAACCAGTGGCAGGCGGCGATCGAGGAGATCCAGACCGATGGCCTGCACCAGTTCCAGGTGCCGAGCCCCTTCCCGCTCGATCGGGTGAACCTCTCCCAGGCGTACACCTTCTGGAACTGCTCGAAGGGCACGGCAAGCGAGGAGGGTCGATAGGCCAGCGGGCCGACACCCGACGGCAACGGGGAGTTCGTGTACCTGGCCGATTCCGCGCCCCTGACCGACGACATTGGCGAGTTGTCGCAACTCGACCCGCGCCTGCATGGCAAGGCGAAAATCCCAATGCCGCTGATGTCCAGCGGACCGAACCCGGTACCGGATCAGGACATTCCGAAGAACGTCAACAAGAATGCCGTCACCGGCGACGGCAAGATGTAACGTGAGCGGCGTATTTAACCAGTAGCCATCACACACCAATGAGCTTCCGGAGCGCAGGTGTTCCGGAAGCTCATTGCATCTTTCGCCGGGGTCGGGAGTGGCGTGTTTGCCTCTCGCCTCCCTGCCAAAACAACCACCTTATTTTGGTCGTCCTCAGGCTCCGCAGGGTGCGGCGAAGTCAACATGCGGGATCGGGCAACTCTTCCCGGGAGCGATCGTCCTGACAGGAGATGTCGTACGGGGCTCATCATCTGGCGGCTAGCCCGTGTCCACCTCAGGGCGTCGGGGATGTGGTCGCCTCCGGGTCCCGCACCTGGTCAAGCGAGAGCGTTCGCCCCTCCCGGGCTGACTGGACGATCTCCTTCTCTGCCTCTTCCTCCACGATCTCGGGAATGGGAGGCTGCTGCGAGAGGCGCTCCTCCGCAACATCGGATCGCATCGCCGCCAGCAGCGTTGGTCCATCCTCGCGGACGCGGAGCCGAAGCCAGAAAAACTCCCCGACCACACGCAGGACCGCCAGGATTGGCACTGCCATCACCGCCCCGATCCCACCGAACATGCTGGAACCGGCGATCACGCTGAAGAAGATCAGCAGCGGATGCACGCGCACGGCGGATCCCTGGATGCGCGGGGTGATGAAGTTTGCCTCAAGCTGGTTGATCACGATGAAGAGCAGCGTGGTCAGAAGGGCCAGCTGCCACGAGATCGTGAGAGCGATCGCGACGGCGGGGATCGCGCCGAGGAAGGCCCCGATATAGGGCAGGATTGCCGTCATCGATGTCCAGATCCCGAGAAGCAGGGCATACGGAACACCGAGGACAGTGAGGCCGATGAAGGCTGCCACTCCCTGGATCAGGATGGAGGCGAGCAACCCGCTCAGGTAGCGGGAGAGCGAGTAGCCGAGCGTATCCCAGAGAACCACCGCATCATTCCGGTAGGCGGGTGCCCACATGCGGACAAAGGAGTCCCTGAACCGCGGAATGTCGGCGACGAGATAGATGGAGACAAAGATCACCCCGAACGTCGTGATGAGCAGGTTCACTGAACGGGTCATCCAGCCTACGGTATTGGTGAGGAGATCCGTGACCATTCGCTGTGCAGCGTCGAAGATACCTGCCTCGATGTCGCTCAGCACTTCATCCGGATGCTGCTCCATCCATCCACGATCGTAGAACTGGAAGAGGAGATCCCGGGTCAGCCCCTGAAGGTCATCAACTGTCGCCGGGAAGGATTCGGCGAACCGGCTTATCTCGTTGATCGCGAAGGGGATCAGCAGCGCGAGCAACACGATCGCGAAAAGCAGCGTGGAGAACGCGACGATCGTGATCGCGACCCTGCGGGGCAGGAACGCGTTGAGGAAGCGCACCGGAAACGAGAGCACCAGCGCAACGATCGCACCCATAAAGAGCAGCAGGACGACGTCCGATGCGCGTGTGGCGATGAGATAGAACACCGCGCCGATCAGCAGGAGCAGGATCAACCGGGTGCGTGGTGTGATGTAGATCGGGGTCGGCAGGGCAAGCGGAAGTGGCGGTCCGTAGACCACCGGCCCT